>CAZLWN010000123.1:0-11617 GCA_964563195.1 uncultured Undibacter sp. | reverse complement strand
CGCTCGCCGACGACACGCCGTTCGGGCAGGCCACGGCGCAGAAGATGGTGGAGCACGAGCGGCGCCGCGGCCGCTTGCGCGCCATCCGCAGCTTCATCTACGGGGTGATCATCGGCGTCGGCGCGCTGTTCGTGCTGGCCTTGCTCAACAGGCCGAGTCCTTAAGCGAGCTTCATACGTTTTGTTTCTGCGATCTCGCCGTTCGGCGCCATGCCGCGCGAAATCATTTCACAACGCCAGACGCCCGGCGCTCCGTCGATTGCGTAGAGATTATAGCCGGCGGCGTTTCTGGGCGTGCCCGGCGCGGCCGAGGCCGACGGCACGCCGACCGCCGGCACGCGGCTGCCGTCCGGTCCTTTCAGCCAATTCAGCATGGCGAGATGATCATGGCCGTGCAGCAGCAGATCGGCGCCGTGCTCGGCGATCACGCGCATGAACGCGCCGGCGTCGCGCAATAATTTGTGACGCTTCGCCTTACTCACCGGCGGATGATGGATCAGCACCACGCGGAACAGATTCTCGCGCTTAAGCGCCGAAAGTATGCGCGCAAGCGCGGTGAGCTGCGTGCCACCCAGCCGCCCGCTCGCCATGCCCCAGGCGGTCGGCGCCGCGCTCGAAAGCCCGATCAGCGCCAGTGGCCCGCGCCGCCGCAAATAGGGGAAACCCGCCGCTTCATCGCCGAACATATAGGGCGCCCAGGCATGTGACGCCTCAACCAGTGCGCCGCGCACATAAGCGTCGTGATTTCCTGGCACCAGGCTCACCTGTTGCGGATCGCCCAGTCTTTCCAGCCAGATGCGGCCGCGCGTGAACTCGTCCGGCAAGGCGATATTGGCGAGGTCGCCGGTGCAGGCGATGTGGTCGGGCCTCTCGGCCTTCAGGTCGGCGACGATCTTCGCCAGCACGCTGGCGTCATGGATGAAGCGGCGGTTGCGCCGCCAGTTGATGTAGCCGGTGACGCGCTTGTTGATGAGCTCGGTCCAATGCGGTGCCGGCAGCGGCGCCAGATGCGGGTCGGAGAGATGGGCGAGGGTGAAGGGCATAGGCACCGTAAAGCATGTCATTGCCGGGCTTGTCCCGGCAATCTCGCTTAGGAGGGCATGGTGCCAACCTAATCGGGGTCACCGGGACAAGCCCGGTGACGACAGAATTCCTCACGCGCTCCCGATCAATATCCCGGCGATGAACACCAGCACGCCGCCGACCACCACCTGGAACGCCGCCTGTAAAAACGGCGTGTCCATGAAATGGGTGCGGATCCAGGCGATCGCCGCCAACTCGACCGCGACCACAGCGATCGATACTCCGGTGGCCGTATAGAAATGCGGAATGAGGTAGGGCAGCGTGTGGCCGAGGCCGCCGACCGCGGTCATCAGGCCGCAGACCAAGCCGCGCAGCCAGGGTGCGCCGCGGCCGGTGAGCGAGCCGTCGTCGGAGAGCGCCTCGGCAAAGCCCATGGAAATGCCGGCGCCGATCGAGGCGGCAAGCCCGACCAGAAAGGTCGCCCAGGTATTGTGGGTGGCAAAGGCGGCGGCGAACAGCGGCGCCAGCGTCGACACCGAGCCGTCCATCAGGCCGGCCAAGCCCGGCTGCACGTATTGCAGCAGGAACATGCGCCGCGCGGTTTCGTCCTCGACCTCGCGCGCGCCCGTGGTGAGGATTGCCTTTTGCAGCTTGCCGGCCAGATGCTCGTGGTCGGCCTCCGCTTCGGCAAGCTTGATCAGCAGTTCGCGCACGGAAGCGTCGCGCGCGTTCTCCGCCGCTTTGCGGTAGTAGCGCTCGGCCTCGTATTCCATGTTCTCGGCGAATTTGCGCACCTCTTCCAACCCGAGCGGCCGCGTCAGCCATAAGGGCTGCTTGGGGTGCAGAAAGCCCTTTACGTCCTGGCGGCGGATCAGCGGCAGGTATTCGCCGAACTTCTGCCGGTAGAGATCGTAGAGCATAGTGCGGTGGTGCACCTCCTCTTCCGCCATCTCGTCGAACACCTTGGCGGAGGCCGGGAACTGCTCGCGCAATCCTTCGGCGAAGCCGCGGTAGATGCGGCTGTCCTCTTCCTCGTTGGTGATGGCGAGCGCCAGCACTTCCTGCTCGGTGAGGTCGGAAAAATTTTTCACGCATAATCCTTTCGGTCACTGGCGGGCCGCTTGATCCCTATATTAGAGGCTCCAAAGCGGGCAGGTCCACTTTGGCGCCCTGCGTTGCTGCCGCGGATAACCCATTGCTTCGGCTCGCAATGTCATAGAGAACGGCGCCAATGGACCCGACTGAGCAAAGGCCACATCTACGACGGGCGCTTGAGCCGCTGATCCGGCCGCTGATGCATTTCTACTGGCGATTTTCACGCGGCGCCACGCTCGGCGCCCGCGCCGTGGTGATCGACGGCAAGGGCCGCATCTTCCTGATTAAGCATTCCTATGTGGACGGCTGGCACCTGCCGGGCGGCGGGGTGGAGAGCGGCGAGACCGTGCATGAGGCGCTGGCGCGCGAGCTTGCCGAGGAGGGCAATATCCGGATGACGGGCGCGCCGCGGCTGCACGGGATCTTTTTCAACAAGCGAATATCGCGGCGCGATCACGTGGTGCTGTTCGTGGTGCGCGAATTTACCCAGAACGGAAGCCCGCGGCCCAACCGCGAGATCATCGCGCACGGATTCTTCGCGCCCGACGCGTTGCCGCCGGATACCGGCCGCGGAACCCGCGCGCGCATTGCCGAGGTGCTGGGCGGCGCGGCGGTCAGCGAAGTGTGGTGAGCTTGCGCGTCGGTGCGCGCATTGGCAGTTCACTAAAGCTTGATTTCGCCGCCCCCCTTTGGGGTCGGCACCCTTTGACCCGGATCAATATGGTTCGCGTCGCGTTCAGCTAGAAGCCAAATCGGGCGCGTTTCTGCAATCGCTGGGGGCGCAAAGCCAAGGAGTTCCGCTATGTGCAGTCTTCGTTACGGCGCTGCTGCCGCAGCCATCGCAGTCGTGGCCGTCGGCCTGACCGGTCCCGCCACGGCGCAGCCCTACGGCTACGGCCCCGGCATGATGGGGGGCGGCTACGGGCCGGGCTACGGCATGATGGGCGGTTATGGCTATGGCCCCGGCTACATGATGGGCCCCGGCTACGGTCCCGGCATGATGGGTTACGGCGGCGGCTACGGCCCCGGCTACATGATGCGCGGTTATGGCGGCGGTTACGGACCCGGCATGATGGGCGGCTACGGCCCCGGCTATTACGGCAATCGGGGTGACATGAAGCTGACCACCGACCAGGTCAAAAACTATCTCCAGCAGATGATCCGCAATCCGAACGTGAAGGTCGGCGAGGTGAAGGAAAAGGACGCCGACACCATCGTGGCGGATATCGTCACCAAGGATAAGGACGCGCTGGTTCAGCGCCTCGATTTCAACCGTCACAACGGTTTCGTGCAACCGGAGCAATGACCATGGGATACGGATACGGACCGCAATGGGGCATGATGGGCGGCTACGGCTACGGCCATGGCCCGCTCCACTTGATCGTCTGGGTCGTCATATTGATCGCCATCGTCGCGCTCGTCGTCTGGCTGGTGCGTTCGCTTGCCGGACCCGGCGCGCACCATCACTTGCCGCCGCGGCGCTCCGTCGGCCTCGACGTGCTGGAGGAACGCTACGCCCGCGGCGAGATCAAGCGCGAGGAATATCTGCAGAAGAAGAAAGACATCGGCGGCTGATCACGGCCGCGTTGTTTAGGCGAGCCGCGCCCGATCGTGCGGCGCGGCGAAGTCGAGCTGCGGCCCGACCGGGACGATCCCGGTCGGGTTCACTTGTCTCTGGCTGCCGTAGTAGTGCCGCTTGATCTGCGCCAGGCTGACCGTCTCGGCCACGCCCGGCTGCTGGTAGAGATCGCGCACGTAGTTCGACAGGTTGGGATATTCGTAGATGTGCCGCCAGTTGCACTTGAAGTGCGAATAATAGACGGCGTCGAAACGGATCAGCGTGCAGAACAGTCGCCAATCGGCCTCAGTGATCGTGTTGCCGACAAGATAACGGTGTTGGGAAAGGCGCTGCTCCAAGTCATCGAGCGTGTCGAATACGCCGCGGAACGCCTGCTCGTAAGCCGCCTGCGATGTGGCAAAGCCCGCGCGGTAGACGCCGTTGTTGACGTTTGCATAGACCTGCTCGTTGACCCGGTCGATCTCGCTGCGCAATTCCTCCGGATAGTAATCGGTGTGGATATTGGTCAAAGCGTCGAACGCCGAGTTGAACATGCGGATGATTTCCGGCGACTCGTTGTTGACGATGGTTTTGCGTTTCTTGTCCCACAGCACCGGCACGCTGACGCGGCCGGTATATTTCGGATCGGCCAGCAGATAGATTTCGGAGAGCTTGCTCTTGCCGTTGGCCGCGTCGCCGGTCGAGCCTTCTTCCTTATTGAACGTCCAGCCGTCCTTGAGCATGTCGGGCGAAACGGTCGACATGGAAATGACGTTCTCCAGGCCTTTCAGCTTGCGGAAGATGACGGTGCGGTGCGCCCACGGGCAGGACAGCGCGACGTAGAGGTGATAGCGGCCGCTCTCGGCGGCAAAGCCGGCCTCGCCGGAAGCGCCCGGCGCGCCGTCCGGCGTCACCCAGTTGTGGTACCGGGTGGTCGGACGGATGAATTCCCCGTCCTTGGTGCGCACGCCGTCCTGCTGCCAAACGCCATCGACCAGAAGGCCCATTCCGAAATCCTCCGTTTTCGCACCAGTCATTTAGGCGGTTGGCGCCGAAAACGCCACCGGCGATGGACCAGAATCGGCCCAGATGCTAATCGGCTCGGCTCATGGGCGAGCCTTCCCTGACCATCCTGTCGGAAACGCCTGACGACGCGGTGCCAATCGAGCGGCTGCACGAGCGCACCTTCGGGCCCGGCCGCTATGCGCGTAGCGCCTATCGCGTGCGCGAGGGCCGCGGCCACGTGCTTGCGCTCTCGTTCACCGCGCGCATCGGCACGTTGCTGGTCGGCTCGGTGCGGCTGACGCCGATCTGTATCGGCGATACGCCGGCGCTGCTGTTGGGGCCGCTCACGGTCGAGCCGCCGTTTCGCGAGCACGGCGTCGGCGGCGCGCTGATCGAGCGCGCCATCAAGGCGGCGAAGGCGGCGGGACACAAATTGGTGGTGCTGGTGGGCGACGAACCGTTCTACGGCAAGAGCGGTTTCAAGCGCATCCCGAAAGGCCAGGTGAAACTGCCGGGCCCGGTCGATCCGGCGCGGCTCCTGGTGGCGGAATTGACGAAAGGCGCCTTCGACGGCGTCACCGGCATGATCCGGCCCGATTGGGAGACGACTTAGCGGCCTTCTCTTGCCCAGGTTGCCGCCAGCGAGCCGACCAGCAGCAATAGGCCGATCAGGCCGGCGAAGATCGGCAGTACGCCGATGCCGCGCACCACCGACACGTCGCGCATCTTTAAACCGATCCAGTCGTCACCCTTGAAGCTGGTCGAGGTGCGCACCGGCACCACGCGCGGCACGCTCAACGTATTGCCGCTCATCAGCCGCCGTGCGCCGCCGCCGGTTGAGTCTGTCAGCTTGCTCAGCACCTCGGTGGTCGAGGTCACCTCGGCGAATTCGCGCGGATTGGCGGGGCCGACATTGGCGAGCGCGGTGAGCTTGCCGTCGGTCGCGCGCCACAGCCCAAGCTCCTTGGCGGTTAGCGCGGCGCGCCACAGGCCGGGCTCCACCGGCTTGAGAATGATGGTTGAGCGCGCGCCGGTTGGCGAGGTGAGCGTCACTTCGTTGACGGTGTCGGCCATGGTTTGCCGCTGCACGGTAATGTCACGCCCGTGCACGATCAGCCGCAGCGCTTCCTCTTCCAGCTCGGGCTGCTTCATCAGCCAATGCGACAGCCGCCGTAGCAGGTCGAGATGCGGGCCGCCGCCTTCGTAGCTGCGCGCCCACAGCCAAATTTGGTCTGACAGTAGCATGCCAACGCGCCCCTTTTCCTCGCGTGCCAGCACCAGCAGTGGCTTGCCATCTGGGCCTTCCATCACGGTCGAGCCGGCGTTGCGCTTGGCATCGACCAGCCGGAACCAATGGCTCCAGTGCGGCGGATTGGTGTCGGAGCCTTGCAGACCACGCGTCACCGGATGTCGCCGGCCGGCCGCGGTGAGGAGCGCGCGGAAGCTGCGCTCAGTCACCTCGCCGCTCGGTTCCGCCGGCAGGATCGCGTCGAGCGGCGTGCGCCAGATGCTGGTCGGGCTCGCGTAGTCGGGGCCGGCTGCGATCATCACGGCGCCGCCGTCGTGCACGTATTTCGCGATATTGTCGAAATAGATCATCGGCAGCACGCCCTGGCGTGCGTAACGATCGAAGATGATGAGCTGGAATTCCGAGATCTTCTGCTGGAACAGCTCGCGGGTCGGAAATGCAATCAACGAAAGCTCGTTGATCGGCGTGCCGTCCTGCTTCTCGGGCGGGCGCAGAATGGTGAAATGCACGAGATCGACGGAAGCATCGGACTTGAGCAGATTGCGCCAGGTGCGCTCGCCGGCGTGCGGCTCGCCGGAAACCAGCAGTACGCGCAGCTTGTCGCGCACGCCGTCGATCGAGACCACCGCGCGATTGTTGACTTGGGTGAGCTCGCCCGCGATCGGCGACGCCTCGACCTCCACGATGTTCGGCCCGGCATGCGGGATCGGCACCTTGAACTGGATGTCGGTGTGCACGGTGACGACGCGCTTTTCCAGCACGTCGCCGTCCCGCCGCACGATGACTTCGGCGGCCCCGATCTTGGCGCCGTGATCCTCGATGCGGAAACCGATGATCTGCGACTGGCCGACAATGCCGAAGCGCGGCGTCTGCGTGAGCACGACGCGGCGGTCGATCTCGTTGGCATGGCCTGTAATCAGCGCGTGCAGCGGTGCGGCAAATCCGAGCACGGAGGCGTTGGCCCGGACGTCGTGCACGCGTCCGTCGGTGATCATGATGGCGCCGGCGACGCGGTCGGGCGGCACGTCGGCGAGCGTCGAGGACAGCGCCGAGAACAGCCGCGTGCCCTCGTTCTCGCCGTCCGCCTCGCTGGCGTCGGCGACGCGCACTTCCAGGCCGCGGATGCGCTTGAGCCGCTCGATGATCGCGTCGCGCACGGACTGCGTCTGCTGCGCGCGGTCGCCGAAATTCTGGCTCGGGCTCTTGTCGACGATGACGGCGGCGATCGAGGGGATCGGATCGCGATCTTCTCGCGTCAACGACGGATTGGCGAGCGCCAGCACCATCAAGACAAGCGCGATTGAGCGCAGCACCGCGCCGCGGCTGCGCGTCAACAGCAGGATAATCGCGATCAGAAACGATGCGCCGAACGCGGCCCATACCACGTAGGCCGGCACCAGCGGAGCGAATGAGACGCCGAGGTTCACAATCGAGCTCCTACTGCCCCAGCCGCTCGAGCAGCGCCGGGATATGCACCTGGTCCGCCTTGTAGTTGCCGGTCATCGCGTACATCACGATGTTGACTCCGGCGCGGAAGGCAAATTCGCGCTGGCGCGGCTCGCCCGGGACCAGCGGCAGCATCGGCTGGCCGTCCTGCCGCATCGCCCAGGCGCCGGCAAGATCGTTCGAAGTGATCAAGATCGAAGACACGCCGTCGCCGGCGCGTGCCGGGCGGTCGCTTTCCTCCTTGCCTTCCGCCGGCAGCGCCTCGACCCAGAGGCGGCCGGTGGTGAATCGGCCGGGAAAGTCACGCAGCAGGAAGAACGTCTTGGTCAGCACATGGTCGTGCGGCACGGGCTCGAGCTCGGGTATGTCGAGCGAGGACAGAATCGAGCGTAGCGCCAGCATACCGGGTGTGCGCTCGCTGGTGACCCCGGGCGTGTCGTCGATGGCATCGCGGGTATCGAACAGGATGGTGCCGCCGCGCTTCATGTAGGTGTCGATGCGCTCGAGCGCGGTCTTCGACGGCTTGGGTGCATTGGGCGATACCGGCCAGTAGATCAGCGGGAAGAAGGCAAGCTCGTCGCGTACCAGATCGAGGCCTATCGGCTCGCCGGCTTCGAGCGCGGTGCGCTGCGCCAGGAATAATGTGAGACCCGTCATTCCGGCCTTGCTCACGGCATCGACGTCGGCATCGCCGGTCACGACATAGGCGAGATGGGTTTTCTCCGCCGCCTTGAGGGCGAAGGCTTCGGCCTGGGGCGTGAGCGGCGGCGGCTGTTGCGCCGGTTGCGCATGCGCCGGGTTCAGCAGGGCGAAGGCGGCGAGCAGGCCGCCGGTGGCCAGCAGCATCGCCGCCGCGCGCCGGCGCGGCAGCATGCTCGAGAAGCCGCCGGACAGGAAGAGCACGATCAGCGCGTCCAGCATCAACAGCGCGAGTGCGCTCAAGAAGATCGGTCCGCGCAGGTCGCGCGGCTCGCCATGCCGGTAGATGTCGAGCCGGGCATTGAGGCTTGAGAAATCGAGCGGCGCCGGCCGGTCATCGGGCGCCAGCGTATTGACCGCGACCAGGCCTTCCGGCGGGCCATAGAAGCCGGGCGGATGATCGGCATTGGCGCGGCCGCTAAAATTCGCGGGCACCGGGCGGGCGGTCGGCGGCGGCACCGAGAAAGCGCCGAAGCCGTCGAGCACGCGCGTCGGCGGCACGAACTGAGCGGCGTGGCTCTCGCCGTTGTTGGCGCCGTTTGCGGTGTCGCTGGTCCCTGCCGAGCCGGCCAGCGAGACGACACGCTTGAGCATATCGACGAAGGCGCCCGACAGCGGCAGGTCGGACCAGCGGGTATCGGCGGTGACATGGAAAAGAATGAGCAGTCCCTTGCCGCGGCGCTGGGCGGTGACCAGCGGCGTGCCGTCGGCGAGCGTCGCCCAGGTGCGGTCGGTGAGCAACGCATCGGGCTCGGCCAGCACTTGGCGAGTGACGGTGACGTCGTTCGGCACCGCCATGCCGTTGAATGGGCTCTCGTGCGAGAAGGCGGCGAGCTTTTGCGGCTGGTTCCAACTCAGGCTGCCGCCCAGGATGCGGCCGCCGCGGCGCAACTTAACCGGCACCAGATCGTCGTCGTTGCGCGCGAGATGGGGGCCGGCGAAGCGTACTAGTACGCCGCCACCGTCGATCCACTTGACCAGCGGCTCGCGCGCCTCGGCGACGTTGCCAACGTCGGCCAGGATCAGCATCGGCAAATGCTGGTTGAGGAAGCGGGACACCGCTTCTGCCGGCGCCACCGGTTCGGCAACACGCACGTCGGCGAACGGGTTGAGCGCGCGCGCGAGATAATAGGTCGCGCCCAGCAGCGGCTGCGAGCGACCGACGTCCGAACCGGAGACGATGCCGACGGTGCGCCGGCGCCAGCGCTTGTCGAGCAGCTGCACCGCGCCAGCAGAGCGCTCGCCCGTGATTTCCAGCCGCGCCACGTCGTTGCGGATCTCGACCGGTAGGTCGATCGCGGCTTCAGCCTCGCGGTCGCCGGATTTGAACGAGAACGGCGCCTCGCCGAGCGGCAGCCCCTTGAGATCGATGGCCTTCACCAGGCCGTTCTCGGCGGGGCCGGTTTGCGCGCGCAACACCTTCACGGTCAATGCGCCGGCGGCGTTGTCGGCGGCGGCGAGCGCATGCGGAATGGCGATGCCGCCGGAAACGACGGTGAGTGGATGATCGCCAATGACCTGCTTGAGGCCCGCAATGAATTCCCCGCCTTTGCCGAGATCGACGCCGTCCGAGAGCCAGACGATTTCGACGTCGGACGCGGTAGTGAGGAAGCGCTTAATCAGTGGCAGCGCCGCGCTGCGCTCGAGTGTATGCGGCTTCGGCTTGAGCTGCTTGACTTGAACGCGGGCGGCGCCGGCGGCTTGCAGGGAGATATCACGCGCGGTTTCCGACAGCGGCAACACGGCGACGCCGCGGTTGTCGGCGTCGGCGCGCGCGATTAGCTCGTCGGCGGTGCGCAGCCGCTCGTCCCAGGCGGCGGCCGCCGCCCAGCCGTCGTCGATCAGGACCAAGAGCGGCGCGCCGCGGTTGGAGGTCGCGAGTGGTGGATTCCACAACGGGCCCGCGGCCGCGATGATGATCAGGCCGGCCAGCGTCAGGCGCAATAAAGTGAGCCACCACGGTGTGCGCGACGGCGTTTCCTCCTTGGGCGCGATTTCGAACAAGAGACGCGTCGGCGGAAAATTGACGCGGCGCGGGCGCGGGGGCACCAGCCGCAGCAGCCACCACAGCACCGGCAGGCTGAGCAGGCCGAGCAACACCAGCGGCTGCGCGAAACCGAGCGGCAGGGAGCCGATCACGCCGCTCTCCCAGGGTTCGCCGGGCCGTGCCGGCTGCCGATTGCCGAGGATTGCGTATTGGCGCCCATGCGCGAATGCAGCACCAGCAGCAATTCGCTCGCCGGCCGGTCGGTGCGGTGAATGGCGAAGCTCCAGCCGAGCCGGTCGGTCTCGGCGCGGATCGCGTCGCGGTGGCGCGCCACCAGTGACTGATAGTCGTTGCGCCAGGACTCGGCGCGGCCGGCCGTAATGCTGCCGGCGCCTTCCGGCTCTACGAATTCGATGCGGCCGGAATAGGGGAAACTTTCCTCGGCCGGATCGACGATTTGCACCACATGGCCGTGCGCGCCGGTGGTGGACAGCTTGGTAATAGTCTTTTGCACTTCGCCGAACGGGCTCCACAGATCGGATAGCATCACGATCTCGGATAGCGGCGAGGGCGCAAAATTCGGCGGCAGGCTGGCCCGCTCGCTCATGTCGTGCAGGATCGCCTCCGCCATTTTCTCGATCACGTTGCGGCTGGCGGTCGGGCGCAACAGGCCGGGAACGCCGACCCGCTCGCCGCCCTGCACCAGCACTTCGGCGAGCGCGAAGGCCACCACCAGTGCGCGCTCGAGCTTGCTGTCGGTGACCAGCGCGGAAGCAAAGGCCATCGACGGCGAACGGTCGGGCCAGATCCAGATCGTGTGCGAGGCTTCCCATTCGCGCTCGCGCACATAAAGGTGGTCGTCGCGCGCCGAGCGCCGCCAATCGACGTTCTGCGCTGGCTCGCCCGACATGAAACGCCGGTATTGCCAGAAATTCTCGCCCGGTCCGGCGCGGCGCCGGCCGTGTAGCCCGTGAATGACGGTGGCGGCGACCCGGCGCGCCTCTAGGATGAGGCGCGGCATGGCATCGGCGAGCACGCGCGCAGCGCCGCTCGCCTGGCGCAGCGCGCTGGTCTCGATATCGCTCAGCTTCGGCTCGGCCATCGCAATTATCCGACGCGCGCCTTCAGCCGCCCCATCACGTTGAGGATAGTTTCGCCTTCCGCACGCGCGGCGAAGGTCAGCGCCATACGGTGCTTGAGCACGGGCTCGGCCAGTTCGATCACGTCGTCGACCGACGGCGCAAAGCGTCCGTCGAGCAGCGCGCGCGCGCGAACCGCCAGCATCAAGGCCTGGCTCGCGCGCGGGCCGGGGCCCCAGGAAATCAGCTTGCCGATTTCGCCGGCTTCCGGGCCCGGGCGCGCCGAGCGCACCAGCTTGAGGATCGCCGCCACCACCGACTCGCCCACGGGGAGCCGGCGCACCAGCCGCTGCGCTGCGATCAGATCTTCCGCGGTCATCGCCGGTTTGGCCCGGGTCTCTTCGGCGCCGGTGGTGTCAAACAGGATTTTGCGCTCGGCTGCCTGGTCGGGATAGTCGACGTCGATTTCCATGATGA
>CAZLWN010000122.1:0-11634 GCA_964563195.1 uncultured Undibacter sp. | reverse complement strand
GGGATTTCGCCTTCGGCTACGAGCAGGAAGGCGGCTTCCAGGCGGCGTTCGAGAAGGACGGCGGCTGTGTGGTCAAAAAGCTGTATACGCCTTTGGGCACGCCGGACTATACGCCCTACATCGCACAAATCGCGGGTTGCGACGTCGTCTGCCAGGGCTTCCCTGGTGGCGTCCCGCTGCGCTTCTTAAAGCAGTACGCCAATTTCGGTGTCAAATTCCCGTTGGTCACCGGCGAGACCGGCGGCGACGACGCGCTGCTGCACTCCTTTGGCGACGAAGCGGTCGGACAGACGAGCTGCTGCCCCTATACGCTCGACCTCAAGACCGACGGCAACCAGCGTTTCATCAAGGCGATCCTGAAAGACTTCAAAGTCGTCCCGGGCTTCTATGCCGCGGGTCTCTACGTCAACTGCGACGTGGTGGAAGCCGGGCTGAAAGCGGCCAGTGGAACGACCGCCAATAAGGAAAAGTTCATGGCCGCGCTCAAGGCGGTGGACCTGAAGGACACGCCGCGCGGGCCAATCAAGTTCGACCATCTCGGCAACGTGGTCGGCGACTTCTACGTCCGCGTCTGCGAAAAACGGTCCGACGCTCCTTACGGTCTCAAGCTCTGGAACAAGACGGTCAAGACCTACAAGGACGTCAGCCAGTTCTGGACCTGGCCCGAGAAGGAGTTCCTCGCGCATCCGGTCTATTCGCGCGACTATCCGCCACTGAAGAAGTGCTGATCTGAAGAAACGATCGCCGCGGGCGCCGGTAATGCGGTGCCCGCGGACGGTTGCGTTTGCGAAAGCGGAAAGACGGCGGATATGACGTTCTGGCTGCTGCTGACGGTCAACAGCATCACCTTCGGCGGCCTCTTGTTCCTGTTGGCGGCGGGCTTCTCGCTGATCTTCGGCCTGATGCGAATCCCGAACCTGACGCACGGCTCCCTGTTCATGCTCGGGGCCTATTTCGGGGCAACTTTTGCCGGCGGCTATTTGAGCATGACGTTCAATTTCTGGGTGGCGGTGCTGATAGCAACCGTGCTGGTCGCGGCATTCGGCACCGTGATCGAGCGCTTCCTGCTGCGCCAATTGCCGGGCCAGCAGATGGCGCAAGTGCTGGTGACGCTCGGCATTTCCTTTATCGTCGCCGATTTCTGTCTGATGGTCTGGGGCGGCGATCCGGTCCGCGTCGACACCCCGGAAAGCCTCACCGGCTTTCTGCGCTACGGCCCGATGGTGTTCCCGCATTACCGGTTGGCGGTCATCGCCATCGCAGCGGCGGCAGCGCTCGGCCTCTGGCTGCTGCTCGACCGCACGCGGCTCGGCGCCATGATCCGCGCCGGCGTCGACGATCCCGACATGGCGCGGGTGGTCGGTATCCGCGTCTCGCAGCTGTTCACCATCGTGTTCGCGCTCGGCGCCGGGCTTGCCGCCTTCGCCGGCATCATCGGCGCGCCGATTCTGTCGGTTTATCCCGGCCTCGACCAGGACATGCTGCCGCTGGCGCTGGTGGTGGTTATTCTCGGCGGCTCGGGCAGCCTGCTCGGCAGTTTCGTCGGCAGCATTGTCATCGGCTTCATTTATAATTTCGGCCAGGCGCTGCTGCCGGAGCTTTCCTATTTCGTGTTGTTCCTGCCCATGCTGGTGGTGCTGCTGGTGCGGCCGCAGGGCCTGTTCGGCAGGTTCGTGCCATGAGCGGCATGGGCGCACGCGTCATCGCTCTTGCCGTCGGCTTCGTGGCGCTGGTCACGCTGCCCTATTGGATGCCCGGCATCTATTACATCAACGTTTCCAGCCAGATCCTGTTCTCCTCCATTTTCGCGCTAGGCCTAAACGTGCTGGCCGGCTATGGCGGGCTGGTCTCGCTCGGCCATGCCGGGCTGTTCGGCATCGCCGCCTACGCCACCGGCTACATGTTGCAGCACGGCTTCGGCCACCCCGTCGCCATTCTCACCGCGCTCGTCAGCGGCCTGGCGTCGATGGCGCTCTATGCCGTGCTGTCGCTGCGCGCCACCGGCATCGGCTTCATCATGATTACGCTGGCGCTCGGCGAGATCATCTGGGGCCTGGCCTATCGCTGGATCAGCATCACCGGCGGCGACAACGGCATCAATCTGCACGGACGGCCGCAGCCGTTCGGCATCGAAATCAACACGGCAAACTCTTTCTACTACACGACGCTGGTGGTGTTCCTGGTGACCTTTGCTGCCGTCGCGGTGTTCGTGCGCTCGCCGCTCGGCGCCGCGCTCATGGGCACGCGCGACCAATCGCGCCGCATGACCGCGCTCGGCTATCACGTCTGGGCCATCCGCTTCTGGGCCTGCATGTTGTCCGGTCTGCTGACCGCGGTGTCTGGCGTCCTGTTCGTTTACTACACGCAGTTCATCAGCCCGCAGGCGCTCGACCTGACCGCCTCGGCCGAGGTGCTACTGATGGTGATTTCCGGCGGCGCCGGCACCCTGCTCGGCCCCATCGTCGGCGCGGCGCTGGTGATCGTGGTCAAGAGCGTGGTCAGCGGCTTCCTTGAGCGCTGGAACATGCTGCTTGGCGCGATCTTCGTCGCCATCGTCATCCTGATGCCGGAGGGTCTGGTGCCGGGCACGGCGCGGCTGTGGCGGCTGGCCTGGCGCAAGGCGGGCGGGCGCGCCGCCCGCGAGAGCGAGCCCAAGGCGGTGAGCAAGGCGGAGGCGAAGCCATGAGCGCGCTCACCGTCAGCCAATTGTGCAAATCGTTCGGCGGCCTGCACGTGACCACCGACGTCAACCTCAATGTCGAGCCGGGCGAGCGCCGGCTGATCATCGGGCCCAACGGCGCCGGCAAGACCACGCTGTTCAACCTGATCACCGGCGAGATCACGCCCGACAGCGGCTCAGTTGCGCTGTTCGGGCACGACATCACCCGGGTACCGAGCCGGCGGCGCCCGCACATGGGCATGGCGCGCACCTACCAGATCATTACGCTGTTCCCGCACGACACCATCATCCACAACGTCTCGCTGGCGCTGCTTGGCCTTTCCACTATGCGATGGAATCCGCTGATCGACATGCGACGGCAAGGTCACATTGTCGAGCGCGGGCGCGAAGCGCTGGAGCGGGTCGGCCTGGAGCACATTGCCGAGCGACCGCTGGCGCAGACCTCCTACGGCGAGCGCCGCCGCGTCGAGATCGCCATGGCGCTGGCGCAGAATCCGAAAGTGCTGCTGCTCGACGAGCCGTTCGCGGGGCTGTCCATCGACGAGCGGCACGACGTTCACAAGTTGCTGCTGGGAATTCCGCGCGACGTCACCATGGTGATGATCGAACACAATATGGACGTGGCGCTGGAGTTCGCCGAGCGCATCACGCTCCTGCATTTCGGCGAGGTGATCGTCGAAGGCACGCGCGCCGAAGTGGTGGCCGATCCGCGCACCCGGGAGGTCTATCTTGGCCACTGACGCGCTCAGCCTCAGCCATGTCGACGCCTATTATGGCGACAGCCACGTGCTGCAGGACGTCTCGTTCGCGCTCGGCGAAGCGCGCATGCTCGGCCTGCTCGGACGCAACGGCGCCGGCAAGTCGACCTGCATGGCCGTCACCATGGGCCTGCTGCCGCCGCGCCAGGGCGAGGTCACGGTGTTCGGCGAGCCGGCAACCGGCCAGTCACCGGAAATGATCGCCGCTCGCGGCGTGGCGCTGGTGCCGCAGGGCCGCCGCATCTTCAAGAGCCTGACCGTGCGCGAAAACCTCATGGTGGCCGCGCGCAAGCCCGAGAACGGCAAACACGCGCCGTGGACCGCCGACACGGTCTTCGCCATGTTCCCGGGCCTCAACGAGCGACGCAACCAGATCGCCGCGCATCTGTCGGGCGGCGAGCAGCAGATGCTGGCGATCGGCCGCGCGCTGATGGGCAATCCGCGCGTGCTGCTGATGGACGAGCCGTCGGAGGGGCTCGCCCCGCAAATCGTCGCCGAGGTGATGGCCACCATCCGCAAATTGAAAGAGAGCGGATTGTCGATCGTGCTGGTCGAGCAGAACCCGAAGCTGGTATTCGACGTCGCCGACGACATCGTCATCCTCAACAGCGGCCGCGTCGCTGTGGTCTCCACGCCGGCGGAGCTGAGCAAGGAAGGCGTCGACCTGCACCAGCATCTGGGCATCTATTAGGTCTATCCACACCGTCATGGCCGGGCTTGATCCGGCCATCCACGTCTTGGATGAACGATAAGAAAGACGTGGATGCCCGGCATGAAGCTGGGCATGACGCAAATAAGAGGCAAGCGACATGGCGGACGTCTGGAACAAATACGCAAACACTGCGGCGCGCAAACACGGCAGACCGGGGCGCGAGGTGCGGCCGAAAAGCGTCACCATCGACTGCCACTGCCACGTCGCGGTGCCACGCGTAGCGGAGATCGTCGAGCCGCATCTCAAGCAAGCCACCGATCCGCTGGTTCAAAGCTCGACGCCCGAAACACAGGCCCTGATGGCAAAACAGGCGGCAGATATCCGCTCACGCATCAGCACGACAGACGAGCGCTTTGGCGTGATGGACGAAATGGGGGTCGACATGCAGCTCATCTGTCCGTCACCTCCACAAATCTATTATAACCTGCCTCTCGACATCGGCGTGCAAGCCGCCCACGCGCTCAACGACGGCATCGCCGAATATGTCGGCAAACACAAAGATCGGCTGGTTGCGGTCGGTGGCGTGCCGATGCAGGACGGCGGCGAGGCGACCAAGGAGCTTGAGCGGGGCATGAAACAGCTCGGCTTTAAAGGGGTCGAGATTCTCACGAACGTCAATGGCAAGGAGCTATCCGATCCAGCTTTCGCGCCGTTCTGGAAGAAAGCCGAGGAACTCGATGCGCTGGTGTTGATCCATCCGACCGGCTTCACCCAACCGCAGCGTTTTGCGCGCTTTTACTTCAATAACGTCATCGGCAATCCACTCGATACCACGATGGCGCTGCACTACCTGATCTTCGACGGCGTGCTCGAGCGCCATCCCAAATTGAAGATTCTCGCGGTGCATGGTGGCGGCTATCTCGGCGCTTATTCCGGCCGCATCGACCACGCCTGGGGCGCTCGCTCGGATTGCCAGGCCGGCCTGCCCAAGCCGCCGACCACGTATCTCAAACAGGTCTATGTCGACACCGTCGTGTTCACGCCCTTGCAGTTGGAGACGCTGGTAAAGACCTTCGGCGCCGACCACGTCATCATGGGCACCGACTATCCCTTCGACATGCTGGAATACGATCCCATCGGCCATATCGCCTCGGTCGAAACCTTTGATGACGCTACGCGCGCCAAGCTGGCCGGCGGCAATTTGAAGAAATTGGTTGGCCTCTAGGCGTACAAAAAATCCAGCACCGCTGTCTCAGCGATCACCGCTTCGTCGGTCGAGTGCTGGCCGGCGCGCGCCTGCTCGGCCTCGGTGCGGGTCGCCTGCAGGTAGGCGCCGAGATGGCGCGCGCGTTCGATGATGCGATAGTTCTCGCGCAGCCGCGCCGCCTCGAAGCGTAGTAGCGCTCCCGCGACCTCAGCCTCGGCGCTGAGCGCCTCCACCAGCGCCGCCGCGTCGTCCGCCGCCTTGGAGACGCCGGCGGCCACATGCGGGCGCGCGACAAAGGCCGCGTCGCCCATGATCGCCACCCGGCCGAACGCCATGTGCGGCGATTCCAAATCGTAGATCGGCTGAAAAATCGGCTCGTCGATCATCTTCACCACTTGCCGGAATTGCGGCCCCAGCAGCCGCTCGGCATCAGCGCGCATTTCTGCGATCGCCTCGTGACGGATCAGCGGCGGCGGGATCGAGATCGAATGCGTCACGCCGCGCGCGTCGGTGAGCAGCCATTGCAGCTTGGTCTGCTCGTCGGCGGGGCGATACCAAACCACGTTGTAGCGGCGGTGGCCCGGGCGCAGATCGTTGTCGGGGCCTGCCACCGGATAGCCGAGAAACTGCTCGCCGGGCGGCAGGGTGAACGTCATATATTCGAACAGGTCGCGATGCACGTCGGCGGGAAACGCGCTTTCCGCAATCAGCGCGCGCCAGGCGCTGTAGCCGGCGTAGAGCGGTGCCACTGCGGGCGCGCATTGCTGGCGCACGGTGGAGCGGAGGCCGTCGGCGCCGACCAGCAGATCGGCGGCGACGTTTTCGCCATCGGAAAAATGCGCCGTCACCGCGTCCACGCTTTGCGTAAAGCCGGCAAGCCCGCGGCCGCGGTGATAATGCGCGGGCGGAAAGGCATCGCGCAGCAGCCGGTAGACGCGCTCCCAGGCGGTGAGTACCTGCGGGCATTCGATCTCGTGCGTCAGCCGCCCGCCGGCGTCGAGGATTTTGCGCGTGGTGATGTGGACGCCCAGTTCGTCGGTGGCAAGCCCGATCCCGCGTAGCCGCTCGATCAGCTCGGCTTGCGCGACGATGCCGGCGCCGCGGCCGGACAGTTCGCTGTCCACCCGCTCGTAGATATCGACGGCCCAGCCGGCGCGGCGCAGTAAAAGCCCGCACAGCAGGCCGCTCATCGAGCCGCCGATGACGACCGCACGCCCTGCCCGTGACCCGGCCAATTGATCTTCCCCAATCTTTAAGTTCCGGAAAATATGCTATATATGACGCCAAATAGCATTGGAGGAATTTCCATGGCTCTGACCATGCTCGACAAGGCCGCGGAGAAGAAAGACAAGTCGCCGTGGCCGGCCGACATCGCGGCTGAATTCGAGCGCGAGGCGAAGAACCCGAACCCCTGCGTCGGCTCCACCCTCTTGTCGGAGAACGAGCGTACGCGCGTGTGGATCATCCGCCTCGCGCCCGGCGAGCGTGTCGGCTTCCATCGTCACGTGCTCGATTATTTTTGGACCTCGGTCAACGGCGGCCGCGGGCGTCAGCACGTGCACGACGGCACCACGGTGGATTACACCTATCAGCCCGGCGAGACCCGCCATGAGACCTACGGCAAGGGCGAGTTCAAGGTGCACGATCTGCAAAATCTCGGCGACCGTGAAATGGTGTTCATGACCGTCGAATTCAAAGACAGCGCCAACAAGCCGATGCCTCTTCCCGAGGGCGTGCGGGCACAAGCGCAAGCGGCCTGAGCGTCCCAACGACAACGACGCCCACCGTCCCGCGACGCAGGCGGCGGGCGTTGCTGTTTTTTCGCGGGTGGGACGTTTTGACTGATCGTACCATGGGCTAGCCAAGTCGCTCCCCATCCTGCAAACTGCGCCGCAACATTCGATTGCTGAGCCGCGAACGGCCCGGCACCAGAAAAAAATTCGTTCGGAGGGGAGGAAGGCCGGCTATCTCGTCATTCAAATCGCGTTTGCCTCACGGCGCGGCCGCGCGCGCCTGAGACGAACGCGAATTGCTGTCGCGGACGCGCCGGCTGAGGCCGCATGGACTTTGATCTCCTGGTCAACGCGATCATCGCCGGCCTGCTGCTCGGCGGATTCTACGCCGCCGTCACCGCCGGCATCTCGATCTCGTTCGGCATGCTCGACATCGTCAACATCGCGCATCCGGCCTTCATCCTGCTCGGCTCCTACATTACCTACATTGTCAACATCAGTCTCGGCATCGACCCGATCTTCGCCAGTATCTTGGTATTGCCGGCGTTCTACGCGTTGGGCGCGATCGTCTATCAGGTCTATTACCTGGCATTCGAGAAGCGCGGACAGGAAGCATTGCGCGGACTCGCGTTCTTCTTCGGTGTGCTTTTCGTCACCGAAGTGATCCTGCTGCTGCTGTTCGGCGTCGACTACCGCTCGGTCAACGCGCCCTATATTGGGCCGAGCGTGAGCCTCGGGGCCATGGAATTCCCGCTGCGCCTGCTGGTGCCCTTCTTGGTGGCGGCGGCGATGTTCGTGGCCTTGCAGATCTTTCTGTCGCGTACTTTTATCGGGCGCGCGGTCATGGCGGTATCGCAGGACCCGATGGCACTGCGGCTGATGGCGGTCGACCCAACCCGCATCAAGCGCATCGCCTTCGGTATCTCGATCGCCACCGCCTCGCTCGCCGGCGCTTTCCTGATCATCATCCAGCCGGTCATCCCCTCGGTCGGCCGCGATTATATCGGCCGCATTTTCGCCATCTGCGTGCTAGGCGGATTGGGCAGTTTGCCGGGGACGGTGATCGCCGCATTTCTGCTTGGCGTGATCGAAAGCTTCACGGCGACCTTCTACGGGCCGTCCTGGGCGCCGGCGGTGTCGTTCGGCATCCTGCTGCTGACGCTCGCCGTACGGCCGTCCGGCCTGTTGGGACGTTAGCCCCGTGCGCACGCCCGTTTTCATTGTCGTTCAGGCCGTGGTCGGACTGGCCTGCTATCTGCTGTTCGACAATTTCGGCAACGACTACTGGTTCTTCGCCGGCTATACGGTGCTGCAATACATCGTGCTGGCGACCGCTTGGAACATCCTCGGCGGCTATTGCGGCTATGTGAACTTCGGCAGCGCCGGGTTTTTTGCGCTCGGCGCCTATACCAGCGTGTTCTTCTATAATATCGGCCAAAGCCTGGACGAGATGTTCTCGGAATCGACGGCCGCGCTGCTGAGTCACATCTTTCCCATCCCGGTGCCAATCCTTGTTCTCGCCGGCGGCGCGGTCGCAGGGCTGGTCGGCCTCGGCACCGGCTATCTGACGCTGCGGCTGCGCGGCGTGTTTTTCGCCATCGCCACGCTGGCGCTGGCGGTGGTGCTGGAAACCCTGGTGGTGAACTGGCAGTTCGTCGGCGGCTCGCGCGGCGCCTATGTCATCCCGCCCAACAGCGTCCCGGTGTTCGGCCCCTATATCCAATACCTGTTCGCGCTGATGATGGTGCTGGTCATCGTCGCGCTCACCTGCGCGCGGCTGATTGAGCGCTCGCGGCTCGGCTACGGCTTCGCCACCATTCGCGACGACGAGCTGGCGGCGGAAGCCTGCGGCGTGCCGACGCTGCGCCTCAAGCTCATCGCCACGGTGCTGTCGGGCGCGCTCATGGGCATGGCGGGGGCGCCCTTTCCCTTCTACATCGGCTATGTCGAGCCGGGCTCGGCGTTCAACCTGTCCTATGCGGTGAACTCGATCGCCATGCCGATGATCGGCGGCACCTCCAGCTGGATCGGCCCATTGGTCGGTGCCATCCTGCTCGGCACGCTGCAGCAGCTCGCCACCGTCACCATCTCCTCGGTGCTCAACCTGCTGATCGTCGGCCTGCTGCTGATCGGCTTCGTGATCGTGGCACCCAATGGCATCGTCGGCCTGGTGCAGGATTGGATTGCCAAGAGGACCAAGTCATGAGCGCGCCGCTGTTGCAGGTCGAGCAGTTGAGCAAGCGCTTCGGCGGCTTCATCGCGCTTGATACCGTCGAATTGAGCGTCACCGAAGGCGAGCGCGTCGGTCTGATCGGCCCCAACGGCTCCGGCAAGAGCACGCTGGTCAATTGCATCACCGGCACCCTGCACAACGAGACCGGCAGCGTCACCTTCGCCGGCGAAAAGATGGACGGCCTGATCGCTCACCAGCGCACGCGGCGCGGCCTCGCCCGCAGTTTCCAGCTGCCGCGCCCGTTCATGAGCATGAGCATCGCCGAGAACATCCGGGTGCCGCTGCTCTACACGGTGGCCGCGCGCGCTGGCCATCACGTCTCGCATGGCGAGCTCGAGGACCGCTGCCATGAGCTGCTCAGCTTGGTTGCGCTCGAGGCCAAAGCCTCGCAATACCCGCGCGACCTCACCCAGGTCGAGATGCGCAAGCTCGAGCTGGCGCGCGCCATGGCGACCGATCCCAAGCTGCTGATCGCCGACGAATCCATGGCCGGCCTGTCGCATTCCGAGATCGAGGACATCGTGGCGCTGCTGATCAAGCTCAACGAGGCCGGTGTCACCATCATCATGATCGAGCACATCATGCGCGCGGTGATGAGGTTTTCGCAGCGCCTGGTGGTGCTCGTCTCCGGCAAGAAGATCGCCGACGGCAAGCCCGACGACGTGATCAAGGACCAGGAAGTGGTGGGAGCGTATCTTGGCAGCTAGCACCAATAGCATCACGATCGAGAAGGTCGACGCCGCCTACGGCGCGGTGCGGGTGCTCGAGGACATCTCGCTCACCGTCGCCAGCGGCGAGACCGTGGTGCTGCTCGGCACCAACGGCAACGGCAAGAGCACGCTGATGAAATGCGTGATGGGCATCGTGCGGCCGAGCCAGGGCAAGATCGTCGCCGAGATCGACGGGCAGATCCACGATCTGGTCGGCATGGCCACCGAGCAGATCGTCGATCTCGGCATCGCGCTGGTGCCGGAAGGCCGCCGGCTGTTCCCGCGCCAGACCGTGGAAGAGAACCTGCTGCTAGGCGCCAGCCGCCGCAAGGCACGCGCGCAGATCAGGACCAATATGGATTTCTGCTGCGAGCTGTTCCCGCGGTTGGCCGAGCGCAAAAACCAGCTCGCCGGCTCCATGAGCGGCGGCGAGCAGCAGATGCTGGCGCTCGCGCGCGCGCTGATGCTCAATCCCCGCATCCTGTTGATCGACGAGCCGTCGGTGGGATTGGCGCCGGTGCTGGTGAGCCGCACCATCGAGGCCATCAAACAGCTCAAGGACCATTACAATCTCACGGTGCTGATGGCCGAGCAGAACTTCACGCAGGCGCTGCGCATCGCCGACCGCGGCTATGTCATCGTGCACGGCAAGATCGCCTTCGAGGGCGGCTCCGCCGCCGAGCTCAACAACAACGATTTGATCCGCCAGTTTTATCTCGGGATGTAGGCGCCCCACCTGCCAAAAAAACGGCGCCGCGGTTTCCCGCGGCGCCGTGTCTCGTTTCCCTCGCTGGCGAAGGCTTACTTCATCGTGTGCGCCTTCGCGTAAGGATAGATCACGTTGCCGGTCTTCAGGTTCGGCGGGTCGAGCACCGCCTGGTAGCTCATGCCGCGCCAGGTCTCGAGGTTCGCGGCATCCGTGATGCTGTGATACTGGATGGTGAGCATACGGCTCTCCGCCCATTCACCCTTCTTGCCGAACTTGATCGGACCCATGATGGTCTCGAACTTCGCCTTGCGCATATAGGCGGCGAGCTTGTCGTCGTTGATGCTCTTGGCGCCATTGACGGCCTGCTCGAGCACCTGCATGCGGGCATAGCCCCAGCCGCCCAGATAGTAGCCGAGCAGATCGACGCCGGCCGCCTTGGCGCGCGACTGGTACTCCTTGAAGAAGGCTTCGGTGCCTTCATACATCTGCTTCTTGTCCGGCACCCAGGTCTCGTAATTGACGATGCCGTTGAGCTTCGACTTCAGCTTGTTCTTGAAGAACGTCGCCTGCAGGCCGACCATGGCGCCGCCGAACATCTTGGGCGTCAGGCCGACTTCGCCGGCCGCCTGTACCATGCCGACCGAGTCAGCCGGATAGGCGCACACGATCACGAGATCGGCGTTGGCTGCCTTGAGCGCGCGCGCGATCGGCGTGAAGTCGGTGGTCTTCGGTGGCGGCGGATAGCTCTTGTCGTAGACGATCTTGAAGCCGTACTTCTTGGCGTTTTCGCGCGCGCCCTCGCAGGCGTTCTGCGAGAAGTCGGCGTCGGCGAAGGACAGCGCCAGTGTTTTCGGCTTCGGCTTCTGCGCGGCCGCGGCATCGAAGAAGCCCTTCGTAAACGACGTCTTCGTGTTCGGGCCGGTCGGCAGAATCGAGAAGTATTTCGGATATT
>CAZLWN010000121.1:0-11665 GCA_964563195.1 uncultured Undibacter sp. | reverse complement strand
ATCCTCCCTTCCTCAAGCCGCTAAATCTGTCTCACAGGCGCTGATGTCGGACACCTTCGTCGGATCGTACTGCGTATCGGCAGACCGCGCGCGAGCCATGCTCATCATCTGCTCGCGGAGGTGGAAGTCGAAATCGCAGGGGTCCGGGATGAGGTTGATTAGCCCGAGATCGACCAGCGGCATAACGTTCAGAAAGAACAAGATCGTCTTCAGGAACTCCTGTCGGTAGGACTTCGGATTTCCAGTCGGGCTCATCTCCTTTTTCATTATCCCCGAGTGGACGAATGGATGTGCCACGGTCAGCTCGCCGAAGTACAGCGGAGCCGCCAGTGCGAAGTCGGTGATCGACGAAGGGTGGATAGACCCAGTGTAGACCGCGCGCGCCTCCCCGTCGGGCTTCGGCAGTAGCGCGAGCAAGTCGGTCTCAAGCGGCCAGAGGGCTTCGTAGAGGCTATAAATTTTGCTGATCTTATCGTCGGTCAACTCACGGCGAATTTGTACCCAGTCCTTTCCGGATTCGAGCTCCAGGACATTCGCGATGCCGTTTTGCAGCATCAGGTTTCGCTCGCGGATGCTCCTCTCGTTCCAGGTCGGGCGCAGTGCCTCGGGCTTGGACTGGCAGCAGTCCTTGAACTGCCTTCCCCGCCCGCATCCGCATAAGTCTCCCGGCCGCAAGGGTTTGTCCGGCGCCTTCTTGATCAGGAATTCGCGCGGCTTCTCGGTCCTACCGAACTCATCCTGGTAATGGACATCGCCGCTCTCGTACTTCACGAATATCTCGCCGCCGAAGTGGAACAGACCGCCCTTGGGGGGGAAAGTATTTTCCGGAGCTCGCTCCAGGACTGTGTGACGGTCTTTTCCGGGTACAGCCACTCCTTTCGGCCGCCGCCGACAAAACGGCGCGCGCGCCTCTTCATGATGAAATTGATTTGCGCGACTTCCTGCGCGTTAAGTTTTCGCGTGCGTATGAACGCGTCGATCCGGGTCAAGGATTGCCGGTAATTGCGCGCAAAGGTTCTCTTCTCCAGCGGGCCGGTGCTCGGGTCCTGCGCGTATTCTAGATTCGTAAGGATCAAGCAGTGGTTGCGGTCCATCGGATAGAGCGTTTGCGATCCCCGCAACGCTATTCCAGGATCAAGCGGGTACGCGCACGCCCCATCCGCCGGAGGGACGGCGTGATTGTAGATCGTCACAGGATGATCGCTAGTGATAAACTTCACGTCGGAGTCTTCAGCAGAGACTATCTCTCGCACCCCGCCGACCCAGATCGCGCAGTGCAGCATGCGGATGCCTTGCATCTCGAACATCAGCTCGTTCTGCGAGAGAGCGGGATACTGAGCCTTTAGCCAATCCAAGCCCTTCGGCGTGCGGATTTTCTGAATATCGAGGAATTCAAAGAGAGTTTGGAAATGCCGGTGCCATTCCCGCACATCCGTGCCTATGAATGCCCGGACAGCTTTTGAGCCCTGGCCGTCGACATCGCCGAACAAGCGGCGCTCAATCTCATCGTTGACGGACGTTCCGAAGAAGGTCGAGTACAAGTCCTTCTGGCAAAACGCCCGAGAGGTCGGCGTGCTGTCCCACGCAGAGTTTTGAATGATCACGCGGCCGTCCGGAAGGACCCTCTGGTCGGGCGTCATGTCGACATAGGCAAGCGACGAGCGACCAGGCTCAATGAACCCCTCTTGGTACCATTGCGGAACGTAGTGATTGTTTCTCGTGACCGACATCGCAGCAATCCGTTCGACATTGTGGTATCCCACGCACTTATCTGCAAAAGCACGCGGGCCTGCGCCTGCATGTTGCCGGCTGACGACCGTGCGAAAGGCTTGCCACAAGCATCTGCTGGACGTTTCGCCGGGAACACGGCACCCTCGATGTATTGCCTAAAGCACCGGATGCCGTCCACGTGCGAAATCCCAACACGCTTTTCATTGTCGGAGCCGGCGCGAGCGCCGAAGCCGATATGCCCACCGGAAAGGGGCTCATCGACATCATTGCCCGGCGGCTCGACTATGTTCTGGAAAACAAAAGCCTGAAGGCCGGGACTGGCGATCCCGACATCCTCGATATTTTTCAGCAGCGCTACCACACGCGCGAGGAAATCAAACGGTTCTTCGAGGCTGCGTGGCGTATCCGCGATGGCATCATCTACGCGAAGTCGATCGACAGTTTCCTTGACGGCCATCGCGGCGATAAAGACATCCAGTTATGCGGCAAGCTGGCTATCGTGAAGTCTATCCTTGAAGCCGAACAGCAGAGCTACCTCTACATCGAGGAGGCGAGCGGCCAGTTCCGGGACCTTCCCAAACTGAAGGAGACTTGGTTCTTCGACTTCGCGAAAAATCTGAACGACGGCGTGCCGAAGTCCGAGATTGAGCGCATCTTCGAGAAAGTCACATTCGTCATCTTCAACTACGACCGCTGCTTCGAACATTTCATGTTCCACGCGCTCAAGAATCTCTATGGGGTCAACGATGCTGTGGCGGCCCGCGTCATGCACGGCCTCAAAATCATTCATCCCTATGGCTCAATTGGCGAGACGCCGTGGCAAAACCCTGAGGGCATTCCGTTCGAATTTCGCGCCAATCGCGCCAACATGGAATTCATGGCCAAGCGCGTCCGGACGTATACGGAGCAGATCGAGGAAGGCGAGACGCTCGCGGCGCTCAAACAAGCCGTCGCTGATGCCGACACACTGGTGTTTCTCGGGTTCTCCTACCATCCTGAAAACATGAATTTGCTTTCGCTGGAGGCGCCCGGCGCAACCGAGCGTGTGTTCGGGACGGCAAAAGGTATTTCAGAACCCGACATCGACATCATCAAAGACCAGATCAGGAAAATGGTCGGCGGTAAGTCGCTCAATGTCCCGGGACGTGGCCCCGAAAGCGAGCGCCTGTTCATCAGCGATGTTACCGCGACGAAGCTGTTGCAGGACTATTCGCGCAGCCTGTTTATCTCGGGCCGGGCACGGGCCTAACCCCGCGGCCGCGGCTTTGGGAGCAACGCGTCGTCAACCAATTCAATGTGCTCGATCCGATCGGCAAGGATGGGCGCGAGGAAACGCAGGGCGATCGAATCCCTCTGCGCCACAACCGTGAATTTTGGGTGTGACTTCCTGTAAGCCCATGCGCCAAGAAAGCTATTGATCAGGCTCGGCAGATCTTCTGATGGAAACCCGTAGGGGTTCGCCGCCACGGCGGCGTCGGGGTAGGGTGCCGAAAAGCTAACGATGTATGGCTTGCGCGCGCGGGTAAGCAATTCAAGGCCGCTGTTGTCATCGAACAGCATCATCGCGATGTGCTGATCGACCTCCGCCCCATGCATGAGATAGTGATTGCAGCCGTGTAGGAGCCCAGCGCGGGACAGGCACACGTGCACGCAATCGTCCTCCCGCTTACCGGTGCCTGCCTTCTCCCAACCCGGTCCGTACCGGTGAATTTCGCGGTTTAGCATCGGCTCCTTGTGCGGCCACTCGGGATGCTCGCTGAACACGGCGACAAGGCCCACGCGTCTCTCTGACAGCGCCAGCGCGCGTAACCCATGCTGCTTGATGCTGCCCAGTTCAGCATCGGTGACGCGCGTGCCATGAAAGACGCGCACGTGATACGACGCCAAAGCGGTCTGGAGGTGCGCAATGAGGGCGGGGAGACCCACCACCGAGACCACAAGAGCGCGGGCGTCCTCGACATATTCAGGGGTTGTCGCGTGGAGGCGCTCGATCAGATCAGCCGGTCCGATCGCGCCCATGATCTCGTCAAACCACGGCGACCACTCGTCGATGTTATCGTAATCGAGAATCCGGAGAGGGCGTGTCATCCGCGCAGTGTAGCGAGTGGCCCCGCGATTAACACCGATGCTAGCTGCCCGTGAGAGTAGCGTATGAGCCTGACGGGCTTTCGATGCGTGACTGAGACATTAGAAACTCGATCAAGCGAAAGCGGCTGGAATCAAACCGCACTAAGTTCTCTCTGATCGGTCGAGCGTGAGCGATTCGAAACCGGCGGGCTGGGCCTCTCCCAAATTGTCTGAAAAATCATTCGCCTAAGACTCCGTACTTTTGCAGTGAAGTACAGAGCGTCAGAGAAACTGGGACGGTTGAGAGCGCCACGACGGCCAAGGCCGCCCAATAAGGTCCAGAGGTCGGGCAACCAGCACGCGCCAGTCTGTGCCTTATTGAGATCGAGCGCGCGAGTCAGAGAACGGCCCATCCCGGAGGGTGGCGGAGCGAGAGTGAATCGAAATCAATGTACGGTTTCTGTGACAGTCCCTGTAAACAAGGGGACGAGCGGCTCCAAAAGCAATGATTATTTTCCTGGGTATATGTTGGGCCGGGTAGAATCGAGGTCCAAAATATTGGAATTGCATCTAGCACTCTTCAAAAGAAGCCGGAGGAGGAATTAAGTCTCAAACCAAAAGGTTCGAGCTGCCGCATATCCACCGTCGAGCCTGGATTCGGGGCATAAAAAATATATTTTGGTAATTCATTGATATGTTTTTTCGCCTTAGGCCGCCGGTCCTGACCGAGAGCCCCAAAACCTTTTACCCCCCTCCCCCCGAGGGCTTGAAATTCAGTTCGCTGCCGGCGCTGTCGCAACAACGAGGCGCACCCTTGTGATGCTTGGTAAGAACCGCTGCCAGCCTGCGACCAGGTCTAGTTCGAACGGGTGCTGCTCGATCCAGTGCTTATGAAACTTGGTCGGCGCGATCATGACCACTTCCGTTTGCAAAATCGCTTGGACGCGAAGGGGATCGAACCACGCACGGACTTTGTCTGGACCCAGGCTGGCCTTCAGCTTTTCCTTGACCGATTGCCATGTGAGCTCGTTTGGGTCACGGCCTTGAACGACTTGGAGGGCGTCGCCTTGGAGAATCTTAGGAGGAGTCTTAGGTACAATAGGAACTGGTGTTCCGGGTTTCGCACTTTCCCGTTCCGGGTTTTTTGTTTCGTCGTTCCGGGTTTCACGGGGACCGCCGTTCCGCGCTTCCTCCGTTGATCTTAACGGCCGATATACGGCCGACATGCCCCGTCCATTCGGAGCTCGAGCCACCATCAACAGGCAGACGACCTCCATGGCTTTGAGGCCCTTCCGGACGCCACGAACGGTCGCGCTCGTTTTTCTGGCAAGCCATTCCTGGCTAATAGTCGCCGTGCCTTCGTATTTGTCGATTCGATTGCTGAGGGCGATTGCTAGACGGGAATGAAAGTTCTTCATTTCAGGATGAAACGCCACCGCCTCCAGCCAGCGCAGCTTGTCACCGGGGCCGAAGATAATCGCTCGGGAGTTCACCGCGCGCCCCGCTCCGCACTCCACGTCGGAGTAATCGTCTGTTCTTTGATCCAGCTGACTAGATCGGTCGACCGATATCGCACTGCTCGCCCGGCACGCACAAACCTTGGCCCTCGACCTTGGCCGCGCCACGCCTGAAGCGTACGGACGGATAGGTTGAGCAAATGGGAAGCCTGAGCTTCCGTCAGTAGTGAGTCTGGTTCATTGGTATTCGAAAGCGAATGCATCGGCGTAGTTCCTTGCTGACTACGACGATGTTGCAGTTGCTGATTAGAAATGCACGAGACATTAGGGACGTTGTCCGTGATGTCTGCGAGCCAATTTTCAAGCGAGCGGTTTGTGCTTATTGAAATGCCGTCCGACGGCTTTGCTAAGCGCGTCGGGGCTCATATGCTGGTCTGATAGCTCAGGAGCGATCTTCTTGGCGATCTCTTTATCCGTAAGGCCGGCTGGACGTTGCGTAATTCCTTTCCGTTCCAGCGCTGCCGCGACCGCGTCGGCTTTCGGAGACCTCCTGACCTTCGACGAGCGGCGTAACGAGGCCGACGCGTCGCATTTGCCAGTATTTGACCGTATATGAACGGAAGTGGTCGGCTTCACGTGAAACAAATCAGCGTTTCTAGGCTGAACTGTGTTAGGTGCACGCAGTTCAACCGCAACCCAACGTCGGGTCAAAAAATCGAAGGGCAGGTTCTCGCATTGTACATTGATATGAAGGACATCTCCTTGAACGCTTATGTAAAAATCTTCGTGTCCCCATATTGAACGTGGAATCCCTTCAAACCGACCATCAACACCGGCAAGACCATAGGCTTCAAGATCACCCTGCCGCAGCACCCCGACCAGCGCACGATAACGGCGCACGAGAGTCTCAGACGCGACAGCAATTTCGATCGGGTCTCGGCGATCATAGCAAGTTATCGACCACCTTTCAGAGTCGACCGGCCATTCTGCTACACCACTAACAAAACAACGGCCCCTGCGGAATACCGCTTCGAATTTGGGGGCCAATTTCATACCTTCGCGCGCAATAGCCGCCACTTCCGGGTCTTCGATTACGAATCTTTTGAAGGCGTCCGCAAGCGAATGCTGCGCAAGGATCCGGACCCGGTCCGGCGCCAGCACAACCGGAAAGACCTGCACCGAACAAAATGTTCGTCCGCCAGGTCGTTCTTCTCGCACAGTCGACGAATCCAGATCGAGGATCGCGGACGCCGTAAAGGCATCTTTCCGGATCGCGAACAGGCTGGCAGAAACCGGACTAGGCCGCCCATAAGCCATCAGGCCTCCAGAACGCAGCACCGTACGAAGATCTGAATTGAGCTTTTCCTCGTATTCTTGAATTTTCTGGCGAAGATTGACGCGATTATCATCGCTTTTCGAGGAAGATCGACTTAACCGTTTGTACTCGTCCGTCGCTTCGGTCCATTCTCGCAATATTCCACGATCTGCGATGCGTTCTCGTGCCGCGGCGAGCGAGCACCCACCCGTTGGCCAAATTGTGTAAGTCGCAGCGCCTTTGTTTATTGCGGGAGCGGCAGCGGCAGCGGCAGCCATAAGTGCTTCTCAATAGCAATCGACGAATCACAAGACGAGAGCCGCTATGCTGCCAGACAAGCCAATCCGCGGAGGTACGTTTCCACAGGAAAGTTTTACGATTGGCAACGATGGGTTTGGTTCCTTTCCGACCAAATACTTCGGGCTGTTATAGGCGCTGGAATGCGACTGGATCATCAATTACTTGGTTCTCAGGCGATGCCATGAACGCGCCGGTGGATACCATGTCGGAAGATTTCGGGACTGCACCAACACTGTTTCTGCTGATGGCGCAGTACAACGGCCAGACCGTTGTGCCGATCGATCGGGTCTGTCACGACTACTTCGGGCATCTCTCGGTGGACAAGCTGTTGCGCAAGGCGCTGCGCGGCGACATTGCCCTGCCGATCGTGCGGATCGAGACCAGCCAGAAGTCCCAGCGGGGCGTTCATCTGGTGGATCTGGCCGCCTATATCGATAAACGCCGGGCAGCCGCGGTGAAAGAATGCCGCCAGCTCACCGGGCAGACATGAATACGACGCCGATACGACGGGCGAGACGACGAGGGCGATAAACGCCCGGCTTTCAAGGGCGCCCTCACCTGTCGCTCCCATCATCAAATTTCACAACGCCTGGTGACGGAGCCCGAGTCCCACGGCTGGTAGACGTAACTGCCGTCGACCCCAACTCCACTCTCACATTCCCTACTGAGGACCAAAGCGGACATTAGTGTTAGCTATTGACGCTGTGGACGCGCCCAGTCTGCGACATCGTGCTCTTCCGGCGAGGAAGTGTGAAGCTAATACACGTCAAAAAGTGGTTGTTGGGTCGTAAGTAATTCCGGCATACGTCTTCGCGCCTGCATCGGCCCCGGCTGCTACCCTTGGGGGGTCGTCCCGCCCGTCGTGCCCAATATCAGTCGAGATAAATAAATTATTAGGGCCCGCCTCTGCCTCATATTTGTCACGCTAATTGGCGATCGTTCATTGAGCCGACGGGGCTACGCCGATGCATTTCTCAGCCGAAAACATTTTTCTCATTCTGATAGTCGGCGCCATTGTCGGCTTGCTGCCGAGCACTATCGTGGAGCGAACAGGCGTCCGCCTTGCCAGAGACCTTGCCATCGGCATCATCAGTGTCTTTATCGCAGGCTGGCTGACGCTCGCATGGCACGATTTGGTTCCGGCGACGATCGACTTTCCGTCGAGCAAGCCAACGGAAAACATCAGCGTGGACTTGGCGCCAAACTATGAAGTCGTCGTGTTCCCACTGGCGCCGCTTCACCCCCTTCTTAAGCCAATCATCCCCCGCTCGCGCGAGGAAATCTGCGACACACTGACGAAGGCCGCGCATACATATGACCTGCCTGCACCTTTCTTCATTCGTCTGCTGTATCAGGAAAGCAATTTTAGGCCCGGCGCCATCAGCTCGGCCGGCGCACTCGGCATGGCCCAATTCATGCCCGAAACCGCCACCGATAGAGGTCTCGATAATCCGTTCGATCCGTTGCAAGCAATACTAGCATCGGCGCGCCTGCTGCGCGATCTGCATCAGAAGTTTGGCAATCTTGGCCTCGCCGCCGCCGCCTACAACGCGGGCCCGAGGCGCGTGGCGGAATGGCTCGCCCGCAAGGGCCGGCTGCCGCAAGAGACGCAAGACTACGTAATGACTATTACCGGCAGGCCGGCGGAGAGGTGGACCGTCGCCCAAGCCGGCAGTCCGCCGGTTAAGCTGCCGCAGGATGCGCCCTGCCAGGAGGCCGCCGGTCTGCTTGCCTGGAACGGACCAGACCAGATTCCATTGCCACCACTGAGGCCGCGCGCAAAGAATTTATCGAACCATGTAACGGTCGCGCAGCAGCCCAAGGGACCACCTACCAAGAACCTTCATAAAAAGAGGGACGAGGCGAAGCGTGGAGAGGACGTTGAGATCACAGACTTTGCTGGAAAACCAAATTCAGAAAAATTGGCACGGCCGCCTAACTTTCGATAGCTTATGTTCCAGCAAAATATTTATGTCTGCCCAAACCTCATATCGAGAGTTGCAACGCCATGAGAGAAATAATTGCAGAAGTGGGCCCCGAGCACAGCGTTGAATTAATTGAGCAGCACTCAGGAAAACGAAATTTACTTGGTCGTATCGCGCCGCAAGACGCCTCATATCTGGCTCGAGGTATACTCGCGTGCGCTGACGCATTATGCCAAGAAAATCCTCCTCGGGTCGGCACAATAATCGCGGATAGACACCTGGAGGTCGTGAAGTGGGCGGCCACGCAATGTAGTGACGAAGTTTTGCTCACTTTGACTACCGTATCGGGAATTGATTTGATTTTTCGGATACCGCAACCGCGAATAAAATCAGCGCTTTCTAATGCGTAATGGCGCCTTCAAGGAAAGAGGTCGGCATTTGGCACTTAGCGGACAAACCAGCCGCGCCCGCGTTTGTCCGCTTTTGGACAATAGCGGACAATGTGCGACGATGGCGCGACTTTCGCTTTTGACTTTAAAGTAGACGTGCGCGGCGGGCAGGTCACAACCTACAAGTTTCCGGTCAATCGGAGGATAACTCTGATAACTGCGCCCGTTGAGATTGAAATAAAATGCGACACAAAACTGAGATCTACTCCCAATTGCGAACCCAGCAGGGGAAGGACAATTACGAATCCAATAAGGATCATCATCCCGTAACGCTCAAGCCGAGCAAACCGATTGGCCAATTCATTGGGAAGCAACCCCACGACAATACGCCCGCCATCAAGCGGTGGCAGGGGAAACAGATTAAACACCGCCAGAACCACGTTGATGATCAGGGCGTTCTTTAGATTCAGGACAGCCCATCGGGCAGCGATGACTGGCAGATAATCTATTAGGTGAAAGCTCAAGGCGGCAACAATTCCCAAGCCAATATTCATTGCAGGTCCAGCCGCAGCGACAAGCACCATTCCGATACGGGGATTACGAAGTGCCCGAAAGTTAACCGGCACTGGTTTGGCGTATCCGAACAAGAATGGCGACCGCGCGAGAAGCAAGATTCCAGGCAAAAGAATCGTGCCAAATGGATCTACATGTCGGAGCGGATTAAGGCTGACACGTCCAAGTCGCGATGCCGTTTCATCACCAAGGAGACGAGCAACGTATCCGTGAGCTGCTTCGTGAAAAGTAATGGCGATAACGACCGGCAATAGCCAGATGGAGACGATATAAATCAGGTCCATACTCGGGCGCTCATAGACTGGCAGCCAAATGCCGGATTGGATGTACTGACAAATGTCTGCTTCTGAAGAATAAGTGGACTTCACCCCGACGTCAGGTCATGTCTGCGATTGGCACTTAGCAGACAATCCAACTGAGCCCAGTATTGTCCGCTCTTGAGCCAACGCCGACGTAGCGGCCAGAATTCCGCAGCAGGTCATCATGCGCTTTGAACCTGATCCGCGTGGCGGCATTTACGTTAACTTTGAGGATTGCTCGCTTTTTCCGCCAACTAGAGATAATTCCGCTTGGCCAGTGTAACAAGAGCGCCCCTGGTTTCAGGCGAGGCCATGATTGTTGATGCCATTTATTCCAGACTCATCGGCCCCGCCGCGGCGCGTGCACTTTGTTGACCATGCATCTGCAACGAACACGCGTCCAGAAATCACAAGAAACTAACGGCATTGTTACACCGCTCCGGTGAGATCTTTATTTCAGGAGTATTTCCACGATGAGCCCGTTAGAGACCGGAACCCACGACCCCACTCCGCGACAGTATATGGCCCGCCACATGCTGGAACGGGCCAGTGCCGCACTGGTTTATCTGGCGATAGTATCGACCTTTGCATCGGTCAGTTTGATTGCGTGCATGATCTTGCTACTGATCCGGTGATGGGGTCTTAGCGACAGAGCAATCCGAGAGCGGAACTGTTGTGAAATGATGCCATCAGTCCGGCGGTAAGTTTGGTCTGGTGCGCTATAATTTTCTGCGCCGGGCCTTTTGCGGTCGTCGCTGCGTAGATTGCTTTCAATGCCGCTGGAAGCAGAGGCGTTACACCGCAAGACGCTCGTCAGCTGTCTGCCTCGTTTGCGATGATTGCCGGATCAGCGGACGTCGCATTTTAACTTGGTGACTTCCGCTCCTGGCCCTTAGCGGACAATGCGCTCAGGTTTGTCCGCAATTGGACCAAAGCGGACAAATGTGGGTTTTAGCTTTGAATCGGTTGTCCGCTAATAACCCAAAAGCGGAAGCGACGAATGAAGCGAATTATTCACCTCTTATTCCTATAATTTTCCACGAACAATGCGATGCTTACGTTGCTAGCGTCGCGTTCCCCTGCGCCATCGACACTTCAATCTGACGAAGCAGCGTCACAATCTGCTCCGCGCTGAATCTCTTCTTCGGCATGACCAGCTCCTTTCCAAGCTATTTTCTCACAACGCTTGGTCTAAAAAAGCCCGAGCAGGTCAGTCGTGGACATGCGGCAGGACTGGAAGGTCATTTTCAAATTCGAGAAACAGTAGCTCCACACGGGTCCCATGCTGCATCCTTGGGCAAGATCGGCCTGGATGTATCGCGACCATACAAATAAGCTGACCCACGAAGAGCGCCGTCGACCTGCGAGAGCAGGCCGTTCAATCTGCGGGGGCGGCGCGCAACGTCAATGAGGCAATGGGCCTTGCCACGTGATCGAAAAGCCGCTGGTCAATTGCGCCCTGCAGCATGGCGAACTGCGGCGGCAATGGCGATGTTCATGTTTTTCGCCGCGCCGGTGGTTGGACCGAACCGTGTGCAGGCTGAGGATGCCGCAACTTACGTCGGCGTCGAGGTCTGCGCCGGCTGCCATCAGACGCAGGCGCAACTGT
>CAZLWN010000120.1:0-11868 GCA_964563195.1 uncultured Undibacter sp. | reverse complement strand
CCGACATGATGGTGGCGTAGGTGATGGCCAGGATGCAGGTCGAGACCCACATCGGGTTGAGGCCGAAATAGACGTGAGAAGCCGCGTGCGCGGTCATGCCGGAGTACCCCCCAAGGAGCGCGCAAGCTCAAGCAAGTGGAGGGGCCTGTCAACGAAGCCGCCCGCGACGTAAATTCGCAGGCGAGCCGGTCTTCAAAGGAAGGGGGATGTCATCATGGCAATACGCTTCAGCAATCCGAAAACCTTGGCCAAGCCGCCGGGCTACACCTATGTGGTAGAATCCGCGGGTCCCGTGAAAACCGTCTATTTTGCCGGCCAGCTCGGTATCGATATCGAGAACAAATTCGTCGGCGCGCCGGGCGATTTCCGTGCCCAGTGCACGCAGGCCTTCGAGAACATGACGCTGGCCCTCAAGGCGGCCGGTGCAAGCTGGAACGACGTCGTGAAGATCAACAATTTTCTCGTCGGGATCGAGACCAATATGGCGGCGTTCCGCGAGGTGCGCGACCGCTATCTCAACTCCAAGGCGCCTCCCGCATCCACGACGGTCGGCGTTCCGGCCCTCGCGCGCCCCGGCGGCCTGTTCGAAATCGAGGCGGTCGCGGTGCTGCCGGTAAAGGCAGCCGCCAAGCCGGCCGCCAGGCGCGGCGGCAAGCGCAAGGTCAGGCGACGGAAACGAAAGTGAGGATGACAAGAACCGGCAGCAGCACCGCGCCCGACCACAGCATGTAGCCGAAGAAGCTCGGCATCTTGACGCCGCGTTCCTCGGCGATGGCATAGACCATGAAGTTGGGCGCGTTGCCGATGTAAGTGAGCGCGCCCATGTAGACCGCGCCCATGGAAATGGCGGCGAGCGTGGGCGCGAGTTTCGTCATCAGTTCGGCGGCGTCGCCGCCGGCGAGCTGGAAGAACACCAAATAGGTCGGTGCGTTGTCGAGGAAGGCCGACAGGATGCCGGTGAGCCAGAAGAAGGCCACCTCGTGATGCTCGCCATTACCGCGCGTGACCGCGTCGAGCAGCCAGCCGAACGGCCCGTCACGGCCGGCCTCCAGCATCGCCAGCACCGGGATGATGCAGACGAAGATGCCGGCGAACAGCTTGGCGACTTCGCGGATCGGTTCCCAGGTGAAATCGTTGGCCGCGCGGTGCTCGTCGGGCGTCAGCCACAGCGAGGCCAGCGCGATCAGCACCAGCACGCCGTCGCGCACCAGGTTCTGCAATTCGACCGCGGTACCGACGACGTTGAGCGTGACGCCCGGCTTCCATGCCGCCGACAGCAGGATCATCGCAATAATCGCGGCGATCAGCGGCAGGTTGATCAGGCCGTAGAGGCGCGGCGCCCCCAGCCGCACGGGCGGGATGCCTTCGCGGCGCGCGAACCAGATGTCCAATGCGACGAACATGGCGAGCACCAGCGCGGCGGCCAACACGGTCTCGGCGAAGAGATGCGTCGTGGTCCAGAAGAAATCGACGCCGCGCAGGAAGCCGACGAACAGCGGCGGGTCGCCGAGTGGCGAGAGCGCGCCGCCGATATTGGCGACCAGGAAGATGAAGAAGACGACGACGTGGACGTTGTGTCGGCGCGCGGCGTTAGACTGAATCAGCGGCCGCACCAGGATCATGGCGGCGCCAGTGGTGCCGACCACGCTCGCGATCGCGGTGCCGAGCACCAGCACGGCTGCGTTGCTCCACGGCTGGCCGCCAAAATTGCCTGTGATGTGGATGCCGCCGGCGACGGTGTAGAGCGCAAACAGCAACACGATGAAGCTGAGATATTCGGCCAGCACGGCGTGCACGAAGGCGGCGAGCGCGGTCGAGGCGCCGAACGCGAACGCGATCGGGACCAGCGTCAGCAGCGCCCAGGCCGCGGCGATCTTGCCGTAGTGGTGGTGCCAGATTCTCGCAAACAGCAGCGGCCCGGTGGCGATCGACAACAGAATGCCGGCGAACGGCAGCGCCCATTGCCAGCCCATATGCGCACCGTCGAGCCCCGTCGCGGCGTGGGCGGCAGACGGCATCAGGATCGCAGTGGCCGCAGCCGCAAAGAAAATCGCACACTGCGAAAAAGTTCTCATACCGATTGGCTAACAGCCAAACATAGACGGAGCAACGCCCTTCCGTTCGTCCCCGTGATAGCGGGGACCCAGAGCAGCAATTTGCTGCGTTGGTGAGCTTGGCCCTGGATTCCCGCTTGCGCGGGAATGAGCGGAAAATGTCAGTGCGCTTCGTCCCAATTGTCCGCGGCGCGGGCTTCGACCTGCAAGGGCACTTTCAGCATCACCGCCGGCTCCGGCGCCTTTTCCATTACCCGCTTGACCACCGGCAGCGTCTTCGCCACTTCGTCGTCCGGCACTTCGAAGATCAGCTCGTCGTGCACCTGCAACAGCATCTGCGCCTTGAGCCTGGCTTTCTCCAGCTCCGGCTCGATGCGGATCATGGCGCGGCGGATGATGTCGGCCGCCGAGCCTTGCAGGCGCGCATTGATGGCGGCGCGCTCGTTGAAGGCGCGGATCGAGGGATTTGAATTCTTGATTTCCGGGTAGTGGCACTTGCGGCCGAACAGCGTCTCCACATAGAGGTTCTTCCGGCAGAACTCGCGGGTCTCGTCCATATAGGCGCGGATACCGGGGAAGCGCTCAAAATATTTCTTGATGTAGGCGCCGGCCTCCTCACGCTCGATGCCGAGCTGATTGGCGAGACCGAACGCCGAGATGCCGTAGATGATGCCGAAATTGATCGCTTTGGCGCGGCGGCGCACCTCGCCCGGCATGTCCTTCACCGGCACGCCGAACATTTCCGACGCGGTCATGGCGTGGATGTCGACGCCGTCGTGAAACGCCTTCTTCAGCGCCGCGATGTCGGCGATTTCGGCCAGCAGCCGCAGCTCGATCTGGGAATAGTCGGCCGACACCAGCTTCATGCCGGGCGAAGCGACGAAAGCCTTTCTGATCTTGCGGCCGTCCTCGGTGCGCACCGGGATGTTCTGCAGGTTCGGCTCCGACGACGACAGCCGTCCGGTCGAAGTGGCGGCGAGCGCGTAGGAGGTGTGCACGCGGTGGGTGGTCGGGTTTACATAGGTCGGCAGCGCTTCGGTATAGGTCGAGCGCAGTTTCGACACCTGCCGCCAGTCGAGAATCTTGCGCGGCAGTTCGTGGCCCTGCTCGGCCAGGTCTTCCAATTCGCGCGCGCCGGTCGACCATTGCCCGGTCTTGGTCTTGCTGCCGCCGGGCAGCGCCATCTTGCCGAACAGGATGTCGCCGATTTGCTTGGGCGAACCGGGGTTCACCGGCTCGCCGGCGAGCTTCTGAATTTCGTCCTCGAGCCCGGCCGCTTCCTGCGCGAATTCGCCGGACAGGCGCAAGAGCACCTGGCGGTCGATGGAAATGCCGCGCCGCTCCATGCGCGCCAGCACCGCCGGCATCGGCCGCTCCAGCGTCTCGTAGACCGTGGTCATGCGCTCCGCGGCGAGCCGCGGCTTCAACGCGTACCACAGCCGCAGCGTGACGTCGGCGTCCTCGGCGGCGTATTCGGTGGCCTTGTCGATGGCGACGCAATCGAAACTCACCTGCGTCTTGCCGCTGCCGGCAACGTCCTTGAAATGGATGGTGTCGTGGTTGAGCCAGCGCTTGGCGAGATCGTCCATGCCGTGGCCGCCCTTGCCAGCATCGAGCACGTAGGAGATCAACATGGTATCGTCGAAGCCGGCCATCTCGATGCCGCGCTGGGCGAACACCAGCCAGTCGTATTTCAGGTTCTGCCCGATCTTGAGCACGGCTTTGTCTTCGAGCAGGGCTTTGAGCGCCGCCAGCGCGTCCTTTTCCGCGATTTGGCCAGGGCAGAGCTTTGCTTCGGGCGCGAACAGGTCGGAGCCGCCGCCGCCATCGCGGTGGGCGAGCGGCACGTAGCAAGCTTCGTTCGGCGCCACGGCCAGCGAAAAGCCGCACAGGCCGGCCTGCATGGCGTCGAGGCTGGTGGTCTCGGTGTCGATTGCCACCACGCCGGCCTCGTGCGCGCGCGCGATCCATTCCTTCAGGCGCGCCAGCGTGCCTACGGTTTCGTATTTGCTGCGGTCGATCTTGGCGCTGTGCGCCTGCGCCTTGCGGGCTTCGGCAAGGGTGGCGGGCGTGAACGCGCCGGGCGTTTCTTTTTTCCCTCCCCCTGAAAGGGGGAGGATGGCCGGTGCCGGCGCTACGGCAGCCTCTTCTCGCGGGGAACCAACGGGAGAGCCCGCGGCAAGCTTCGCATCCGCCTCGACCTGCGAGGCGTCGATGCCGCTCTTCTCGGCGATGCGGCGGGTGATGGTTGAGAACTCCATCGCCTTCAGGAAGGCGATCAAGTGCTTGTAGTCGGGCTCGTGCACGGCCAGTTCATCGACCGGCACCTCGAGCGGCACGTTCTGGTCGAGGGTGACCAGCCGCTTCGACAGCCGCGCCAATTCGGCATTGTCGATCAGCGACTGCCGGCGCTTGTCCTGATTGATCTCGCTGGCGCGCTTGAGCAGCGTTTCGAGATCGCCATATTCGCCGATCAGTTGCGCGGCCGTCTTGACGCCGATGCCGGGCACGCCCGGCACGTTGTCGGTGGAATCGCCGATCAGCGCCTGCACCTCGATGACCTTCTCCGGCGGCACGCCGAACTTCTCGATCACCTGCTCGCGGCCGATGCGGCGATCCTTCATGGTGTCGTACATGACGACGCCGTTGCCGACGAGCTGCATCAGGTCCTTGTCGGACGACACGATGGTGGTGGTGGCCTTGGCTTCGCAGGCGAGCCGCGCATAGGTGGCGATCAGGTCGTCGGCCTCGTAACCGGTCTGCTCCAGGCACGGGATCTCGAAAGCATGCACCGCCTCGCGGATGAGCGGGAACTGCGGCCGCAGGTCCTCCGGCGCTTCCGGCCGGTGCGCCTTGTAGTCGGAATAGAAATCGGTGCGGAAGGTCTTCTCGGACTTGTCGAACACCACCGCGAGATGAGTCGGCTTGTCGTCCTTCATCTCGGCCAGGAGCTTCCACAGCATGTTGCAGAAGCCGAGCACGGCGTTGACCTGCAGGTCGTCCGACTTGCGGGTGAGCGGCGGCAGCGCATGATAGGCGCGGAATATGTAGGAGGAGCCGTCCACCAGAAAGAGGTGGTCGCCCTTTTTCAGCGGCCGCGCCACCGGTTGCGATGGAGCGGCAGGCTTGGTGGCAGATTTGGCTTTAGTCTCGGTTTTAGCCTTCGGCGCGTGTTTCGCCGCGGGCTTGGCCTTGCTCTTGGATTTGGCGGTGGCTGGCATGGCCCGAATGTGGGCCGCCGGGCAGCGTTTATCAATGCGCGGATTGCGCCTGTGGACTTATTCGGCTGGCTGCATCACCGCGCGCTTGGGCGGCGACAGATGGAAGGCCGCCGGCCGCTCGAAAAGGAAGCGCGCCCAGGTGCCGCGCACCAGCCAGAACAGCGCCAGCGCGCCGACCACGCCGGCAAGCGTGATGAGCGCCGCCATGCTGCCGACGTCGGCGATCAGCCCGCTCTTGAGCAGAACGGTGCGCGTCAGCGCCATCGGTAGGAAGAAGGCGAGATAAATGACGATCGAATTGCGCCCGCAATAGCGTAGCGGCTTGAACCAGTCGCTCTTGGCCATCAGCACCGCTGCCGTCAACACCGCTGCAGCGCCGGCAAGCCCGAGCGATAGCGAGATGAACGGCAACTTCTCGACGTGGAAATAGACCAGCGCGCCGTTGGCGAGGCCCCAGATCAAGATCCCACCGAACCCAAGCCAAGACCGCGCCTGCGCGCGCGCAGCGAGCGCGAACAGCGGCTGCGCCATGATATAGCCGGTGTAGCAATAGACGAAGCGGGCGGCGAACTCGTCCGGCACCATCCAGCCGGTGTCGACATGGGCGATCTCGAGTACCGCGCCGGCGAGCCAGATCACCGGTACCGGTACGCGGCGCGTCGCCTTGATGACGACGAAGAAGATCGGCAGCAGGTAGATGAACCACAGCGTGCCGAACGGATCGACAAGTGACAGCAGATAAAACCGCGCGACCTCGGCCGCGCCGTGCGACTGCGAGAGCAGCGGCGCCTTGACGGCGAACTGGATCGTCATCCACAAGAGATAGAAGTAGGCGAAATGCACGAGTTTGCGATCAAGATATTGCCGCCACGGCCGCTTGATGACGTTGGCGAGGAACAGCCCCGAGATCAAAAAGAAGTCAGGCATGCGGAACGGCAGCGCAAAGGCCACGACCGGATGTAGCCAGCCGGTCTGGCCGGTGGCGACCTCGACGCCGAGCGTCGAATGCATCATCACCACGAAGATGATGCAGAAGCCTTTTGCGTAGTCGACCCAGTCGACCCGCCCGTCATGCATTTGAACCCCGTTCATGTCGTTCCTTTTGACGCAACGCAGTTTCATTTACCTTTACACGACCGCGGAAACTGCGGCCGTGCCCGCGGCTCTCGCCACCCGCACCAGCCTCTGCTAAGAGACGCCGCCAGCTTGCGCTGGAATCGATTAACCATCGCGACGGACATTCAATGCGCGTTGCCATGATCGGCACCGGCTATGTCGGCCTCGTTTCCGGGGCGTGCTTTGCCGACTTCGGCCATGAGGTGACCTGCGTCGACAAGGACCAGGACAAGATCGCCGCGCTCGAAGGCGGCGAAATGCCGATCTACGAGCCGGGGCTGAACGAGCTGGTAGCCGCCAATACGCGCGCCGGCCGGCTCAAGTTCACCACCGAGCTTGGCCCCGCCGTGGCGGCCGCCGACGCCGTTTTCATTGCCGTCGGCACGCCGTCGCGCCGTGGCGACGGTCACGCAGATTTGACCTTCGTCTATGATGCTGCCCGCGAGATCGCGGGCGCGCTCGACGGCTTCACCGTGGTCATCACCAAATCCACGGTGCCGGTCGGTACCGGCGACGAGGTCGAAAACATCATCCGCGAGACGCGGGCCGATTGCGATTGTGCGGTGGTGTCGAATCCGGAATTCCTGCGCGAGGGCGCTGCCATTCGCGACTTCAAGCATCCCGACCGCATCGTGGTCGGCAGCACCGACAGCAAAGCGCGCGAGGTGATGACCGAGCTCTACCGTCCGCTCTATCTCAACCGCTCGCCCATCCTGTTCACCGACCGGCGCACCGCCGAGCTGATCAAATACGCGGCCAATGCCTTCCTCGCCACCAAGATCACCTTCATCAACGAGATTGCGGACTTAGCGGAAAAGGTCGGCGCCGACGTGCAGGAGGTTGCACGCGGTATCGGGCTCGACAACCGGATCGGATCGAAGTTCCTGCACGCCGGTCCCGGCTTCGGCGGCTCATGCTTTCCCAAAGACGCGGTGGCGCTGCTCAAGACCGGCCAGGACAATGCCGCTCCCTTGCGCGTGGTCGAGGCGGTGGTAGCGGTCAACGACGCGCGCAAGCGCGCCATGGCGCGTAAAGTGGCAAGCGCGCTCGGCGGCGAAATCCGCGGCAAAACCATCGCTGTGCTCGGTCTCACTTTCAAGCCCAACACCGACGACATGCGCGATTCGCCATCGATCCCGCTGATCACCGCGTTGCAGGACATGGGCGCCAAGGTGCGGGCCTATGACCCGGCCGGCATGGAGCAGGCGAAGGCCGTAATCGGCGACGTGGCCTTTTGCCAAGATGCCTATGCCTGCGCTGAGGGCGCCTCCGCGCTGGTAATAGTCACCGAATGGGAGCAGTTCCGCGCGCTCGATTTTGCGCGGCTCAAGGGCGTGATGGAGCGCCCGGTGCTGGTCGACCTGCGTAACATCTATCGCGTCGAGGAAGCCGCCCGCCACGGTTTCGAATACGAGAGCGTGGGAAGGCCGAAGCCATGATTGCGAATTGCATGTTCAATAGAAGTCGTCGTCCCCCGCGAAGGCGGGGGACCCAGTAAACACCAAGATCGCAGTATCTATTCCGCCCGCGTTTACTGGATCGTCCGCTTTCGCGGACGATAACGCCGAGGATTATGCGAGACTTCGACACGCCGCTTCCAATTGATGAGGCCGTGCCGCGGCTGACCGCGGCACTCAGCGCCAGTGCTTGCGCCGTGCTGGTGGCGCCGCCCGGTGCCGGCAAGACCACGCGCGTGCCGCTGGTGCTGCTCGACGAGCCGTGGGCTAGGACCAAGAAAATCCTGGTGCTGGAGCCGCGCCGGCTGGCGGCGCGCGCCGCCGCCGCCCGCATGGCCGCAACGCTTGGCGAGCAGGTCGGCGATACCGTGGGTTTACGCGTGCGTTTTGGTTCCAAGATTTCCAAACGCACGCGCATCGAAGTCGTGACCGAGGGCGTATTCACGCGGCTGGTGTTGGACGATCCATCGCTCGGCGGCATTGCCGCCGTGCTGTTCGATGAATTCCACGAGCGGTCGCTGGACGCCGACCTCGGACTTGCATTGGCCCGGGACGTGCAGCAGGGCCTGCGCGAGGATTTGAAGCTGCTGGTGATGTCGGCGACGCTCGATGGCGCGCGGGTGGCCGCGCTCCTGGGCAGCGCGCCAGTGGTCGAGAGTCGGGGCCGCAGCTTTGCCGTGGAAACTCGCTATCTCGGCCGCGATCCGCGCACGCGGATCGAGGACCAGGTCGCTCCCGCGGTCGAACGTACCTTGCGCGCCGAGTCCGGCTCGCTGCTGGTGTTCCTGCCGGGCGCCGGTGAAATCCGCCGCACCGAGACGCTGCTGAAGGAGCACGTGCGCGATCCGACGGTTGATATCGTCGCGCTCTATGGCGCACTCGATACGCGCGAGCAGGACCGCGCCATTTCAACGTCGCCGCCGGGCCGGCGCAAGGTGGTGCTGGCCACCTCCATCGCGGAAACCTCGCTCACCATCGAGGGCGTGCGCGTGGTGATCGACAGCGGCTTGTCGCGGGTGCCGCGCTACGAGCCCGACGTTGGTCTGACCCGGCTGGAAACCGTGCGCGTGTCGCGCGCCGCTGCCGACCAGCGCCGCGGCCGCGCCGGCCGAACCGAGCCGGGCGTCTGCTACCGGCTGTGGGACGAGCCGCAGACCGGTTCGCTGGAGCCCCACACGCGGCCGGAGATTCTGTCGGCCGACTTGTCGTCCTTCGTGCTCGATCTGGCGCAATGGGGTGCCACCGATCCGGCCAAGCTCGCCTTTCTCGATTCCCCGCCGGCACCTGCGCTCAATGAGGCACGCGCTTTGTTGAAAGAGCTGGGCGCTATAGATGGTGGAGGCCGCATTACCGAGGAAGGCCGGCGCTTGCGGGCGCTGCCGCTGCCGCCGCGGCTGGCGCGCATGGTGGTCGATGCCGCGGCGGAGGGGGCCGGTGCACTGGCCGCGCAAATCGCTGCGGTGCTGACTGAACGCGGGCTGGGTGGCGATGACCCCGATTTGCGCCATCGTCTGGATCAGTTTCGCCACGACCGCTCGCGCCGCGCCGAGGATGCCCGCGCGATGGCGAAGCGCTGGAGCGAAAGCGCCGGCGGCAAGGGGCGAGGCGGCGATCATTCGCCCGGGGCCTTGCTTGCGCTCGCCTATCCCGATCGCGTTGCCAAGAGCCGCGGCGGCGCGAGCGGCAGCTTCCTGCTCGCCAATGGTCGCGGCGGAATGGTCGATCCGGCCTCGGCGCTGGCGCGCGAGCCGTTCCTAGCAGTAGCAGAGTTGACGGGCGCGGCGGCGGCCAGCCGCATTGTGCTGGCGGCGCCGATCACTCTCGCCGAGATCGAGGCGTGCTTCGCCGACAGTATCGAGGACCGCGCAGCTGTCACCTTCGATTCGGCATCCACTTCGTTGCGCGCGCGGCGCAGCCGCCGGTTGGGCGCGCTGGTGCTTTCCGAGCAAAGCCTTGCGGTCCCGCCCGACTCCGAGACCGCCCATATACTTAGCGACGGCATTGTCGGCCTCGGCCTCGAGCGCCTGCCCTGGAGCAAGGCCGCGCTGCAATTTCGCAACCGCGTGCAATTCCTGCGCCGGGCGGAAGGCGACGAGTGGCCCGACCTGTCGAATGAAGGTCTCGTGCGCAGTGCGGCAGAATGGCTGGAGCCAATCCTGATGGACAAGACCATGCGTAGCCAAATTGGTGCTGACGAACTTTCCGACGCGGTCATGATGCAAGTGCCGTGGAACCTGCGTCGCCGGCTCGATGCCGAAGCGCCGACCCATTTCACCGCACCCACGGGATCGAGCGTGCCGATCGACTACGAAGCCGAGCAGGGCCCGACCGTTTCGATCCGCGTGCAGGAACTGTTCGGCCTCGCTCAACATCCGGCCATCGCCGGCGGCCGTGTGCCACTGGTGATCGAGCTGTTGTCGCCGGCGCACCGGCCGGTGCAGGTCACGCGCGACTTGCCGGGCTTCTGGCGCGGCAGCTATGCCGACGTCAAAGCCGAGATGCGCGGGCGTTACCCAAAGCACCCCTGGCCGGACGATCCGCTTTATGCGCCCGCCACCCGCCGCGCCAAGTGCCGCGGCAAATAGCGCGAATTGAAACGAATGCTTTAAGCGCACGCTTACCATGCGCAAAAGCGCGGTGCCGCGTTAAGGCGGTCTTGGGTGGCGCCGTGCGAATGTGGTCCGGATTATTCGGGCCCGATCATGCGTTTCGTCCACGTTTTTGCCGCCGCCGCGCTGATCCTCAGCGCCTATGCCGTGCGCTTCGCCGACCAGGCGATCACGCAGCCGCCGCATGCTGCGGCGGTGCAGCCGGTGACGCCGATGCCCGAGCCCACGCGCTCAGGCCGCAGCATGACGCTCGAGGCCGACCGCCAGGGCCATTTCCAGGTCGAAGCTAGGATCGAAGGCCGCCGGCTCGGCTTCGTCATCGACACCGGCGCCTCGCTGGTGATCCTGCGCGAATCTGCAGCCGCCCAAGTCGGCATCCACCCGATGCCGGTTGATTACACCGCTACCGTCGCCACCGCCAACGGCAAGGTCAAGGCCGCACGCGCCAAGCTCGACCGCGTCGAGCTCGGCGACATCACCGTCTTCGATGTGGCAGCACTGGTGCTGCCCGACGAGGTGCTGTCGAAGAACCTGCTTGGCGTATCGTTTCTATCGAAGCTCGGGCGCTATGAATACGCCAACGGACGCATGGTGCTCGAGCAGTAGGCGCGGCCTCATAGCCTTCCCCATCATAGTTTAACGGGACCGCTTTGCGGGGTTCCGGCGTTGGGGTATTGAATTCAAGCCCGCCCGCGCCATTTCGAGGACCTGATGTTTCCCACGCCAAAATCTGCCTTGACCCCCAATACATATGCGTACGAGTCCTCGCCGCTGGTCAAGCCGACCGGCTTCCGCGAATACGACGCGCGTTGGCTCTTGGAAAAAGAAATCAACCTGATGGGCGTACAGGCGCTCGGCATGGGGCTGGGCACGCTGGTGCGTGAAATGGGTGTGAAGCCGGAGATCGTCACCGGCCACGACTTCCGCAGCTATTCGGCGTCGGTGAAGCTCGCGCTGGTCACTGGCCTGATGGCGTCGGGCTGCAAGGTGCACGATATCGGGCTGGCGATCACGCCGATGGCCTATTTCGCGCAGTTCGATCTCGACGTGCCGTGCGTGGCCATGGTCACCGCCTCGCACAACGACAACGGCTGGACCGGCGTGAAGATGGGCGCCAACCGCCCGCTCACCTTCGGACCAAATGAGATGAAGTGGCTGAAGGAGATCGTGCTGGAGGCGAAGTTCGATCTCAAGGGCGGCGGCGCTTACGCCTTCGTGGAGAATTTCCCGGAGCGCTACATCGCCGACCTGACCAAGCGGCCGAAGATCAAACGTAAGCTGAAAGTGGTGGCGGCCTGCGGCAACGGCACGGCTGGCGCCTTCGCGCCAAGAATCCTCGAAGCCATCGGTTGCGCGGTGGTGCCGCTCGACTGCGAGCTCGACCACACCTTCCCGCGCTACAATCCCAACA
>CAZLWN010000119.1:0-11967 GCA_964563195.1 uncultured Undibacter sp. | reverse complement strand
AGCTTCACCACCGAATGCACGCGCACGAAATCGCCGATCCAGACATAGGGCACGATGACGACTGGCGCGGGGTTTTCGTCCTGGCTCATGGGCCCCCGTTTACGCGATTCCGGGCCGGCAGGCGTCACCCGGCGCGATCCGGCCACGATATTTACCCTTTCCCGCGCCATTTTTGCGGGGTCACCGGGTCCCATTTGCGCCCGTCCCCGGACTGGGGCAAATGAAGCCCGCGAGGGCAGGGCATGTTTTTGGTCACCGGCGGGGCCGGATTCATCGGGTCGAACGTGGTGGCAAGCCTCAACGAGGCGGGCGCGACCGATATCGTGGTCAACGACCTGCTCGGCCACGACGACGCCAAATGGCGCAACCTCGCCAAGCATCAGGTCGCCGACCTGGTGCCGCCGGCCGAGTTGATGCATTGGCTCGACGCCCGCAAGCTCGATGCCGTCATCCACATGGGTGCCATTTCCGACACCACCGCCACCGACGGCGACCTGGTGATGGAGAACAATTTCCGGCTGTCGCTGCGGCTGCTCGACTGGTGCACGCAGACCCGCTCGCCTTTCATCTATGCCTCCTCGGCCGCCACCTATGGCGACGGCAGCCACGGCTTCGACGATGACTGGTCGCCGGACGCGCTGCGCCACTTGCAGCCGATGAATCTTTACGGCTGGAGCAAGCAGCTGTTCGATGTCGCGGTCGCCGAGCGCTATGCCAAGAAGGAACCGCTGCCGCCGCACTGGGCCGGCCTGAAGTTTTTCAACGTTTACGGCCCCAACGAGTATCACAAGGGCCACATGATGAGCGTGCTGGCGAAGGTGTTCGACACGGCCAAGGCCGGCCAGCCGGTGCGGCTATTTAAGTCGCATCGTGAAGGGATCGCCGACGGCGACCAGCGCCGCGATTTCATCTATGTGGACGATGCCATTTCGGTGCTGCGCTGGCTGCTCGATACGAGTTCGGCCAACGGTATTTTCAACGTCGGCACCGGCAAGGCGGAAAGCTTTCGCGACATGATCGGCGCCATGTTCAAGGCGCTCAAGCGTGCGACGAACATCGAATATATCGACATGCCGGAGGCGATCCGCGGCCAGTACCAGTATTTCACCCAAAGCAATATCGAGAACCTGCGCCGGGCGGGCTATAATGCGGACTTCACGCCGCTGGAGACTGCCGTCGGCCAATACGTCACCGACTATCTCGACCAAGCCGATCGTTATCGGTAGCGCATGATCCCGAAAAGTGGGAACCGGTTTTCGGATAAGATCATGCGCCAGGAATAGGCAATGTTCGATTTTGACCAGCAGCTCGTAGCGCTCGCCGACCAGACCGTGCTCTGCGTCGGCGACCTGATGCTGGACGAATTCGTTTACGGCGAGGTGTCGCGCATTTCGCCGGAAGCGCCGACGCCGGTGATCGCGGTCAAGCGCGCCGAATTGATGATCGGCGGCGCCGGAAATGTGGCGCGCAACCTGGTCTCGCTCGGCACCCGCTGCATCTTCGTCGGCGTTGTTGGCGACGACGATGCCGGCCGGGCGCTCGCCGCTGCGCTCGAGGTCTATCCGTTGATCGAGTTCGAACTCGTCGTCGACGCCGCGCGTCAGACCACGCGCAAGGTGCGCTTCGTCTCCGAGCATTTCTCAACCCATCTGCTGCGCGCCGATTGGGAGGTGGCGGCCCCCATCGATGCCGCCGGCGAGGACGAGCTAATCGGCCGCGTGGCCGAGGCGTTGCCGCGGGCCGGCGCTGTGGTGTTGTCCGACTACGCCAAGGGCGCGCTCACCCCGCGCGTTATCCGCGCGGTGATCGATGCCGCCAACAAACTCGAAAAGCCGGTGGTGGTCGACCCCAAGGGCCGCGACTACGGCGTCTACCGCGGTGCCACCCTGATCACGCCGAACCGGCAGGAGCTAGCAGACGCGACCCAAATGCCGGCGCAGACCGACGATGAGATCGCCGATGCCGCGGCCGGCTTGCGTGACGCGCTCGATGCCGATGCGGTGCTGGTCACGCGCAGCGAGGCCGGCATGACGCTGGTGAATGACGGCGGTGCAGTCCATGTGCCGGCCTATCCGGTGCGGGTGCGCGACGTCTCCGGCGCCGGAGATACCGTCGTGGCCGTGCTGGCGGCGATGCTGGCCCTGGATGCCGATTACGAATCCGCCATGCGCGCAGCCAATGCCGCTGCGGCGGTGGTCGTGGGGAAACGCGGCACCGCCAGCGTTTCTGTCGCCGAGCTGCGTTCGCGCATCCTGCCGGCGGCGACGCTGGCGCCGGAAGAGAAGATCGTGTTTGACTGGAGTGCGCTCGACGAGCATCTCGCCGAATGGCGGCGCCAGGGCCTGCGCGTCGGCTTTACCAATGGCTGCTTCGATCTCTTGCATCCCGGCCACATCAAGCTCTTGGCCGGCGCGCGCGCAGCCTGCGACCGGCTGGTGGTGGGCTTGAACGGCGATGCCTCGGTCACGCGGCTGAAAGGGCCGGGCCGCCCTGTGCAACCTGTGCAAGCGCGCGCCGAGTTGCTGGCCGCGCTGGAAGCGGTCGATCTCGTGGTGGTGTTCGACGAGGACACGCCGGAAAAACTCATCAGCCGCGTGAGGCCGACGGTGCTGGTCAAGGGCGGCGACTACACGAGGGACGAGGTGGTCGGTCGCGAGATCGTCGAAGCGCTGGGCGGAGAAATCATCCTGATCGATCTGGTGCCCGGTCACTCGACCAGCGCCATGGTGGAGCGCAGCCGCGCGTCCAAGGCGCGCTGAGGACGGCGTGGACCATCGGATCATGACGCAGCGGCAGACGGCGGCGGAACGCGAAAAGCTTCTGGTGCGCGAATTTTTCGGCGACGGCGGCGGGTTCTTCGTCGAGGTCGGCGCCAACGATCCGCAGCGCGGCTCCCAGAGCTGGCACCTCGAGCAGGCCGGCTGGCGCGGCGTGCTGGTCGAGCCGCAGCCGCAACTGGCCGCCAATCTGCGCAAGGCCCGCCGCGCGGCAGTGTTCGCGGTCGCCTGCTCGTCGCCGCAACACGCCGGCGGTACCATGCAGCTGCACATGGCCGGCCCGATGTCGGCGCTCAATCGCGAGCGCATGGCGCCCGGCGCGATCCCCGAAACGGTAATCGACGTGCCGGTGCGCACGTTGGACGATATCCTCGCCGAAATCGGCGCGCCCAAGCCGCTCGATTTCCTGTCGGTGGACGTCGAGGGCCATGAGATCGAGGTGCTCAGCGGGTTCGATTTCGCACGCTGGCGGCCGCGCCTGATCCTGCTGGAAGACCACGTCGCCGACCTGAGCAAGCATCGCTTCTTGCGGCGCGCCGGCTATCGCCTGGTGCGGCGTACCGACAGCAACGGCTGGTACGTGCCGGAAGCGGCGGCGGTCCGGCCGGGATGGCGCGACCAATGGGAAATCCTGCGCAAATATCGCCTGGCCTTGCCCTTTCGCGTCATGCGCAACTATTCACGGCGGCTGCGGCAACCGGCCAAGGACTGGCGCGCCGCGCGTGACCGGCTCGCCGGTGCGCGCTAGAACGTCGCTGAAGCGCCTCTGCGCGCCGGCGGCACAGGGTCATTCATGCTAAGCGCCATCATCATCGCCAAGGACGAGGCGGCCAACATCGCCGACTGCCTCGACAGCGTGGCGTTCGCCGACGAGCGCATCGTCGTCGACAGCGGTAGCGCCGACGACACGGTCGCCATCGCGCAAGGCAAGGGGGCGCGCGTCGAATTCCACGCCTTCGAGGGATTCGGCCGGCAGTTCAATTACGCGTTGTCGCTTGCGCGCTGCGACTGGGTGTTTTCGATCGATGCCGACGAGCGCGTTAGCCCGGCGCTCGCCGCCGAACTGCAACAAGCCATGCGCGACGGCAAGGCGGACGGTTACGAAATGCCTCGCCTGTCCACCTTCTGCGGCCGAGAGATGCGCCATTCCGGCTGGTATCCCGATTACGTGCTGCGCCTGTGGCGGTGCGGGCGTGCGCGCTGGACCGACGACCTCGTGCATCCGCGCCCGGTCTGCGATGGCCCGGTTGCGCGCCTTAAATCACCGCTCAATCATCATCCGGTGCTGCGGATGGAGCAGGCGCTTCGCCGGATGGATCACTATTCGACGCTGGCTGCCGTGGACTTGGTGGCGCGCGGCAGAAAGGTGTCTTTCTTCAGCGGCATCGCCCACGGCCTATGGACCTTTCTGCGCACCTATTTTCTCCAGGCGGGAATTCTCGACGGGCGCCAGGGCTTCCTGCTGGCGGTTGCGAATGCGGAAGGCACCTACTACAAATATATGAAAGCATGGCTGGCGGCGCGGCGCCGCAATGCCGCATCAAAGCCCGGCCTGGTTTCCGTTATCGTCACCACCTATAACCGTGAAGACGCGCTGGACGCGGTGCTGCGCGCGCTGGCGCGCCAGAGCGATTCGGGATTCGAAGTCGTGGTGGCCGACGACGGTTCGCGCCCTGCAACGGCTGAACTGGTCGAAGCGTGGAAGGCGAAATTTGGCCGCCCGCTTGCCCATGTCTGGCACGAGGCCCGCGGCTTTCGCGCCGCCGAGATCCGCAATCGCGCCATCCTGGCTTCGCGCGGCGCCTACTGCATCTTCCTCGACGGCGATTGCATCGCGCGCCCCGACTTCATCGCCGCCCATCGCCGCCTGGCCGAGCCCGGCCGGTTCGTCACCGGCAACCGCATTTTGCTGTCGCGAGAATTTACTGCGCAGGTGTTGCGGGAAAAGCTTAGCCTCGAGCGCTGGAGCTTCGCGCGCTTTGTCGGTCAGCGCCTGCGCGGCGGCATCAATCGTTTGTCGGCGCTGTTGCGCTTGCCGCTTGGACCGCTGCGGCGGCTGCGGCAAAAGACCTGGCGCGGCGCGCGCTCCGCCAATCTCGCAATCTGGCGATCCGATCTAGCCAAAGTCGACGGCTTCGACGCCGACTACAGCGGCTGGGGCAAGGAGGATTCCGACATCATCGTGCGCCTGTTGCGCGCCGGTTTGCGGCGCAAGGACGGCGTATTCGCGACCGGCGTGCTGCACCTTTGGCATCCGGAGGCCGACCGGCACCGGCTGGCAGAGAACGAGCGCAAGCTCTCCAATATCATCGCCAGCGACGAAATCCGTGCGCAGCGCGGTTTGTCTGCGCTCAAGGCCGCGGCTGCGGTGACCGCGGGGTAAGCAATGGCCGGATTGTCGATCGCAGGGCAATTTGATCGGACGCGGCTCGCCGTCGCCGCTGACTGGTTGGCGGTCGCCGTTGCGGTCTCGCTGCCCTGGTCGACGTCGGCGACAAGCATTCTCCTGGTGCTTTGGTTGCTGGCGCTCATTCCGACGCTCGAATGGGCCGACGTGCGGCGTGAACTGGTGACGCCGGCCGGCGGCCTGCCGGTGCTACTCTTCCTGCTCGGCGCGCTGGGGATGGCCTGGGCGGACGTGACGTTGCTCGAACGCTGGATGGGTCTCGACAGCTTTTTCAAGCTACTGATCATCCCGCTGTTGATGGTGCAGTTCCGCCGCTCCGATAACGGGACGCGGGTGTTCATTGGGTTTCTGATAGCGTGCGTGGTACTACTGATCGCATCTTGGGTCGTCCTGATTTGGCCGCAGATTCCCAAGGGATCGCTCGATACCGGCGTCGCCGTCAAAAATTATATTGCACAAAGCGCGGAGTTCACCATTTGCGCGGCGGTCCTGCTTCATTGCGCCGTTGAGGGCGCGCGTGGACACCGCTGGATGTTTGCGGCGGCTTCGCTCGGTCTGGCGCTGCTGTTTCTCGCCGATATCTTTTTCATCGCCACCAGCCGGACGAGCCTGGTGGTGATCCCGGCGCTGCTTCTGCTGTATGGGGAGTGGCAATTTCGCTGGAGGGGTTTTGTTATTGCCGCAATTGGCGGCGCGTTGATTTTGTCAGCGGCATGGACTGCATCGCCGTATTTGCGCACGCGCGTGACCGGCGTTTGGCAGGAATTGGAAAAATATGAAACCGAGCGTATTAGAACGTCGTCCGGCGAGCGGATCATGTTCTGGACCGACTCAATCCGCTTCATCGAAAGCGCGCCGCTGATCGGCCACGGGACCGGGTCGATCACGGAAATGTTCCGCAAGGCAGCGGCTGGCCAGTCGGGTGTACGGGCAGAAGTCTCATCCAACCCGCACAATCAAACATTCGCCGTCGCCATCCAGCTGGGGCTGCTCGGCGCCGCCGTGCTCTGGGCCATGTGGATCACCCATCTGCTTGTGTTCCGCGGCGGCGGCCTGGCGGCGTGGATCGGGCTGGTAGTCGTTGTCCAGAACATTGTCGGCTCGCTATTCAATTCCTTCCTGTTCGATTTTACGGAGGGGTGGCTCTACGTCGTCGGAGTCGGCGTGGCCGCCGGGATAGCTTTTCGAGAGCGCGATGCAGCGCACGCCGGCGCAGCCGCGACGATTAGCAAGACATGAAGCCGCTTGAGCTGCCGCCGAAGCCGAAAATTCTAGTCGTCACCTTGCGCCGGCTCGGCGACGTTCTGCTGGCGACGCCGCTTATTCGCAGCCTGCGGCGCGCCTGGCCGGAGGCGACCATCGACGCACTGGTGTTCGCCGACACCGCCGGCATTCTCGCCGGCAATCCCGATCTCGATAGCGTCGTCACCATGCCGCCGCGGCCATCGGCTGCGCAAAGCTTCACGCTGGCGGCCCGGCTGTGGAAACGCTATGCGCTGGGCATCTCGACCCAATGCGGCGACCGGCCGAGCTTCTTTGCGTTGGTCGCCGGCCGCGTCCGCGTCGGCCCGGTCGAGGATAATTTCAACGGACGGCTGAAACAGTTCGGCTATCGGCGCAGCATTGCTTATGCGCCCGGCGTGCACCGGGTAGAAGAGATGTTGCGGCTGGCGGACGTACTCGGCATCGCGCGCATTGCCGATTTGGTGGCCCCGCGCACCGTCGATTCGCCGCTCGCGCCGGATGGCGACTATGCGGTGATCCACGCCGCACCCATGTTCCGCTACAAGCAATGGACAAGAGATGGCTGGCGCGCCGTGGCGGCCGCGCTGGCCGCGCGCGGCTTGGCCGTGGTCGCGACCGGCGGACCGGCGAAAGCTGAGAGCGACTATCTCGACGCGGTGTGGACCGGCGAGGGCGCATCGGTGCGCCGCCTCGACGGCAAGCTCGGCTGGCCCGAGCTTGCGGGGCTGTTAGCCAAAGCGCGCGTCTATGTCGGGCCCGACACCTCGGTGACCCACCTGGCCGCCGCGGCGGGCTGCCCCACCGTTGCCATTTATGGACCGACCGATCCGCGGCTGTGGGGACCTTGGCCGGTCGGCGGGCTCGATGCGGCGTGGGAGGCTGCCGGGACAATCCAGCACCGCGGCAATGTCATGTTGGTGCAGAACCCGCTGCCCTGCATGCCGTGCCAGCTCGAAGGCTGCGAGCGCAGGCTTAAGAGCTTCAGCAGTTGCCTTGATGAATTGCCGGCGCGGCAGGTCATCGCGGCGGTGGAGCAGGCGCTAGGATTCTCTTCAGGGTAGGGGGGAGGGGGATTTATATAATTCGAAAAACAACCCCATGCATAGTAGGTTTTTTTGCGGAATTGCATAAGATTGGCCGAATTTGCCATGGATATTTGCCACTGCCGATACACATCAGTAGGGGATGATTTGGAGAACTGATCCTTGATCAAACGAAAGAAACGCAGGCCGGAGGCTGGCAAAGCTGAGTATCAGATCACCGACGAGGAAATGGCCGCGCTCACCGAACATCGTGCGCGACAGAAAGCTACGCCGGTCGCACCACGCATCAAGTTGACGAAAGGGGAAAAGGCGACAGAGATCGGGGTGCATCATCCAATTGGGCCTGTCGGCTACGGACTGCTGATCGAAGCGCTGGGGACCGCCGACTACAGTTTTGGCGACGGCCTTCTCAAACAATTGGTCAAGGTCGGTTCGCAAGGTAGCGAGGTTGATGAGGACGGTGTTAATTTCATGATTTCTGTGGTCAAAGGCATCAAGCCCAGGGATCACCTCGAGGCGATGCTGGCCGCGCAGATGGCGGCCATCCATATGGCGACCATGACGTCTACGCAGCGGCTCGCCAACGTAGAAAATATACTGCAGCAGGACAGCGCGGAACGAACGCTCAATAAGCTGGCCCGCACCTATGCCGGCCAGATGGAAACGCTCAAGCGCTACCGGACCGGTGGCGAACAAAAAGTTACCGTCCAGCACGTTTCGGTCAGTGAAGGCGGTCAGGCGATTGTCGGCAATGTGACGCAAGGCAAGCCGGAGAATGTGGGCGAAAAAGCCGCTAAATCTTCGCCGCGGGCGTTAACGCACGCAAAAGCGTCGCCAATGCCGATTATCGATGACAAAAAAGAGGAGGCGCTTGTCCCAGCGCGGAAGAAGCGGCAGAAATGACGAGCGATCACCGGCGCAACACCGGACCGATGCTTTCCTCACTGCGGTGTTGGGCCAAGACTCGTTCCGGTACGCCCTGCAAATCGCCAGCTGTAGCCGGGAAAAAACGTTGCCGCATGCACGGTGGGGCTCCGGGCTCGGGCGCGCCACGCGGAAATAAGAATGCTCTTAAGCATGGGCTTTACACCCGCGAGGCGCTGGCGGCGCGTCAGAATATTCGTGCCTTAATACGGCAGTCACGCAAGCTGCTCCTTGATATCAATTGATCGATCGAGTCGATCAGCTCAGGCGCTGCTTGAACCAGCGCGGTGCGGCCTCGAGCATTTCGAATAAGATTGGCTTCGTTTCGCAAAAAAGGCCGTCCCGGCGTGCGACTGCACAAGCGGCGCGCGCATTCGGCTGCCGCGACCTGCTCTCGTCGCTTGAACGTAAAATTCCTGCAGCACCTGCACCGAAAGCGCGACGTCTACGGTGTCGAGCAGCGCAATGGCGATTTCACGCTTGGGCGCCTCCGCCAGATCGCGGCTAATAGAGTATGGGAGGATGTTGGTGTCGATAAAGCGTGGCGCGTTCATGAGCGGCGCCGGTGCACATCCTCGCGCGGCATGCGGTCCGCCGCGCGAAAGGTGGCAATGCGCTCCCGCAATGCTCGCTCCTCGCGTTTCAATCGCTCAATGTCGCTCTCATCGGCAGCAAGTTCAGTCAGGAAATGCTTGGCCAGCGCGGACATCGACGTGTCGCGCTCGGCGGCTTTTATGCGGGCCTTCCGATAGGTTTCGCCGTCCACGGTAACTGTGATGTTTTTCATATTTTCACAGTAAAATTTAAGGTCAATATGGATTTGTGTCCACGGTCTGCTGCCCTCTCATCGAACTATTTGGGCTTCTTCAGCCGCCGCCACTTGCGCAGCCGTACGCCGGGGCCGCCAACGTTCTCGTCTATGTCGGCGACAGTAAGGACCTTCCCAGTTTTCGTACGCGCGGCAGAATCTCCCGCATAAGAACTGACGGTCACTGGATTGCCTCCATCAGGCCGCCGTGTGGGCGATGATTGGCGCGATTTTGTCGAGCTTCTTGCCGATTTCGCGCTCGGCGACTTCCACATCGTAACGGTTCTGGAGGTTCATCCAGATTTGCGCGGAAGTTCCGAGAGCCTTGGCGAGACGCAGCGCGGTATCGGCGGAAATCCCGGTCGTTTCCGACGCGATACGCTCGATGCGGGTGCGGGGAAGGTTACAAGCTTTGGCAAGCGCGCCAGCGGACAGATTGAGCGGCAAAAGAAATTCTTCTCGCAGGACTTCACCGGGGTGCATGGGAGCAAGTTTTTTGGCCATTTCCGTCATTCCTATTTGGGGCATTCAAAGCTTATGGTAATCGGTGATCTCTACGTCTTTCGGTCCTTCCTCGGTCCAGATGAAGCACACCCGGAACTGATCGTTGGCCCGGATAGAATGTTGTCCCTCACGATCCCCGCTCAAAGGCTCAAGCCTATTTCCCGGAGGCGAGCGCAAATCATTCAGGTCAACCGCAGCGTCTAGGTAGCCAAGTTTCCGACGGGCGACTTTCACCAGGTCTGCCGGAAAGCCTTTCGGGCTCTCGCCCTGATAGACCGCTTCCGTTACCCGATCCTTGAAGCCCTTAATCACGGCTCCAATGTATCAGTTTATGATACATACAACAATAGCTTTGTATCATCTATTGATACAAATAAGGCAGAGATAGATATATGGGCAGGAATGGGGACCGTTCTCAAGGCTTTCGCGGAACAAGTCGAACCCCGATCCCGCCCTCCGCGTCACATTGCAAGAAGCGAATGCTGGCCTGCTCGAGGGCAGTTTGGATCCGCACCAGCTTTGAGACGTAGCCCCCGACTGGCCCTTTTTGGCCTTCGATCCGGCGGATGGTCGCAATGCTTACGTGGGCGTTCTTGGCGAGCTCTGCTTGGTTCCAGCCCAATAAGGCGCGGGCGGCTCGGATTTGCTCGGTTTTAAGCATTCAACCGGCATCCGGAAGCGACTTTCGTACGGGGCGGACGGTTGGAGGCGGTTTGGAAACCGCATTCGCGCCAAGGTGGTCAGCCAAGCCGGCTGGGATTTGCGATCGGCGAAACTGTCAAGTCTACAGTTTTCGAAAGCGGCTGAGCTTTCGACTTTTTCAACAGAATCGAGGCGAATCGGGGCTATACCTCGAAGACTATTTCAATTCGGAGGTGTTTAATCGGGCGCCAGGAACTGCCGGACTGGTCACCCCGACGAGTTTGAGTGCCCTCACTTCCGGTAATGGCACGGAGCGACAGTTCTGGAATATCCGTTCTTTTGTCCTGGTTAAACCGGGCATAGCTGAATCGGACCAACGACGCAAAACCACCCTACCTCGCTGCCCGAGAAATAAGCCGATGTGTTGCCAGCAAACCACATCGAAGGGAATTAGGCTGTATATCGGCTAGGTTTCGGCTTGCTTCCCAGGGTCGAAACATTAGGGTTATTGCGGCTTCCTAGGTGCGGCTTGGAGTTCGCCCATGCGTCGATATTCGGCCGCGGTAATAGCTTGCTTCTTGTCACTTGCCATCATTCAGGTCGCTGCAGCAACGGACTTGCCGGTTAAACCAGTCTACAAGGCGCCGGAAGTGGCGCCGGTAACAAACTGGGAGGGTTTCTATATCGGCGGCCATTTTGGCTATGGTTGGGATCCCGCCAATGCGACATTCAATCCGGTGGTCTATGTAACTTCGGCTGTGCCTGGATTACCGATAACCGGCAGCAGCGGCCCCGTGAACCTCTCTGTCGAACCCGAAGGTTGGCTCGGCGGCGCCCAACTTGGGTACAACTGGCAAAGAAACTCGTGGGTGTTTGGGCTGGCGGCCGATATCAGCTGGAGCGACATAGAGGACTCCGCATCGGCGCCTTGGTTCGTAAACAGTCTCGCTTTGCAGGAAGTGCCCTTTAAAGTCACTGGCATCGTTCGCCTTGAGCAGAAGCTCGATTATTTTGGCACTCTGCGGGGCCGGCTCGGATGGGCGAATAACGCGCTGCTCCTTTACGTTACTGGCGGCGCGGCCTGGGGCCACGTCAAAACAACATTCAGCAACTCCGATATCGGTGTTTCAGGGGCTGGTGGCGCTTTAACGCCTGCACAACTTTCGGCTTTGCAAGCGGGTGGTTATGCATCGACGAGTGATATCCGCTGGGGCTATACCGTCGGTGGTGGGTTTGAATGGATGTTTGCAAAGAACTGGAGCGCCAAAGCTGAATATTTGTATATTGACCTTCTCGGCACTGACACGCTTGCAATCACGGGCGGCGTTGCAACGGCAGGGGACATGTCGGTGAATGTTGTACGGGTAGGCGTGAATTACTTTTTCCGCTAAATCGCTCCACACCAACTTCTTTTACCGGCTTTGAGGTGAAATCTATGCAACCCTGTCTTCGGGTGGCCGTCCGCTTGTGGCCGATTCTGTTGAAGAAGTCGGCAAGGAAATCGAGCCGATGGCGGTGAGCATTGGCGGGCCGATCAAGCATCCCTCCGATCTGATCCGCCGCTGAACGAACATGATTCACCGGGCATCTGGAAGCGTGTTTTCGACCAGCTGGCGT
>CAZLWN010000118.1:0-12080 GCA_964563195.1 uncultured Undibacter sp. | reverse complement strand
ATCGTGCCGGTCTGGTTCATCGTCTTTCTGTTCCGCCCGCCGGGCGAGAGCAAGACCGATAACTAGGACGTGTACTCATAAAGTAGGCGCATGTCCGATTTGGCCCAAAAGCGGACAAGCGCGGGCGCGGCTGGTTTGTCCGCTAAGTGCCAAAAGCAGACATTCGTGGGTCGGACTGGATTGTCGGCTAAGTGCCAAAAGCTGGAAATTTGTGTGGGCTTTAGTGTACTGACAGATATTGAAAAATGGACTTACTACTCGGGCAGCCCGGCCTTCCGCAACGCGGCCTTGAGCGCTTCCATTTTGTCGAGCGGGCCAAGCATCAGCGTATCCAACGTTTGCAAGCAGAAATTTGGTTCGACTTCCAGCAAATGACGCAGCGCTGCACGCGCCTCCCCGATGCGTCCGCTGCTGGAATAGGCTGCGGCCAGAAGCATTCGCGGCACTCCGAAGCGGGGAACGACCTCAATGGCGTGCTCGAAAGCGTTGATCGCCTCGGTGTAGCGCCCACAATGCGAATGGGCGAGACCGCGCCCGAGGTCGGTTTGATAGAGAAGAGGGTCGAGCGGGCTAGATCGACTTGCCTTGTCAGCAAACTCGATCGCCGCGTCGTATCGGCCCGCAAAGGCATTCACAAGCGCGCAGAATCCAAGCGCTATCGCTGAATCTGGATCGATGTAAAGGGCGCGGTTGAGTGCGGACCGCGCGGTCGCAAAGTCGCGATCGAGAATTGCAAGAACGAACCCGGCCCAGGCGAGCGCTGATGGGTCATCGATCGAACCCACGAGCGCTGTGCGGGCGTGGCGAATCGCCGAAGCGACGTCTGCCGGATCGTGGGTATGACGACTAAGTACTAGAAAACAAACGCCGACGTAGGCATGCGCCGTCGCGTAGTTCGGGTCGACGCGCAACGCCGCTTCAAGGTGATTAAGCGCTTTCCGAGCTTCGGCTGGGTTGTTGTTCCAGATATGTGGCAGGGCGCGCAATAGGTGATCATAGGCGTCGAGGTTTTCGGGTCGCTTTCGCCGCGCACGTTCGACCTCAGCCATTTGGACCGACGGCTCGATGGCGCGGACGACATCGAGGGTGATCTGGTCTTGCAAGTCGAAGATGTCGTCGAGGGCGCCCTCGTACTTGTCGGCCCACAGATGATTTCCGGTCGCCGCATCGACGAGCTGTGCGGTGATGCGCAGGCGCTGGCCGCCCTTGCGCACGCTCCCTTCCAGCACATAGCGAACGCCGAGCTCGCGACCGACCTGACGCACGTCGACGGCGCGACCTTTGTAGGTAAAGCTCGAATTGCGCGCAATCACGAATAGCCATTTCAATCGCGATAGGCCGGTGATGATCTCCTCGACCATGCCGTCGGCGAAATATTCCTGCTCCGGGTCCCCGCTCATGTTCAGGAATGGCAGCACCGCGATCGATGGCCTGTCGGGGAGCGCGAGTGCCGCAATTTCCGTCCTAACACCGCCCGACGCCAGTCGGTAGACGCGCACCGGCCGCGCGATGTTCTTCAGCATCTGTTCGCCCGCGTCCTGAAAGTCTGCGTCAAGCTTTCCCCGCACCTGCCGGTAGGCGTCATCAGAGATACAGATGCCGCCGGGTTGGGCAATACCTTCGAGCCGGGCAGCAATATTCACGCCGTCTCCAAATATGTCACCGTCCTCAATCATGATGTCGCCAACATGGATGCCAATGCGGAATTCGATTCGCTTGTCCTGAGGCTCATTCACGTGACGCTCGATCATGTCGTGTTGAATTTATACGGCACAGCGTGTTGCGTCGACAGCGCTTGCGAACTCGATCAGGATGCCATCGCCAGTCCGCTTGACGATGCGACCGCGATGATCTGCGATCTTCGGTTCCAAGAACTCGCGCCGATGAGCATTAAGCCGCGACAACGTTCCTTCCTCGTCGGCCCCCATCAGGCGGCTATCGCCAGCGACATCGGCAGCAAGGACGGCGGCTAATAGCCTTTCGACACGCGCCTCCGCCATGAAAGATTGCCCCTACACCTTCGACTTCAGAGCGAGTTTATGGTTGGCAGCAGATTGTGTCTATCGAGGCAAGAATGTCGCTTACGGGTCACTAGCGGACAAGCCATTACCAGCCAAATTCCAGCTTTGTCCGCTTTGGTCCAATAGCGGACATTGGGCGGCACACCACATCGGCATCTGGCTGCATATTTATGAGTCCACGCCCTAGACCTGCGCGCCGAGGGCTGCGCGTCCGCGGCGGGCGGCGCCGCGCTTCATCATAAGCGAAGCGGCGATGGTGCCGAGCGCCACTACCGTGACCATGATGGTGCAGATGGCGTTGATCTCCGGCTTCACGCCCAAGCGCACCTGCGAATAGATGCGGATCGGCAAGGTGGTGGCGCCCGGGCCGGTGGTGAAGCTGGCGATCACCAGATCGTCGAGCGAGAGCGAGAAGGCCAGCATCCAGCCGGCCGCGATCGCGGGCAGGATCAGCGGCAAGGTGACAAAAAGGAAAGTCTTGAGCGGCGGGCAGCCGAGGTCCATCGCCGCCTCCTCCAGGGTGCGGTCGAAGCCGATCAGGCGGGCCTGCACGATCACGGTGACGAAGCACAGCGTCAGCGTGGTGTGGGCGATGGCGATGGTCCAGAAACCGCGATCGACATTAAACGTGACGAACAGCAAGAGCAGCGACAGGCCGGTGATCACTTCCGGCATCACCAGCGGCGCATAGACCATTCCGGAGAACAATAGGCGGCCGCGGAAGCGGCCCATGCGCACCAGTGTGACGGCCGCGCAGGTGCCGAGCACGGTGGCAGCGGTCGCCGACAGCGCCGCCACCCGCAGGCTGATCCAGGCCGCCTGCAACATGGCGTCGTCGTTGAGCAGCGCGCGATACCATTCAAGCGACCAGCCGCCCCAGACCGTGACCAGCCGCGAGGCGTTGAACGAATAGATCACCAGGATGGCAATCGGCAGGTAAAGGAAAGCGAGGCCGAGCGTGACCGAGACCACGTTGAACCGGGACGTCCGTCGCATCAGCGGAATCTTTCGAGCTGGCGCCGTTGCAGGCGCTCGTAGAGCAGGATCGGCAGCACCAGCAGCGCGAGCAGCGCCACCGCAATCGCCGATGCCACTGGCCAGTCGCGGTTGAAGAAGAATTCAGTCCACAGCGTCTGCCCGATCATCAGCGTGCGCGAGCCGCCGAGCAGGTCGGGGATGACGAATTCGCCCATGATCGGAATGAAACAGAGCAACGTGCCGGCCGCCGCCCCCGGCAGCGACAGCGGCATGGTCACCTGCCAGAAGGCGCGCGCGCGCGGAGCGCCGAGATCGGCCGCCGCTTCAAGAAGCGTCTCGTCCATCTTTTCGAGCGTCGCGTAGAGCGGCAGCACCATGAACGGCAAATAGGAATAGACGATACCAATATAGATCGCGGTGTCGGACGCAAGCCACGCCGCCGGCTCGTGGATGATGTGCAGCCGCATCAGCACATCGTTGAGCAGGCCGTCGCGCTGCAGGATGTTGATCCAGGCATAGACGCGGATCAGGAACGAGGTCCAGAACGGCAGCACCACCAGCATCACCAAAAGTGGCTGCAGCCCGCGTGGGCTACGCGCGATGCCGTAGCCGATCGGGTATCCGATCAACAGCAGGATCGCGGTCGAGACGCCGGCGATTTGCAGGCTCTTGAGATAGGAGAACAGATAGATCGGGTCGGAACCGATCAGCCGGTAGCCGTCGAGCGTCAGCCGCGCGAAGAAGTCCTGCAAGTCCTGCCAACCGGAGGCAAGATCGAACACCGGCACATAGGGCGGCTGCGCGATCGCGGTTTGCGAGAGACTGATCTTGAGCACGATCGCGAACGGCGCCAGGAAAAAGATCGCGAGCCACAGGTAAGGCAACAGCACGACCGCGCGCTTGCCCCAGCTTCGTTCGCTTTTGATCGTTGCGCTCATCGTCTAGTCCGTCAGCAGCACGCCGGTGTCGCGCGGCCAGGACAGCCACACCACGTCCTTGACGGCGAACTGAGCCTTTCCGCGCGCGCTGGTATTGGCGAGCGCGACCTTCATCAGCGAACGGTCGGCGAGCTGCACCTTGTAGAGCGAGAGGTCGCCGCGGTAGCCGACCTCGAACACGATGCCAGCGGCCGTGTTGAGGCCGTCGGCGGCGGGGCGCTCGGCGCTCATGCGCAGCTTTTCCGGGCGCAGCGCCAGCCAGACCTTGTCGTCGGTCTTGGCGGTGCCGGCGCCGACGCGCAGCGGCCCGAGCCGCGTTGCAAGGGTGCCGTCCTCGTTCAGGTATCCCTCGATCAGCGTCACCTCGCCCAGAAAATCGGCGGCCCAGCGCGAATTCGGCCGCTCGTAGATCTCGGCAGGCTCCGCCACCTGCACCAGCCGGCCCTGGTTCATCACCGCGATACGGTCGGAAACGATCATCGCCTCTTCCTGATCGTGGGTGACGATTACGAACGTGGTGCCGAGATTGCGCTGCAATTCCATCAGCTCGAACTGGGTCTCGGCGCGCAGCTTCTTGTCGAGGGCGGCCAGCGGCTCGTCGAGCAGCAGCACGCGCGGGCGCTTGATCAGCGAGCGCGCCAGCGCCACCCGCTGGCGCTCACCGCCCGACAGTTGACCGACGCGGCGCTTGCCGAAGCCTTGCAGCTTGACCAGCGCCAGCATCTCGGCGACCCGCTCGCGGCGCTCGCGCCGGCCGACCTTCTCCTGGCGCAGCCCAAAGCCGACGTTTCCCTCCACCGTGAGGTGGGGAAACAAGGCGTAGCTCTGGAACATCATGTTGACCGGCCGGTGGTGCGGCGGAACACCGCCAATGTCGTCGCCGTCGAGCAGGATGCGTCCTTCGTTCGGCGCTTCGAAACCGGCGAGCAGGCGCAACAACGTGGTCTTGCCGCAGCCGGACGGGCCGAGCAGCGCGAAAAATTCGCCTTGCCTGATGTCGAGGGTGAGCGCGTCGACCGCGGCCACATCGCCGAAGCGCTTGCTGACTTGCTCGAAGCGCACCAGCGCCGGCTGGCCGCTCTCCTCGTGCCCGCGCGTGCCGCCGCCGTCCGCCATCGATGCGCCTTGATACCTCACCGCGCTTAACGCTAGCGGGGCGCGCGCGCGCGCTCAACCGGGCAATTCGAACGGCAGTGGCAGAAGCCTCAGGCGGCGTCGGGCGGCTCGCCGTCGGGGTCGATCACCGGCGCCGGCGGTACGGCCGGCAAGCGCGGCGCAGGACCATAATACTCGCCGAGCTGCACGGTCTCGCGCGGCTTGAGCAGGATGGAGATCAAGCGATCGAACAGCGCCTTGGCCGACACCGGCTTGCATAGGAACTCGTTCACGCCGAGCTTGGCCGATTCCAGGATGCGCCAGCGTTCGCCGTGGGCGGTGAGCATGATGATGGGAATGTCCGGCATCGGGAACGCGCCGGGCGAGCGCACGATGCGCACCAGTTCCGGGCCGTTGAGCAGCGGCATCTCCCAATCCAGCACGACCACGTCGGGCGTGAGCGAGCGGATCATTTCCAGCGCGGCGATGCCGTCGCCGGCTTCGAAGATCTTCTTGACGCCGATATTGGCGAGCATGCTGCGCACCAGATTGCGCATAAACGGATTGTCGTCGACCACCAGCACGCGCAGCTGCTGGATCAAGACTTCGACGTGCTTGGCGCTGATGTTCATATGGGGCCGGCTCCGGCAGCGGGGATATTGTGCCGCAATCATCACCGGGCCGTTAACGTGCGGCGGACCGCGTCCTGCCAGCCGGCATATTTGCGCTCACGCGTTTCGGCATCCATGCGCGGCTCAAATCGGCGGTCGAGCCGCCATTGCGCGGCAAAGTCGTCGAGATCGGGGCAGAGGCCGGCGGCGCGGCCGGCAAGATAGGCGGCACCCAGGGCGGTGGTCTCCATCACCATCGGGCGGTCAACCGGGCTCGCCAGGATGTCGGCGAGGAACTGCATGGCGGCGTCACTGGCGGTCATGCCGCCGTCGACGCGCAGCACGCCCGCGGTCTGCACCGCCGCCGGCCAGTCGGCGCGCATGGCCGCAAGCAGATCGCGGGTCTGGTAACCGACTGATTCCAGCACCGCGCGCGCGAGTTCGGCGTCGCCGGAATTGCGGGTGAGGCCGAAAATCGCGCCGCGCGCCTGCGCGTCCCAATAGGGCGCGCCGAGGCCGACAAAGGCGGGCACCAGATAAACTTGTTCGGCAGGATCGGCGAGACCGGCCAGCGCATCAGCGTCAGCCGAATGGGCGATGACTTTGAGGCCGTCGCGCAGCCATTGCACGGCGGCGCCGGCGATGAAGATCGCCCCTTCCAGCGCGTAGGTGCGCTTGCCATCGAGCTGATAGGCGATGGTGGTGAGCAGCCGGTTACGCGAGGCAACGCGCTCCGCGCCGGTGTTGAGCACCATGAAGCAGCCAGTGCCGTAGGTCGATTTCATCATGCCGGGCTTGAAGCAGCCCTGCCCGATGGTCGCAGCCTCCTGGTCGCCGGCCATGCCCAGAATGCTCATGGGCGCACCGAACAAGTCCGGCGCGGTGACGCCGAATTCGCCGGCGTTATCGCGCACCTCCGGCAGTAGGCTCGGCGGCACGCCGAACAGCTTGCAAAGACCCTCATCCCATGCGCCCTTGCCGATATCGAACAACAGTGTACGCGCGGCATTGCTGGCGTCGGTGGCGTGCACCTTGCCGCCGGTCAGCCGCCACAAAAGGAAACTGTCGATGGTACCGAAGGCGAGCTTGCCGGCTTGAGCCGCCGCCCGCGCGCCGTCCACATGCTCGAGCAGCCAGGCGACCTTGCCGGCGGAGAAATAAGGATCGAGCAGCAGCCCGGTCTTGGCGGCGATCTCCGGCTCGTGGCCACTTTCCCGCAGCAAGCTGCAAAGTTCGGCCGTGCGCCGGTCCTGCCAAACGATCGCGTTGTGGATCGGTTTGCCGGTTGAGCGCTCCCAAATCACCGTGGTTTCGCGCTGATTGGTGATGCCGATGCCGGCGATCTCGCGCGGTTCAAGGCCAGCCCCGGCAACCGCTTCGCGCACGCAGGTAACGGTCGCACTCCAGATCGCTTCCGGGTCGTGCTCGACCAGGCCGGGCGCCGGGTAGATCTGGTGCAGCTCGTGCTGGGCGAGGCCGAGCCGGTTGAGCGCCGCATCGAAGACGATGGCGCGCGTCGAGGTGGTGCCCTGGTCGATGGCGATGAGAGCTGAGGCCAAAATTTCTTCCCCGCTGCTGCGTTGCGCGACGCTGAAAGCAGCGCGGAGCCTAGCGTATGATCCCGAAAGGTGGGAACCGGTTTTCAGAAAAGGTCATGCACAAACAAAATGTCAGGAGGAAGCACAGCGATTTAGTCCAAATGCAACCCACTCTAGTCCACCAAATACAGGGTGGTGATGGTCTCGTCATTATCGGCGTTGACCGAAGCCACCAACTTGCGCAGCGCCAGGCCGTGATAGTCGCCGCTGTTCACCAGCGGGCGCGGCTTGGTCAGCACCGAGATCAGGCGGTCCTGCAAGGCCTTGGACGACACCGGCTTGAGCAGGAATTCGTTGACCCCGATCTTCACCGCTTCGATCACGGGCGAGCGCTCGCCGTGGCCGGTGAGCATGATGATCGGCACATTCGGATACGGGAAGGTATCGGGCGAACGCACCACGCGCACGAAGGCCGGGCCGTCAACGCCGGGCATTTCCCAATCGAGAACGACGACGTCGGGCGCGATGGTGCGGATGAGCTCAAGGCCGGTCGGTCCATCGCCAGCCTCATAGATATTGCGCACACCGATGCTCACCAAAATGGCGCGCACGACCTTGCGCATATACGACTCGTCGTCCACCACCAGCACCTTGATGGCGGCAAAACGGGCGGCGAGGGCCCTGCTATCGATGGGCATTGGCGGCCCGTATCCCCCGAAACGGTGCTTACCGGCGCTACCAAGACATAATGATGTGGCGGTCGACTGAAACGGGTCGCGCTAATTGCACCGATTCCGGCAAGACTTGGTAAACCATAAGTCCCATTCAGGGTGCGAGCTGCGGCGCCACTTGGGGCTTAACCGAGGCGACGAACTGGCTGAGCGCGGCGGTCTCTTCGTCCGTGGCCTTGAGGCCAAGCTTGCTGCGCCGGTACAGCACGTCCTCCGCGGTCTGCGCCCATTCGCTCTCGACGAGGTAGCGCACTTCGGCGCCGGTGAGATCACCGGTGAAGCGGGCGCCCAGATCGTCCATGCTTTGCGCGGATCCGAGAATGCGCTCGCAACGCGTTCCATAGGCCCGCACCAGGCGCTGCGCGTGCGGCGCAGAAAGAAAGGGCCAGCGCGCGATCGTTGCGCCCACTAAGGTGTTGAATTCGTCGGGCGCAAAATCGCCGCCGGGCAATATCGAGCCGGCGGTCCAGCGCGGCCGCGCCGGAAAATAAGAACCGATCTTCGCCATCACCGCCTCCGCCAATTTGCGATGAGTGGTGATCTTACCGCCGTAGATGGTCAGAAGCGGTGCATTGTCCGGCTGCTCGTCAAATGCAAGCGTGTAATCGCGGGTGACGTCTTCGGGCTTGCCCGCGCCATCGTCATGAAGCGCGCGCACGCCGGCAAACGCCCACACCAGCTCGTCGGGCATGATCTTGGCGCGGAAGTATTCGTTTACGGTGTTGCAGAGGTAAACGATCTCGTCGCCATCGGCCGTCGGCGAATTGACATTGCCGACGAAATTCTCGTCGGTGGTGCCAATCAGTGTGAATTCCTGCGCAAACGGCAGGACAAACACTACGCGCCCGTCGGCCGCCTGCAAGAGATAACCGCAATCGTGCTCGAAGCGGCGGCGCACTACGATATGACTGCCCTTGATCAGTCGTACCGATGCCGGTAGCGGCCGCCGGATCACGGTCTCGGCCACCTCGCCGACCCACGGCCCGGCGGCATTAACCAGCACGCGTGCGGTTTTGACGCCGCGGTGGCCGCGACTTAAGAGCACCAGTTGCCAATCCTCGCGCCGATCCGCCCTTACGCAACGGGTGCGGGGGCGGATGACGGCGCCGCGCTCGGCGGCATCAAGCGCGTTGAGCACCACCAAGCGGGAATCGTCGACCAGACAATCGGAATATTCAAAGCCGTAGTGGAACGAGCGCTTGAGCGGCGCGCCGAGCGGGTGATGGGTGAGATCGACGGTGCGGCTTGCCGGCAACAGTTTGCGCGCGCCCAGCCAGTCGTAAAGGAACAAGCCGAAGCGCAGCAGCACGGCCGAGCGCCCGCGCGGGAGCGCCGGCAGCAGGAATCGCGCCGGACGGATGACATGCGGGGCCATGCGCAGCAGCACTTCGCGTTCAGCCAGCGCCTCGCGCACCAGCCGGAAGGCGCCGCGTTCCAGGTAGCGCAAGCCCCCATGGATCAGCTTCGAAGAGGCCGAGGAGGTGCCGGAGCCGAGGTCATTCATCTCGACCAGCAGCACGCTCAGTCCCCGTCCGGCGGCGTCGCGGGCGAGCCCGGTTCCGTTGATGCCGCCGCCAATGATGGCGAGATCGAAGTCGGCCATTGCCTGCTGATTCGCTTAATCTCGCGCAGAATGAGCGGCTTCACAGACGCACTCAAGCCCGCTGAAAACCACAACATTCGGTGACGATTGCCAAACGCCCTCGTTCTAGCCATATGTCGTAAACAATGTCCTCGCGGCGCCTAAGCCGCCGTCGGGACTTTGAAGCCGGATCTCATGCCCTCCCCCCACCTGCTAGTCATTGAAGGCAATTCACCGCAGACTACGGCCGAACACGTGGCCGCCGGTGGGGTGCCGGCGAGCAAGGGCTATTCCGACCTGCTGCGCGAGCTGCTGGCGGGGGCAGCGGTGGACATCTGCTATCCGGGCGACCCAGCCGCGACCCTGCCGGCCGGCGAAGCGCTGGGAGGCTATGACGGCATCGCCATCACCGGCTCGGCATTGCACGTCTATCACGACGGGCCTGAGGTCACGCGGCAGATCGACGTTGTGCGTGCGGCGCTGGCGACGGGAACGCCGGTGTTCGGCTCCTGCTGGGGGCTGCAAGTGATCGCGGCGGCGACCGGCGGCAGCGTGCGCAAAAATCCCAAGGGCCGCGAAATCGGCTTCGGCCGCGGCATTCGCCTGACGGAGGCCGGCCGCAAGCATCCGATGTATGTCGGCAAGCTCGACGTGTTCAACGCCCCGACTGTGCACCTCGACGAGGTCGACGTTGTGCCGCCGGGCACCACCGTGCTCGCCACCAACGCGATGTCAGCGGTGCAGAGCGTGGAAATTCGCACCAACGGCTCGGTGGCCTGGGCGGTGCAGTATCATCCGGAATACCCCTTGCGCGAGCTGGCGGCGATCGTGCGCCGCATTGGCACAAGACTGATCGGCGAAGGCTTCTTTGCCGATGAAGCCGACATGAAGATGTTCGCGCAGGATCTCGACCTGCTCGACCGCGATCCAGAATGCAAGCGGCTCTCCTGGCGGCACGGCGTCAGCAAGAACGTGCTCGACAAGAAGCTGCGCGTGAGCGAAGTGGCGAACTGGCTCGAGCTCCAGGTACTGCCGATGCGGGTCAAGCGGGGACGCGGTTGAGCGATTATTCCGGCAGGCATGCGGTCGTGACCGGCGGCACTGGCGCGCTCGGTAGCGCGGTGGTCAGTGCGTTGATAGCGGCCGGCGCGAGCTGCACGGTGCCTTACGTACACGAGACGGAAGCTGAGCGATTTCCGTTTCGCAATGACGGCAAGGCGAAGCTGATCAAAGTTTCCGATCTGGCTGACGAGGCGCAAGTCGCCAATGTTTACCTGGGCATGACCCCGTGGGCCGCGATCCACATTGCCGGCGGCTTCGCCATGGGCGAGGTGGCCAAGACCGACAAGGCCGCGCTGATGGCACAGCTCGACAGCAATCTGATCTCCTGCTTCCTATGCTGCCACGCAGCAGTCAACGCCATGCGCGCGTCCGGCGGTGGCCGCATCGTCAACGTGGCGGCGCGCCCCGGCTTAGAATGGCGCGCCGGCGCCGGGATGACGGCCTATACGATCGCTAAGGCAGGCGTCGCCGCGCTCACCGTGGCGCTTGCCGAGGAAGTCGCCAAGGACGGCATTCTGGTCAACGCGGTGGCGCCCTCGATCATGGATACGCCGGCAAACCGCAAGGCTATGCCGAAGGCGAATTTCGACGCCTGGCCGAAGGTCGAAGAGGTGGCGGCGACGATTTTGTTTCTGGCCTCGCCCGAAAACAAAGTGACGCGCGGTGCGGTGATTCCCGTATACGGGAGGTTCTAACCCGCGATTGGCACCAGCTCGAGCGGCGGACGCAGCAAACGCTGCACGGCGTTGGATGCAACGACGGTACGGCCTTCGGCATAGGCCTCGTGGTTCTTCTCGATGTCGTCGAGATCGTAAAGGTAATTGACCATCAGCCCGCAGCCTTGCGCCAGCGCCTTGTCCGAGACGTCGGCCAGCCAGTTGATGCGCTCGAGCCGCGCGCCGTTGCCGAGATGGAAACGCGCGACGCCGTCGACCGGCAGCCCGCGTGGGCCGCGCGCGCGCACCAGATACCAGGCCGCCGCCCGCATCACCGGATCGCGCAGGCGCTCGGTCATCTCGGCATTCGCCCACCAGCCCGGCTCTTCGAGCGCCGCCAGCATGGCCTTGTCGGCCTCGGTCAGCGCCGCCGATTTCTCCTCTTCGCGCTCGCGCTTGAGCCAGCCGGCAAAGCCGGTGAGCGGCGACAGCGTCACGAAGGTCGAAAGCTTCGGCATCTCGCGGCTGATTTCCTCGACCACCTGCTTGATCAGGAAGTTGCCGAAAGAGACGCCGGAAAGCCCGCGCTGGCAGTTGGAGATCGAGTAGAACACCGCGGTGCGGTTCCTCTCGCCGTCGCTCACCTCGCGCTCGGTGGCGAGGATAGGCGCGATCGCGGGCGGGATGTCGCGGGTGAGCGCCACCTCGACGAAGATCAACGGGTCGTCGACCAGCGCGGGATGGAAGAAGGCGTAGCAGCGCCGATCGGGCGGATCGATGCGCCGGCGCAGATCTTCCCAGTCGTGGATCGCATGCACCGCCTCGTAGCGGATGATCTTCTCCAGCACGATCGCCGGCGTCGACCAGT
>CAZLWN010000117.1:0-12139 GCA_964563195.1 uncultured Undibacter sp. | reverse complement strand
CATGCTGGCCTGGCTGTCATGGGCATAGACCGCGTCGGCGATCAGCCGGGTCTTGGCTCGCTCGAGTTCCTCGGGCGTGACGCCCTTGGCGATCACCTCGGCGATCACCGAGTCGATGGCGGCTTCGAGCTGCGGCAGGGTGACGCCTTGGCGTGGCGCCCCATAGAGGCCGAGCCTCGCCATGTCGAGGGCCGAACCGTCGTACCAGGCGCCAGAGCTGACCGCGACATGCTTGTCCACCACCAGGCCGCGATAGAGCCGGCTGTTGTTGCCGGTGCCGAGAAGATGCGCGAGCACTTCGAGCGCTTCCGATTCGCCTTGCTTGGCAGTGTTGGACGACGGCACCAAATAAGAGCGCTGCATGATCGGCTGTTCGACGCGCGGGTCGGCGAGCGTGAGCGAGCGCACCGCTACCGGCGGCGGCTCCTGCGCCCGACGGCGTGGCACGATGCTGCTGCGGCGCTTCAGCTTGCCGTAGGTTTCTTGCGCGAGATTGAGCGCCGCTTGCGGCTCGATGTCACCGGCGATCACCACCATCGCGCCGTTGGGACCATAGAAGTGGCGGTAGAAGCCGATGGCGTCGTCGCGGCTGAGTTGCTCCATCTCGTGGCGCCAGCCGATCACCGGCTTGCCATAGGGGTGATTGAGGAACAGCGCGGCGTCGACTTGCTCGGACAGCCGCGCGCGCGGATTGTTGCGGACGCGCTGGTTCTGCTCCTCGAGAATGACGTCACGCTCGGGCAACACGATCTCGTCGGTCAGCCGCAAGCCGGTCATGCGGTCGGCTTCGAACTCCATCACGGTCTTGAGCTGTTCGCTCGGCACGCGCTGGTAATAGCCGGTGTAGTCGTAGGAGGTGAACGCGTTCTCCTGCCCGCCAACGTGGGAAACGGCGCGCGAGAATTGCCCGGCCGGATGCTTGGCGGTGCCCTTGAACATCAAGTGCTCGAGGAAATGCGCCAGACCTGACTTGCCCGGCGTCTCATCGGCGGCGCCGACCTTGTACCAGATCATGTGGGTGACGACCGGCGCGCGATGATCGGGGATGACGACCAGTTCGAGACCGTTGTTGAGCGTAAAGTCGGCGACATTGCCGGCGGCCTTACCAGCGGCGAGTGCGGGTGCGGCAAGCGCCGCCGCGAGCATGGCCGCGACGGCGAGGAAGACGTTTTGTCTGAAAATCACGATCGGAACCTTGCAGCCCTGGTTGTTGCGCCCCACGCGCGGTCACGCCGACAGTACGCACGAAATTAATCGGATCGACGCCAATACCGCGCGGTCAGTTTTGGTCTTTGTTGTACTCACCACGGGTGACGTAGGAATTATCCGCCTTCGGCGGAGCAGCTTTGCCGATGCCGTAGGGCTGATCCGGCGACGGCGTCTGATAGCCGGGCGGCGGCTCGGTCAGCGAGACACGCGGCGGCTCGCCGGTGAAGTGGGCGTTCGCCTTATCCTCGTCCTTTCTGCTGAACATTAGGCCGAACAGCCCGCCATTGTAGCCGAGTTCCGACGGGCGCAGACGATCGGTGCCGTCGGCGCCGATGCTGGGATTCTCGACCGTGCGGTGCTGGCGCATGCGAGGCGCATATTTGCGGCCCGGGGTCATCTCATCCGGCCGCAACGGATGGGATTCGCGCTCGATCTGGTCGGTGGTGGTGCCGGTGTTCCGGAGCTCCTTCAGCATCTTGGCGCGTGTCACATCGGGGTCCTTCGGCCAGGCCGGATTGTTGACCGCGGCGTCGGCCTTCCTGGGGGCAGGCAAGCTATAGTCGGAAGGAAGGACGAGCGGGGGCCGCTCTTCGTATCGGATATCCGCCCCGTCCTGGCTTTGCAGGCCGAGACTCGACATGATATTGCGCATGATCTGGGTATCGAGCGGAACGCTGTCGTCTTCTGCGCGAGCCGGCGCCGGAATAGCCAGCAAGCCGGCCAGCGCGAGCCCAAAGGCGGCGCTCATGTACGACTTCGTCGTCAGGCGTGTCGGACGCATGGCGTTCATCCGGTCGTGGCCTCTTGCCCTCAAATCCCCAAGGAATTCGATGTCCTGGCCCTGAAATATCGGCGGATCAGGGCGCTTTTGCGGCGCGGTCCCCTACCAGCGATTCATACAGCAGGCCGATGACCCCGGCAACGATGGCTACGTCCGCTAGGTTAAAAACATACCAGCTAAACCGCCATTCGGCCGCCGAAATGTGAAAAAACACGAAATCGGCGACCCAGCCATAGGCCAGCCGGTCGATGGCATTGCCAACCGCGCCGCCAATAATGAGGCCGAGGGAAAGGGCCGCAAGCCGGCCGCGCGCGTGCGAAAGCCATACCCACAGCAGCACCACGGCCAGCGTCTTGACCGCCAGCAGCACCCCCTGGCCGAAGGCGCCTTCGGTCTGGAACAGGCCATAGCTGATGCCAGTGTTGCGGGTGAGGACGATATCGAAGAACGGCCCGAGCCGCACCGGGCCGTTGGCGGCGATATCGAACACGAACAGCAGATAGAGCTTGCTGGCCTGGTCGACGGCGCAGGCCATCGCTGCGACGAGCAAGCCGAAGCGGGTGAGCGGGCCGTAAAAATAATGAGAAGCCATTCACTCCGCCGCCTTGCGCATGGCTTCCCATTCGCGCAACGCCCGGGCATCGCGCGGCGAGACATCGGGGAATTCGGGATCGGCGCCGATGGTGGTGAGGATTTTCCACGAGCGCGCGCATTTGGTGCCTTCGGCGAGATTGGGCACCACGGCGACGCCGGCGACGTCGGCTAGGCGGAAAGCATCGGCGGGGCCTTCGCCTTCAACGAGTGTCGCCGCGGAGGTGATGCAGACCTCGGCAAGATCGACGTCGAGCACCGCTTCGTAAAGCTCCTCGTTCGAAACGTGCACGATCGGATGCGCCTCCAGCGACGAGCCGATGCGCTTGTGCGCGCGCTCGATCTCCAGCGCGCCGGTGACGACGCGGCGCAACTCGCGCACCTTGCGCCATTTCTCGGCCAGCCGGTCGTCGCGCCAGGCGGCGAGCACGTCGGGGAACAGTTCGAGATGTACGGACTTGGCGTCGGCCCCGTAGCGCGAAGCCCAAGCCTCCTCGGCGGTGAAGCACAGCAGGGGCGCGAGCCACACCACCGTGCAGCGGAACAGATGATCGAGCACGCTGAGGCAAGCCTTGCGCTTAACCGACGAAACGGGATCGCAATAGAGCGCATCCTTGCGGATGTCGAAATAGAACGCGGAGAGATCCGAGGTCATGAAGCCGTTGAGCGCTGCAAAGACGCGCTTGTAGTCGAATTCGGCGTAAGCCTTGCGCACGCCTAAGTCGAGCTCGGCCAGCCGATGCAGCATCAGCCGCTCCAGCTCCGGCATTTTTTCCGGCTTGACGCACTCGTCCTCGTGCAAATGCGCAAGCGAGCCCAGCATCCAGCGCACGGTGTTGCGCAGCTTACGGTAGGTGTCGGTCGTGGTCTTAAGAATCTCGGGGCCGATGCGCTGGTCGTCCCAATAATCGGCCGACGCCACCCACAGCCGCAGGATATCGGCGCCGGACTGCTTGATCACGTCCTGCGGCGCGACGGTGTTGCCGAGCGACTTGGACATCTTGCGGCCGTCTTCGGCGAGCGTGAAGCCGTGGGTGACGACGACGTCGTAGGGCGCGCGTCCGCGGGTGCCGCAACTTTCGAGTAGCGACGAGTGAAACCAGCCGCGGTGCTGGTCGGAGCCTTCCAGATACATCACCGTGTCGCGGCCGCCGTCCGCCCTGCGCTTGATGCCGGCGAGCTGCGGGAAATGAACCGGGTCTTCCAGCACGAAAGCGTGCGTCGAGCCGGAGTCGAACCAGACGTCGCAAATGTCGTCGACCTTCTGCCAGCCCTCGCCGGCGCGCTTTCCAAGAAAGCGCTCGCGCGCGCCGGGCGCGTACCAGGCATCGGCGCCCTCCTGCTCGAAGGCCTCGACGATGCGCACCTCCACCTCGGGGTCCTGCAGGATGTCGACCGAGCCGTCCGGATTTTCCTTGATGAACACGGCGATCGGCACGCCCCAGGCGCGCTGGCGCGAGATCACCCAATCGGGGCGGCTTTCGATCATGCCGGTGATGCGGTTCTCGCCCTGCGGCGGCACCCAGCGCGTGGCCTTGATGGCGTGCAGCGCGCGCGCACGCAGCGTATCGGCGGGCTTGTCGATATCCTTGTCCATGGCGATAAACCACTGCGGCGTATTGCGGAAGATCACCGGCTTCTTCGAGCGCCAGCTGTGCGGATACGGGTGCTTGAGGCGGCCACGCGCGATCAGCATGTGTGCGTCGATCAATGCCTTGATCACCGCCTCGTTGGCGTCGCCCTTCTCGCCCTTGTCGTTGATGACGCGTTTTCCCGTGAAGCCGGGCGCGGCCGCGGTGAAGGCGCCGTTTTCGTCGACGGTGTAAGGGATGGCCGTCTTGATATTGCGTTCTTGCAGACTTCGCGCATTCTCTGTCCAGATTTCGAAGTCCTCTCGGCCATGCCCGGGTGCCGTATGAACGAAACCGGTCCCTGTGTCGTCAGTGACATGGTCACCGTCGAGCAACGGAACGCTAAAGCCGTACCCGACTTGAAAGTTGGCAAGTGGGTGCTGGAGTATGAGTTCTGAAAGAGTCCTTGGAGAAATATCATCAAACTGTTTGTATTCAATAACACGCGCTTGCTTAAAAACGTCGTCAGCAAGTTTCTTTGCGAGAATATAATAGTCGCCCACTTTAGCCCAATTGTCAGGCGGAGCCGCCTCAACTCTGTAAAGGGCATATTGGATCTTCGACGAAAAGGCTACTGCACGGTTTCCCGGCAATGTCCAAGGAGTCGTCGTCCAAATTACAACTGACGTATTCTCAGGAAGCATTGGATGCATCGCAGGCATCGGCTTGCTTGGGTCTAGCCGACTACTTGGTGGTCCCATCGGAATGTGAGACACCGGAAACTTCACCCACACCTGATCGCTGGTGTAGTCCTCATATTCGACCTCGGCCTCGGCGAGCGCCGTCTTCTCCACCACGCTCCACATCACCGGCTTGGAGCCGCGGTACAGCAGGCCGTTGGCGGCGAACTTCATCAGCTCGCGCGCGATCTGCGCCTCGGCGAAGAACGCCATGGTGGTATACGGGTGCGCCCAGTCGCCCTCGACGCCGAGGCGCTTGAATTCCTCGCGCTGCACATTGAGCCAGTGCTCGGCATAGGCGCGGCACTCCTGGCGGAACGCGATCATGGCCGCCGGATCGGTGAGGTCCGGTTTCTTCTTGTTCTTGGCGCGGTAGTGTTCTTCCTCGATCTTCCATTCGATCGGCAGCCCGTGGCAGTCCCAGCCCGGCACGTAGTTGGAATCGAAGCCGAGCATCTGCTGGCTACGCGTCACCAGATCCTTGAGGATCTTGTTGAGCGCGGTGCCGATGTGGATCGGGCCGTTGGCGTAAGGCGGGCCGTCGTGCAGGATGAATTTCTCTTTGCCCTTGGCAGCCGCGCGCAATTGCCCGTAGAGCCCGGCCTGCTCCCAAGCTTTAAGGATCTCCGGCTCGCGCTGCGGCAGGCCGGCGCGCATGGGGAAATCCGTCTGCGGCAGGAACAGCGTCTCGGAATAATCGCGCTTCGGCGTGGACATGGCGGGCTATGTAGCAGGCCGATTGGTTAAATGTCACCCAACATTGGAAACGCGCCGCCGGCGCGGGAAAGCGCGTCGCGTGCCTGGGCGGAATCGACCAGCATGGTGCGCTGGAGCGCCTCGATTGATTCGAATTTCTGCTCGTGGCGGATCCAGCCGATGAAGGCAACGTCGATAACCTCCCCATAAAGATCGTCGTCGAAATCGAACAGGAAGACCTCTAAGAGCGGCGCGCCGTCGTCAAACGTCGGGCGGCGGCCGAAGTTCGCCACGCCGTCGAGCCGCTTGCCCCCGACGCCGACGCGCACCGCGTAGATGCCGTGCTTGAGACCGCAGCCCGGATCGAGCCGCAAATTTGCGGTCGGAAAGCCGAGCGCGCGTCCGCGCTTGTCGCCGTGGATGACCTCGCCCGACACGAACCAGGGCACGCCCAACAGCTCCGCCGCCTCCACCACCCGACCGGCGGCGAGCGCGTTGCGCACCGCGCCCGAGGACACCGGGCGGCCCTCGTTTTCCAGCGGCGGCACGATGTCGACCGCAAAGCCGCGCTGTGCACCTTGCGCGGCCAAAAAATCGGGCGAGCCGGTGCGGTTTTTCCCGAAATGGAAATCGAAGCCGATCGCCGCGCCGCCGATGCCCAGGCGCCCGACCAGGATGCGCTCGATGAAGTCCTCGGCCGAGGTCGCGGCCAGCGCCGCGTCGAAGGTCATGACGATGGCGCCATCGAGGCCGGTCGCCGCCAACAGGCGCAGCTTGTTGCGTTCGCTCGACAACTGGAACAGCGCGTCTTGCGGCCGCAGGAACAGCCGCGGATGCGGTACGAAGGTCAGGGCCGCGGTCTTGCGGGCAAGCGACTGGGCCCGCTCGCGCGCGGCGGCGATCACTGCGCGGTGGCCGCGGTGCACGCCGTCGAAATTGCCGATTGCGATCACCGCGCCGGCGAGCGCGCCCGGGTCGATGCCCTGCGCACCCCCGCGCACCACGTGGAACCTTGGCGCGCCAGGCCTGTTCATGTGACGGCCGGATGGTTGCGGTCGGGATCGCTCACGGGGCTGTGCTCATTTTCGCGGCAGGCCGCTTGTTCGGGCGGGCATACGGTTAGCGCGCGGTTAATAAATTTTCAAATTAACCGGTTATTCAAAGGCGATTGCTAGCTTGCGCCACTGCTTCCAGGGGAGCCCATACGGGCATTTCGCCATGGCTGTCGACCTCACAATACCGGTTCTGGTGGTGGACGACTACAACACGATGGTGCGAATCATCCGCAACCTGCTCCGGCAGCTCGGCTTCGAGCACATCGACGACGCCTGCGACGGTTCGGTCGCGCTCGCCAAGATGCACGAGCGCAAATACGGCCTGGTAATCTCCGACTGGAACATGGAGCCGATGACCGGCTACGACCTGCTGCAGCAGGTGCGCAACGATCCCAGCCTCTATTCGACGCCGTTCATCATGGTGACGGCGGAATCGAAGACCGAGAACGTGATCGCGGCCAGGAAGGCGGGCGCATCGAACTACATCGTCAAGCCCTTCAACGTACAGACGCTCAAGACCAAGATCGAAGCGGTGTTCCCGGACGCCGACGCGCCGGCTGCCTGATTTCAATTCTGTCGTCCCCGCGAAAGCGGGGACCCATAACCCCTGTCTGTCCGCATCTTGATCACCGGGGTTATGGATCCCGGCTCGGGGGCGCGCCCCGCGCGGGGGCGGGGCGGCGCCAGGGTAGTGACCACACCCCGTGCCGCATCACCGCTTTCGGCATTTCGCCGGCGGCGGCAAATGTCGCGCTCAGCGCCGCGGCGTCCGGCCGCTCGCGCCCGCCCAGCTCCTCGGCGTGAATGCCTGACGTCACGAACAGGAAATCGACACCGAGTGTGCGCGCGCCTTTCAGATCGGTGCGCACGGAATCGCCAACCGCCAGTACCTTGTCGAGTGCGATTTTGCGGCCGGCGGCGGTTTCGGCCTTTTTGAGCGCCATGTCGTAGATCGGCCGATATGGCTTGCCGGCATAGAGCACCTCGCCGCCCATGGTGGCGTAGAGATCGGCGATTGAGCCCGCGCAATAGACCAGGCGGTCGCCGCGCTCCACCACCACGTCGGGATTGCCGCAGACTAGGAATACCTTGCGCTTCAGCATGGTCTCCAGTCGGCCGCGATAGTCGTCCGGCGTCTCCACGTCGTCGTCATCGAGCCCCGAGCAAACCACATAGCCCGCGCTCTCCAGCGGCGCGAAACGCACGTCGAGTCCGGTAAAGATGGAGCGGTCGCGCTCGGGGCCCATGTGGAACAGGCTTTGGCCGCGGCGTGCCTCAATCACGCTGCGGGTGACGTCGCCGGAGGAGACGATGGCGTCGTAGGTCTCCGGGGGAACGTGCAGCCTTGCGAGCTGGCGGCCGACCTGCTCGCTCGGTCGCGGTGAATTGGTGATCAGCACCACCACGCCGCCGCGCGCGCGCATGCGCATGAGCGCGTCGCACGACTCGGGGAACGCGGCGACGCCGTTATGCACCACGCCCCAAACATCGCACAGCAGCGCGTCGTAGCCGGGCGCAAGCTGGGAGAAATGCGCAATCAGGGACGGCAGGGCGGCGCTCATGGCAAGAGACTATAGCGCAGCCGCTCAGCCGATGCCGCCCGCCGCGGTAGCGATGAACGGACTCGCCGTATCGCTGGCCGGCTTTGCCGCATCGGCCGCGCCCGCGCCCGTCTGCAAAGCCTCGGCCCGCACAGGCCGCGGGGCTGAGAACAGGAAGCCCTGCCCGAAGCGCACGTCGTAGTCGAGCAGGTCGATTACCACGCCCTCGGCTTCGATGCGCTCGGCGATGAGATCGATACCCGAGCGCGCCAAGAGATCGGCGAGATCTTCCGCGTGGATATCGCTCTGCGCGCCTTTCGACTGGCCGAGCAGAAGGCTGGCCGGCACTTTCAGGTGGCGGAACCAACGATCGGCCAGGTCTTTCGGCTCCATGCGCAGGTCGGAAACGTGATCCATGGAGAAACGGAAGCCGCGCTCGGCGAGCGCCGCCAGGCTTTCCTGCTCGATCGGCCCGAACAAGCGATAGGCGTTCTGGCTGAATTCGAAGATCAGCGAGGGCGCCAGCGCGCGATTGGCGTCCATGAAATCAAGGTACTGCTTGAAGTAGGCGGGATCGGTCAGCGTCCTCGCGCTGATATTGCAGAACAAGGCGACGTCGCGGCTCTTCAGTTGCAGGCGGCGGAGCACCTGCACGCAGCGGAACGCCAAAAGATTGTCGATCTTCGGCAGCAGCCCGACGCTTTCGGCGATGTCGATGAAGTCGACGGCCGGAATGACTTCGCCGTCCTCGGTACGCAGCCGCGACAACGCCTCGTAGGAACGAACCTTGCGCTGCGGTAGGGTGACGATCGGCTGCAAATAGAGATCGATGCGGCCGGCATCGATCGCCTTGATGACCTGATCGGCGATATCTTCGCGGCTCATGCCCTGGAAGCTGCGCCCGCCGCCGACGGCATCGCTCTCGCTCAAATTGAGCGCATTGTCGAGCGCGGACGCGACGGCAGCCGGTATCGGCGCGGCTGCCGGCGCCGGCCCGCCACCCTGATTCTGCAGGGCGGTGGCATGGGAGGCGACCGTTTCGGCGATCTGGCGCACCAGCACGCCGAGCTCGCCGATCTCGCGCGACAGCGGCTCGACGGCGCCACGCGCGCGCTCTACCCCCTTTTCGACTCGGGGTTCAATGGCATTGAGCCGACGGGAAATCTCCACCACCTGGCGAGCGAGGTCGGCGGTGCCGCGCGACAAATCGGCGATCTGGTGGCCGAGCGCGCGGCGGTCGCGCAGGCGGCTGTTGACGGTGCTGTACAACATCATGGCGGCCAGCACCGCCACCGCGATGATCGCCGAGCTGCGGATATCGATCCCGAACGCGATATAGAGCACGGCGCCGACCGATGCAGCGATGAGCACCATGCAGACCGCGATGAAGATGGCGCTGATGCGGACCATGCGACGATTCCTGGGCGGCCTGCGCCGGGCAGACACGATCTTAGGCCGGCGGACCCGATTCGCCCTGCCGGGCAACAATGTTCATGAGACGCTGTGTCCGCGCAACCTTGAAGTCCTGATATGATAACGGCAATTCGCCCCGCGGGGCAGCAACTTGAGGCCCCATGGCACCTGGAAACGCGGCATTATCGGCATCCGGCCACTCCGGCCGGCTGGCCTGGCTAGCCGCCTCTCCGGGGCGGGCTTTCGCCGCTTTCTTAGGGCTGCACGCCGCGGTCTGGACCGCGTTGCCGGCGCTGCTTTATCCCAACCTGCCGCTCGACCTGATCGAGGCGCTGATCTACGGGCGTGAGTGGCAGCTTGGCTATGACAAGCTGCCGCCCCTGCCCTGGTGGCTGGTGCAGATCGCCTACCGGCTGGTGGGGCACGACTTCGCCTATTACCTGCTGGCCGAATTAGCCGTGGTGGCGGCCTTCGCCCTGGTTTATGCAACGGCACGGCCGCTGGTCGGGGCGACCGGTGCGCTCGTTTCAGTGCTGATCATCGACGGCCTGCATTACCTCAACTACAACGCCGCCAAATTCAACCACGACGTCATCCAGCTACCGTTCTGGGCGCTGGCGGGCTTTGCCTTCCACCGCGCGCTGCGCCGCCGCCAGCTCACCGACTGGCTGCTGCTCGGGCTGGCGCTGGGGCTATCGCTTTGGGCAAAATATTTCGTGGTGGTGCTAGCGGCGCCAATGGCCCTGTTCGTGCTGGTCGACCGCGACGCGCGCAAGGTGTTCACCACACCGGGTCCCTACATTGCGGGCGCGCTGGCGCTGATCACGGTGGCACCGCATTTGGTGTGGCTGGTGAAGACCGATTTCCTGCCGCTGGCCTATGCCGAGCACCGCGCGGTGCTGCCGCGCGGCTGGTACGACCATCTCTGGCATCCACTGCAATTCGCGGCCGGCCAATTGTTTTTCATAATTCCGTCGCTGCTGATCGCGGCGCCACTGTTCGTCGCGCGCCGCAAGACAGACGAGACGGCAGCCGAACCGCAGGCAGACAGCTTCGATTACCGCATCGTGACCTGGCTCACCTTCGGCCCAGTCGCAACGATACTGGCGATGTCGGGGTTAAGCGGTCGCGGCGTGATCGCCATGTGGGGCTATCCGCTCTGGCTGTTCCTCGGCCTGTGGCTGGTGCTGAGCGCCCGCCGCCTGATCGAGGGATTGCTGCTGGCGCGCATCGTTGCCACCTGGGCCATCGTGTTTGTGTGCCTGGCACTCGCCTTCTTCACCAATTACGACGTGATGCCGCGCTTCGACCACCGCTACCGGGCGGTGTTCTTCCCGGGCGGTAGCCTCGGGCGCGAGATCTCGCAGCGCTACCAATCGGCGACCGGCAAGCCGCCGGCTTACGTGATCGGCACCATGTGGGACGGCGGCAATCTCGCGCACTATTCGCCGAGCCAGCCGCGCGTTCTGGTCGATGGCGAACCCAAGCGCGCACCGTGGATCGATCTTGCCGATCTGAAGCGCCGCGGCGCGGTGGTGGTATGGACCACCGGCGATCCGCACGCCCTGCCGAAACAGTTTGAGACGGTCGCAGCCGGCGCTCTGCTGCAGCCGCCGCTGAAGCTTCCCTACCGGCGCGGGCCCGGAAATGTCACGGTGGGCTGGGCAATCCTCAAGCCGCAGCGATGAGCGTCTTTGCTTGCCGCCCGTTTTCCACAGCGGCGGAATTTCCGTTACGGGTCGAGTTTATTGCAGTAGGCCGTTGAAGGTTGTCGTACACAGTGATTCTGCCACTCTGCCACGCTCTATTGTACTGCGCTCGCGTTAAACCATCGCGCCGGGAACCAACGATCGCGATATGGCTTCCAATCAAGATTTTGCGATGCAACCGGGGGCATGCGTAGGCCTCGTATTGCCCGGCGGTGGCGCACGTGGCGCCTATCAAGTCGGCGTCTTGAAAGCGATTTCAGATCTTATTCCCGTTGACCGAAATCCATTTCCGGTTGTCGTTGGTGCGTCCGTGGGCGCAATCAATGCCGCGGTCATTGGTTGCCGCGCGGACGAATTTAAAACAGCTGCCAGGTCACTTGTCGTGATGTGGTCGCAGCTCCGTACGAAAAATGTGTATCGGACCGATCTTGCAACGATCACAGCGTCCGCCCTGCGCTGGCTGTTTTCATTGGCCTCCGGCGGGCGGGGCATTACCAATCCAAAATCGTTTTTGGATAATGAACCGCTGGCACGGCTTCTGAACCGTCAGCTTGATTTGTCGCTTCTAAGCGATGCAATCGAGAAGAACCAATTGCGGGCGATCGGTATTACCGCATCAAGCTACAGCCGCGGCATAGCGATCACATTTATCGAAGGGCGCAGCGACATAGCGGAGTGGCAACGCGCGCGCAGACACGGTCTACGGTGCCGCCTCACAGTCGACCACATTCTGGCATCGGTGTCGCTTCCGTTCATGCTACCGGCACACCGCGTCGGATCCGAATATTTTGGCGATGGTTCATTGCGGCTGACCGCTCCACTCAGCCCAGCCA
>CAZLWN010000116.1:0-12153 GCA_964563195.1 uncultured Undibacter sp. | reverse complement strand
TCGGCATCGTGCCGGCCTCCGATACCGGCGCGGTGGAGATGGCGCTGTGGTCGCTTCTGGGCGCGCGGCCGGTCACCATGTTGGCCTGGGAATCATTCGGCGAAGGCTGGCTCACCGACGTCGAAAAACAATTGAAGCTAAAAAACATCACGGTGTTGAAAGCGCCCTATGGCGAGCTGCCCAAGCTCCATAAAATCGATTTTTCCACCGACGTCGTCTTCACCTGGAATGGCACCACCTCCGGCGTGCGCGTGCCAAACGGCGACTGGATTGCGGCCGACCGCGAAGGGCTGACGATCTGCGATGCCACCTCGGCGGCCTTCGCGCAAAGGCTCGATTGGTCGAAGCTCGATGTCGCCACCTTCTCCTGGCAAAAAGCGCTGGGCGGGGAGGGCGCGCATGGCATGCTGATCCTCTCGCCCCGCGCGGTCGAGCGGCTGGAGGGCCATAAGCCGGCCTGGCCGCTGCCCAAGATCTTCCGCCTGACCAAAGGCGGCAAGCTCAACGACAGCATCTTCGCCGGCGAGACCATCAACACGCCGTCCATGCTGTGCGTGGAGGATTATCTCGACGCACTGGCCTGGGCGAAGTCGGTCGGCGGGCTTGCTGGCACTGTCGCGCGCTCCGACGCCAACGCCAAGGCGATCGCTGACTGGGTGAAGCGCACGCACTGGGTCGATCATCTCGCCGTCAACGCCAATGAACGCTCCAACACCTCGGTGTGTCTGAAGGTGGTCGATGCGGCGGTGACGCGGCTTAAGGCCGACGAGCAGGCGGCCTTCGCCAAGTCGCTCGCCGCGCTGTTGGAGAAAGAAAGCGTCGCCTATGACATCGCCTATTACCGCGACGCGCCGCCGGGCCTGCGCATCTGGTGCGGGGCGACGGTGGAGACAAGCGACGTTGAGGCGCTCACGGCCTGGCTCGACTGGGCCTTCGCGCAAACGAAAGCGGCGCTGCCGAAGGCGGCTTGAGCTATGCCCAAAGTACTTATCTCCGACGCTCTCTCGCCCGCCGCCGTGCAGATCTTCAAGAATCGCGGCATCGAGGTCGATTTCCAGCCCGCGCTCGGCAAGGACAAGGAAAAGCTTGCCGAAACTATCGGCGCCTTCGACGGCCTCGCCATCCGCTCGGCCACCAAGGTCTCGCCCAAAATTATTGAAAGGGCGAAAAACCTGAAGGTGATCGGCCGCGCCGGCATCGGCGTCGACAACGTGGACATTGCTGCAGCGACGGCGAAGGGTATCATCGTGATGAACACGCCGTTCGGCAATTCCATCACCACCGCGGAACATGCCGTTTCGCTGATGCTGGCGCTGGCGCGCCAGATCCCGGAGGCCGACCTCTCGACTCGCGCCGGCAAATGGGAAAAGAACAAATTCATGGGCGTCGAGATCTTCAGCAAGACGCTCGGCATAATCGGCTGCGGCAACATCGGCTCGATCGTCGCTGACCGCGCGATCGGCTTGAAGATGAAGGTGATTGCCTATGACCCGTTCCTATCGCATGAGCGCGCGACCGAAATCGGCGTCGAGAAGGTCGAGCTCGACGAGCTGTTCAAGCGCGCCGATTTTATCACTTTGCATACGCCGCTCACCGACAAGACCAGGAACATCATCGACGCCGCCGCCATCGCGAAGACGAAGAAGGGTGCGCGCATCATCAATTGCGCGCGCGGCGGGCTGGTGGACGAAGCGGCTATCGCCGCGGCGCTGCAATCCGGCCAGATCGCCGGCGCCGCCTTCGACGTCTTCGTTACCGAGCCCGCCACGACAAGTCCGCTATTCGGCCTGCCAAACGTGGTGTGCACGCCGCATCTTGGCGCCGCCACCAGCGAGGCACAGGAAAACGTCGCGCTGCAGGTCGCCGAGCAGATGTCGGACTATCTGTTGCGCGGCGCTATCTCCAATGCTGTCAACTTCCCCTCTATTAGCGCCGAGGAGGCGCCCAAGCTCAAGCCGTTCGTCTCGCTGACCGAGAAGCTCGGCTCCTTCGCCGGCCAGCTCACCGAAAATCCGATCAAGGAAGTGCACATCACCTACGAAGGTGCGGTGGCGCACATGAACATCAAGGCGCTCACCTCAGCGGCCTTGTCCGGTCTGCTGCGGCCGATGCTGGGTGACGTCAACGTTGTGTCGGCGCCGATCCTGGCGCGCGAGCGCGGCATGGCGGTGGAGGAAACCACGCGCGAGACGGTCGGCGACTACGAAAGCCTGATCACGGTGACAATCGTGACCGAAAAACAGACCCGCTCGGTCTCCGGCACGGTGTTTGCCGACGGCCGCCCGCGCATCGTCAATATCAAGGGCATCCGCATGGACGCCGAATTCGGCCCGTCGATGATTTACATCACCAATTTCGACAAACCCGGCTTCATCGGCAAATTCTCCTCAACGCTGGGCGAGGCGGGCATCAACATCGCTACTTTCCATGTCGGCCGCGAGGCGCCCGGCGGCAATGCCATTGCGCTGATTGAGATCGACGGCGAATTGCCGGACGTGGTACTGGCCCAGGTGCGCGCGTTGCCGCAGGTGCAGCAGGCCAAGCCGCTGCATTTTAGAAATAACGACGCAGGATCAAGCGCTTGAAAGGGCGCGCGGGGCCGGCGGGCCTTGCCTCGGCCCGCTGCTTCCTTTATCCGAAGGTGGACTTGGCCGGCTTCATCCGGTGCAAGTGTCCGGGCGCTGGCGGAGGGAAGCAGTCCGCATGGCCAATGTGGTAGTAGTCGGGTCCCAGTGGGGCGACGAAGGCAAGGGCAAGATCGTCGACTGGCTATCCGAACAGGCCGACATCGTCGTCCGCTTCCAGGGCGGCCATAATGCGGGCCATACGTTGGTGATCGACAGCACCACCTACAAGCTGTCGCTGCTGCCGTCGGGCGTCGTTCGCGGCGGCAAGCTCTCGATCATCGGCAACGGCGTGGTAGTCGATCCGCAGGCGCTCATCGACGAGATCGCCCAGCTCGAAAAACAAGGCATCAGGGTGACCCCGGACAATCTCCGCATCGCCGAAAACGCCCCATTGATCCTGCCGCTGCATCGCGAGCTCGAAGCGGTACGCGAGGCCGACGATGCAGCTACCCGGATTGGCACCACCAAGCGCGGCATCGGCCCGGCCTATGAGGACAAGGTCGGCCGCCGCGCCATCCGTTTCATGGATCTCGCCGACTTGCCGGCGCTCGGCGGTAAGATCGACCGGCTGCTCGCCCACCACAATGCGCTGCGCCGCGGCCACGATCTGGCCGAGATCAAACCGGCCGCCGTTTACGAAGCGCTCGCTGCGGTGGCGCCGAAAGTGCTGCCCTATATGGATTCGGTCTGGTCGCTGCTCGACACCAAGCGGCGCGAGGGCAAGCGCATTCTGTTCGAGGGCGCGCAAGGCGCTCTGCTCGACATCGATCACGGCACTTATCCCTACGTGACCTCGTCCAACACCGTGGCGGCGCAGGCGGCGACCGGCTCCGGGCTCGGGCCCAACGCAATCGACTACGTGCTCGGCATCTGCAAGGCCTATACCACGCGCGTGGGTCTTGGCCCATTTCCGACCGATCAGATGGACAACCCGGTTGGCCGGATGCTCGGCGAGCGCGGCCGCGAATTCGGCACCGTCACCGGCCGCGCGCGCCGCTGCGGCTGGTTCGACGCCGTACTGGTTCGCCAGACCGTGCAGACCTGCGGCATCGATGGGCTGGCACTCACCAAGCTCGACATTCTCGACGGCTTCGACGAGATCAAGGTCTGCACCGGCTACAAGCTCGACGGCCGCACTATCGACTACCTGCCGGCCGGCGAGCGGGCGCAGGCGCGGGTGGAGCCGATCTACGAGGCCATTGCCGGCTGGAAAGAGCCGACCGCGCACGCTCGTTCTTGGGCGCAATTGCCGGCGCAGGCCATAAAATACGTGCGCCGAATCGAGGAGCTGGTCGGCTGCCCGGTGGCGCTGCTCTCGACCAGCCCGGAGCGCGAGGACACCATTCTGATGAAGAACCCTTTCGAGTAAGATGCGGCGAAAAAAGGACAAGAAGTTAGTTCACGTGACATGCAATGGCTGATTATCATCCGCTGATCTCCCGTGCCGTCGCCGGCCTCGAAAGCAATACCGGCGAGAACCGCCGCGTACTGTATGAGCGCGCGCGCGCGGCGCTGGTCAACCAGTTGCGCGGCGTCGATCCCCCGCTCGAGGAATCCGACATCACGCGCGAGCGGCTGGCGCTGGAGGAGGCAATCCGCAAGGTCGAGGCCGACGCTACCAAACGTGCATGGCCGGACGAACAGACCGGTGCACCGCAAGCGCACCCGCCCGTGCCACGTGACGAGGGAATACGCGGTTTCCGCGAAACCATGGCCGAAGCCGACAATTTGGGCGCTGCCGCGGCACACGCACGCCGGTCGGCGCGCGAATTTTACGAGGCCATGCCCGACGATCAGCGGCCGCGCGTCGACGAGGGCCGGGCCGGCCCCGATGTGCATTATTTCGAGCCGCCCGCGACTGACAATGCGCCGGTTAGCGAGCCGGACTTGATCGAGGAGGCGCCGCCGCCGGCGTGGCCGCGGGCGCACGAACGGCCCGAGGGCCCGTTGCAGCCGACGCCGTCCTACGACGCCCACGAGTCCTATGCCCCACCGGTTCGCTCGCGTGGCCGCATCGTCAAGCTGGTGCTGCTGCTCTTGGTGATTGCAGGGCTTGCCGGTGCCGGCTACTGGCAGCGCAAGACGATCTTGACGATGGTAGCGAGCCTGCGCAGTGCTACGGCGCCGAAGCCGCGCCCGGCAACGCCGCCACCCACCCGCCCGAAAATCGCCGACCGCATCGGCGAGAGTAATACCGCTTCCAAGACTGCCACGGCGCCGGCCGCTGCGGTGGCGCAGAAGGTCGTGCTCTACGACGAGGAGCCGGGCGACCCCAAGGGCAAGCGTTACGTGGGCTCGGCGATCTGGCGCACTGAAACCGTTTCGCCCGGGCAGGGGCTGGCGCCGGAATTGACGGTGCGCGCCGACGTCGAGATCCCCGAGCGCCACATGCGTATGACCTGGTCGCTGCGGCGCAACACCGACAAAGCGCTGCCGGCCAGCCACACTATCGAGGTCCAGTTTACGCTGCCGGCGGATTTCGATCAGGGCGGCATCGGCAATGTGCCAGGCGTGCTGATGAAATCGGGCGAACAGGCGCGCGGCGTCCCGCTGGCCGGCCTGGCGGTGAAGGTGACCAACGGTTATTTCCTCATTGGCCTATCGGCGGTGGACATCGACAAGCAGCGCAACATCCAGATGCTCAAGGATCGCGACTGGCTCGACATTCCGGTCGTCTACACCAGCGGCAAGCGCGCCATCCTGGCGGTGGAAAAAGGCACGCCCGGTCAGCGCGCCTTCGAGGAAGCCTTCCGCGCCTGGGGCGAGTAGCGAGCTACCGCATCGCTGCGTGCGGTGCCGCCACAGCGTGCGCCAGCAGCCCGTTGCGGGTTTCGCCATTGAGATGATTCAGCACGCCGACGAAGATCGCTAGGCCGAAGATCGAAATTGCAAAAGCTGCAACGCCGATTGCCAACATTCGGTTCTTCGGTCGCGCCCGCGCCAACAGTTCCGCGCCCGTGGTCGGATAGCGCAACGCGGCGGAATTCGATGCTGACCAGGCGATACGCTTTTCGTCGGCCCGCATCTCATGGACACCCCAGAGATGGATGACGAGGATTGCCGCCAGCAGGCACATCATGCTGCTCGGCACCCAGATGATGAACCCGCCGATCAATTCGTCGGTGAGCGGATTCATGCCGAACAGGCGGTTGGCCACGTCATAAGCCGGATAAAGCACCTCGCTCTTGAGCGTTGTGTAGGCGCCGAGACCGATCTGCGAGAGCGTGGCGATCCACAGCATCATCAGCCGTGTGCCGTAGGAAAGCCCCATCGGCGGCGGCCGCATATCGAAGATGCGCCACCAGAACAACAAGCCGGCAGCTAGCATCGTGACATGCATGGTGTAATGGATGCCGTCGTTCAGGATCGTGGCGTTGTGATAGGGGGGGTATTGCCAGACATAGAGTGCGGCGATGAACAACACTGTCACCGCCGTTGCGTTGGTGAGAATGTGGAAAAGCCTTTGCAGGGAGCCGCTGCCGGCGAACGGCGCCAGCGCGCCATGCCGAAGGACGGAAGGCAATCCGCTGATCAGCATGGCCTGCGGCGCTGAAAGCGCGATCAACATCGGGCCGATCATGCGCAACTGCATATGCTGGATCTGGTGTATCCAGAACAGATGATTGGCCATGGCGTCGACCGGCGATTCCAACGACACGAACACTGCAAAGACGCCGCCGAAATAGGCAGTGTGCCGCCACAGCCGCAGGTGATCGCTGGTTACCGGCCGGCGCACGATGCCGGCGGCGTAGATCAGGCACGCGATGAAAGTGAGGATGAATATCTCGGGCTCGAACTCCCAGCTCGTCCACCCGATCTCTTCGTGAGGCGGTTCGCCGGCGTGGGCGAAGGCCGCGGTGCTGAACAGCAAAAGCGCAAACCCTGTCAGCCACGTGCTCGAGCGGCGGATGCGGTCGGTCGGATTAAAGCGGAAGGAAGCGGCGGCGCCGGACAAAAGAGCCTCTTTCAGTATTTCATATGCGCCCCGCCGCAGTTTGGTAGACCCTTGCGCCGCGTGAATCAATGCTTCAGCAACTTCCACCCATTTCCGCGCAAAAAATGGCCGGGCAAGGTGCCCGGCCATGAAGATGACGATGGTGACGTCGTCGTAGATTAGTGCGCCGCAATTGCAGCCGATTCCTTGGGTTGCTCTATGGCGGCGATGCGGCTCTTCACCGCCTTTTGCACTTTCTCGAAAGCGCGCACTTCGATCTGGCGCACGCGCTCGCGCGACACGCCGAACTTGGACGCCAGATCCTCCAGCGTGACCGGATCGTCGGCGAGGCGCCGCGCCTCGAAGATGCGGCGTTCGCGGTCGTTGAGCACGTCGAGCGCGCCAATCAGCGCCTCGTGGCGATTATCGCTTTCCTCGCTCTCGGCCAGGATGCGCTCCTGGCTGGGAGCTTCGTCGACCAGCCAGTCCATCCATTCGCCGGAGTCGCCTTCCTCGCGGATCGGCGCATTGAGCGAGGCGTCGCCGCCGAGCCGGCGGTTCATGTCGATGACGTCCTGCTCGGTGACGCCGAGGCGCTTGGCGATCAGCTTGACCTGATCGGGCCGCATGTCGCCTTCCTCGAGCGCGGAAATCTTGCTCTTGGCCTTGCGCAGGTTGAAGAACAGCTTCTTCTGGTTGGCGGTGGTGCCCATCTTCACCAGCGACCATGAGCGCAGGATGTATTCCTGGATCGCGGCCTTGATCCACCACATGGCGTAGGTCGCGAGCCTGAACCCTTTTTCTGGCTCGAAGCGCTTGACTGCCTGCATCAGGCCCACATTGCCTTCCGAGACCACCTCGGCGATCGGCAGGCCGTAGCCGCGATATCCCATGGCGATCTTGGCGACCAGGCGGAGATGGCTGGTGACGAGCTTGTGCGCGGCTTGACGATCGCCGTGCTCACGCCAGCTGCGCGCCAGCATGTATTCTTCCTGCGGTTCCAGCATGGGGAACCGGCGGATTTCTTCCAGATAGTGTGACAGGCCGGATTCGGCCTTGAGTGCCGGCAGTGCGGCGGTACGGGCCATGATAGCGCCCTCCTTAATTTGCCCCCGACAATCGGCAGGCTGGTGTTGCCGCCGCTCCCCGAGCCGACGGGTCACATTCCGATCTCGCAACTGCAACATACCGCAGGGTCCGGGCGAAAGAAAGATGCGCGCCCGTCACGTCGCCGTGACCCATCAGACTCGGCCAAACCATTGTTTTTGTTGATATATTTCCAGCAGCCGCGTCAGCTTTGGCGGTTATCCGCAGCCAAGGCGTCACGTAAACGACGCAAATCGCCCGGCAGTTCCGATCGGAACGCCAAGTTTTCTGCGGTTTTGGGGTGTTTGATGACCAATAGATAGGCATGCAAGGCCTGTCTGCCAAGGGTCTCCAGGGCGGTGCGCGTATCCGGCCCTAGTCGGCTGGCTTTGGTCTTGAAACCGGTGCCGTAGCTGGTGTCGCCCAAGATCGGGTGGCCGATATGGGCGAGATGCACGCGGATCTGGTGGGTGCGGCCGGTCTCCAGCGTGCAAGCGAGAAGACTGGCCACCGGCTTGCGGTCGGGCCCAGCATAGCGCTCCAGCACCTGCCAATGGGTTACGGCACGGCGCCCGCCGGCGCGCACCGCGCGCTTGTCGCGGGTGTGTGGGTGGCGGTCGAGGGGTGCGTCGATCACGCCGCGCGGGCGGTCGGGCGCGCCCCAGACGAAAGCGAGATAACCGCGCTCAAGGTCGTTCTCGGCCTTGTGCTCGAACTGCTTGCTGAGCGCGCGATGGGCGTTGTCGGTCTTGGCCACCACCATGAGGCCGCTGGTGTCCTTGTCGAGCCGGTGCACGATGCCCGGCCGCTTGACGCCGCCGATGCCGGAGAGGCCATCGCCGCAATGGGCGATCAGCGCGTTGACCAGCGTGCTTTTGGCGTGGCCGGCGGCCGGGTGCACCACCAGTCCAGGCGGCTTGTCGATCACGATCAGCGCGTCGTCTTCGTAGACGACGTTTAGTGGGATTGCTTCGCCCGCAGGCTTGGCGGGATCGGGCGGCGGCAAGGTCACCACGATGCTGTCGCCGGAATTGACGCGTACCGCTGGATCGCGGATCGTGTGGCCCGCGATCGCCACCTGGCCGTCGAGGATCAGCGCCTTCACGCGCGAGCGCGACAGCGCCGGAACACGCGCGGCCAGCACGCGATCGAGCCGCTCGCCTGCCTCCGCGGCGGCGATCTTCACGGTCTCGGTGGCGCTATCCGGCATTAGGTCCCGCGCAGATGTCCGACGAAAAGTCTCTCAATCCGGAAGCCGAGCGTGCCATCGCCAAGGTGCGCCGGCTGATGATGATCACGAGCATAACAACGTTTCTCGCGGTCGCCGCCGTTCTGGTCGTCATCGGCTACCGCGTTTTCCGCCTGGGGGAAAGCGCCGAGCCTTCGCCCGCTTTTGCCGACGTCGCCGCCACGCTGCCGGCGGGCGCCAAGGTGCTTTCGACTTCGGTCAGCGACGACCACATCGTGGTGACAATCGACGTTGGTGGCGTCATCGAGCTGCATACATTCGACCCCGATACGCTCAAGCCGCTCGGGCGTTTGCGGCTCGCGCCGAAGCCCTAAAGCGCGCGGATTTTCTCCAGCACCGGCAGCAGATACTCGGTGAATTTCTCCGGGTCCTCGCTCATGGGGAAATGCCCCAGCCCCTTCATGATGGTGGCGGGCGCGCCGGTGCGCTCGGCGACCGCCAGCGTGGCCTCGGCGGTGCAGGAATAATCGTATTCGCCGGTGAGCAGGAACAGCGGGCAGCGCGTGATGTCGATCTCGCCGAGTTTGTTACGGATGTTGCCGTCGGGCGTGGTGTAAAAATACAAGTCACCCTTGAACACGCCGGGCCCGCTCTGCATGTAGTGCCACAGCGTTTCCCAGCGGCCGGCATCGGGCGCGGTTGGTGCGACCAGGCCGGAGATCACGCCGGCGCAGACCATGCCGCCGTGCACATCGGGCCGGTTGAGCCAGGACAGATCGTAATAGGCTTCCGCATAGGGCGCCGATTCCAGTCCGATCAGCGCGCGGAAGCGCTCCGGGTGCTGGTGCGCCAGATGCAGCACGATGCGGCCGCCGATCGAGCAGCCCATGGCCACTGGCTTGTCGAGCTCGAGTGCGTCGGCGACGTCGAGGATCAGGCGGACATAATCCGGCGCGGTCAATTGGTATTCGCGCTCCTGCCAGCCGGCCGGCGGCGACGACTTGCCGTGCCAGGGCATGTCGAAGGCGATGACGCGGAAATTGTCGGTGACGCGCTTGTCGTTCATGAGACCGCGGTATTGTCGCGTGTCGGCCCCGGCGGTGTGGAGGCAGAGCAGGGGAATGCCGGTCCCTGCCTCCTCGACATAAAGCCGGTGCGGTTCGCCCAGCAGCGTGCAAGGCAGATAGCGCCCGGTCACGGGCTCGTAACGCGGGCTCATCGCTTGACCTGCCTTTTCGCGGTTTCTTTGCGCGGCGCGGCCAGTACATCCTTGAAATAAAGCAGGTTGGCCATGAACGGCTGCAAGTCGCCCTCCACCTTCATCAGTTTTTGTTTTACCAGCGCGAACACGTCGGTGAAGCCGAGCGGCGGCAGCGGCTGCCAGAATTTCTCCCAGACGTCGCGTGGCGCGCGCAGGGCGAAACTGTAGTTAGGCGTGATGAATGGGCCCGGCATCACGTTTGTGATGCGACCCTCTTGCACGCGGATGAGGGTATTGGCGTCGTCCACGGCAATCATGAAGGTGGTGTCGACGAAGCGGCCGCGCCTTACGAGATTGGCGTCGGCGTTTACGAGGCGGGCGATACTGTCGATCATGCGGGGTGGCTCCGGCTGGCGCGCATGATCCTGAAAAGTGGATACCGGTTTTCGGACAAGATCATGCGCCACTAAAATGACCATCACAGGGTGGAATCTTAGCGTCGCCGGGGCAAGCTTGCGCGCCTGGCCGTTCAAGGTTATCTCGGGGGCCTTGGCCTTTAGCTCCCTTCGTCTAGCGGTCTAGGACGCGGCCCTCTCAAGGCTGAAACACGGGTTCGATTCCCGTAGGGAGCGCCAAAAAAATCAAGTACTTATCTCAAACTGCCCTGTCCGTATCCAACAGAAGTCCAATATACGGGCGTGAACAGGTATGGACACTCAGGGTTGACCTTCGGTCGAAGCAGGAGTGAATTTAGCGCAATTTTGATTCGTTGTTTGCGGTCGTTTTGAATCTTTATTGCCGATACCGTGACTGATAATCTCGCCACCAGTCGAAGCCTACCGATGGCCCGAGAAATGAACGGCAATCGCAACCGCACAACCCTTGGAGAGAAAATCGTCGTAGTGGTAGGAGTCCTTGTCCTTGCGTTGATATTTGTCGGACTTTTTTATGTCTACCGCATGATTGAAACGTCTTTTTGATCTAAGGCGGCGCCAAAATTCCGAGCCATGACTCATGGCACTGCGGATACGTCAAATGTGAGGACGCGTTTGACCCTGAGGAAGCCAATAGTTCGCGCTTCCATAGCATCGGTAAAGCGTTTCGGTACGAATCGCGAACATTGCAGGCTACACAAGCCAAGGGATCGGGTCTAAGATTATTGTTGTGGCGTAAAAAAGAGGGCATGCAAATGAGCAAGCTCTTTTCTCTCGTTTTCGTTCTCGTTATGTCTTGCGCAGTGTCCGCCCACGCAATGCCGGTCGCAGCGTTGGCCCCGGTACAAACCGAGCTAACAATCCCGGTGGTTAGCGGATGTGGCCCCGGCGTCCGTCGCGGCGCCTTTAATGGATGCGACGCTGTCTACGTCTACGGTGGTTACCGAGGCTGTCGCGACGCTAATTACCCTTACGTCCGCTACCATAACGTCACCGGAGTGGTCGCCGTGAATAAAGGTGTTTGCCGGTTCGGGTCCTACCTATCGTGTGCTTACGGAACGTGCTGGCGTCGCTGTTATTGAATTAGTTAGCAGCACGCAGTCGGATGCACCCTCTACGTCCGATGACCCTCGGCAACATGTGCGCCAATGTGGTGAGGTTGTCATCCGATACGCAGTCTTGGTGATTGCTATCTATAAGTCAGGGCAATCGCCAGGGTGAGAATTCCGGCGGCGATCAACGCGTATTCAATTGCCTTGGTACGATTTAGGTCTTTTAAGACCGCGAGGAGCTTCGACATAATGTTGCTTCTCTGTGCATATCAACGCGCCCCACTTTTCCTCAAAAGTCATTTCAGCCCAGGTTCTCGGCAGTGATGACGCTGGTAGCGTGGACAGACCGCAGCCCGCTCTGCGCGCGGGTTGGCTGACTCGCACTGCGTAAGGGCTGTGCCCATTCAGTTAACAGTTCGATAAGGGACCGCGCCTCAGTGAGCGGCTTCTTTCATATGGCAGGCCAGTGGCGCGGGAACCTTTTGAGCTGGTCCGCGTTAGGTCTTCAGCCGCGCATAGCAGCCGCATCCTGTTCCCCTCATGCGCGGTGATTTATGGCCGCTCAGCGTATCGCGCTGATCCGCCCTCGTTGAAGTGGTCCGACTTGAAGTATGTCTTTTGGCATCAAGG
>CAZLWN010000115.1:0-12353 GCA_964563195.1 uncultured Undibacter sp. | reverse complement strand
ACATCATGCGCCGGCTGCACCGGCCGGTGACCTTCGGCGACCTCGCGCGCGAATGGACCGGCACCGATAAGAACTCTTACGGCCGCGACATGGCGCGACTTGCCGAGAAATACGCTAAAGCCTATTGCAAGAACCGGTAGCTTACCGAACATTGTGCGCGATTTGGTCTCGTTTCACGCACTCGTCCCCGCGAATATGAGGAGCCAGCGCAATGATGCGCTGGCTCTAGCCCTTAGGCTGAGGACTAGAAACTTCCGGGAATTGTCTTCTGTGATCGAGGCATTGTCTTCCGCTTGCCCGGAATCAGAATCGAAAGACTGGTCGACTTGGCGCTCGCCTGCGGCGCCGCAACGACTCCAGCGTAAGCACAAGCTGCCGGGCCTGCCGCCAAAGCATGTATTCGTAGCGGCTTAGGCGATCCAGCGGGAAAGTCGGCAGAGCGGCCAAGCGCAAAAAGCAGTCCCCGATCTCCTCTTTCGCTTCGTAACCGGGGTCGTTCTCCTTTGCCGCATCAGATGGTTCTGCCGTTGCTGCCAAGCGTTTTTGCAGCGAGAGATCGGTTGTTCCGACGAGGGTCGGGCGTGAATAGCCGTGCTTTACGGTGCGGGGTTCGGCGATCACAGCCTCGAATAGGGCCGTTTCAATGCCTGTGGCACGGCGCAGCCGCCACAGCACGCTCGCCAGTCGCAGCACCAGCTTGCGCTCCACGGCTGATTGAGCGTCGTAGTCGGCAATCACCGCCGCTTCGAACCCCCGATAATCCTTTGAGTCCTCTAACGCTGCAATGACGGTCTCGGCCGTGAGGCCGTGGCGTACGGCATTGCGGCGCGACCGTTCTTTGCCTTCCGGCGTTGTCGGTCCGGTGCTCTTGAGCGCGTTGCGGCGATTGGCTTCGATCTGTTTGAGAGAGCTCATCGCATTGCAAAAATTGGCTTCGTTTTGTCGTCGGCGCGGTCAGTATTCGGCGGAGGCCTAAGGCGCTTCATCGGAGGGCTGCATGTCCGGCGTGGTCCCATTAGCGTCGGAGTGCCGGGTTTCGACCGTCGCCGCCAATTTTGGGTGCGTCTGCTCCCATAGTCCTTTGGCAGTGTCGAGGGCGTTGATATTGAGACCCTTCCACCAGGCCTGTTCATTGCCTGCCTGATGCAGCTGGCGATGATGACCGCGGCAGAGCGGCACAGTGAACTCGTCGCTGACTTTGACACCCAGCGCTCTGGGTTGGGCAAAGCGCAGGTGATGCGGATCGGACGGCTGCCGGCCGCAAACGAGACAGGGTTGCGAGGCGACGAATTTCAGATGGGCTTTGTCACGCAGACGCTTGGGCTCGGCGATGGCCAGAACGCTCTTATCGATCTGAGATGGGAAGAGGTTGGGTGAGGCCGGCACGATCGAGGTGTCAGCTGGGGGCTGGACGTCCAGATTACGTCGAGCCTGAGCCCGATCCCGGGTGACGAGATCCTGGCGACGACCGTAATAACGCGACGGCCTTGGAATTGGGGTCGTATCATCGGGGTGGAAGCCGACGCGGGCGTCCACAGGCATCGGGACAGGCGTTGCGGGCAGGGGCTTCTGAGGCGCCGCAGACTTGCCGCCTCGATAGAGCTCAAGCCCGAACGGCTTTCCGAAGGTCGCCAGCGCCCGTTTGGTGGCGTCGGTTTCGGCGGCCTTGAGGGCGATGTCGTGGACCTCGCCCGGGGAAGTCCCGCGACCTTCGCCGGTGCCATGGCCTTCCCGAATGATGGTTGCGCCATCCGTCTGCACGGTGATGCGGACGCGGGCGAGATAGACCGCCAGGAAGGTGCCGCGGGTCTCGCGCGCCAGCACACAGCGGGATTCCAGGGTTTCCCGGTTCCAGCCATCAAAGCCGAAAATGCGGTTGGCCTCCGAGATGGCGTACCAGCCCTCCAGGTAGGTCAGTTCGCGGCCATGGGCCTCGCGGGTGCGAATATGGAACCGGCTGGGTTGGCGCTTCAGCGCCTGCAGTTGTTTTGCTGAGAAGTCCATCACTTCGTCCTCACACTCAGAACTGGTTCCGGATTGGAGAGGGCAACGCCGGTGATTTCGGTGCCCTGTTTGAGGTCGGCGACCAGTCCCTGGCGGTTGAGCCTCGGCTCCCTTGGCTCCCAATAGATGCTGGGGACGGCCGCCTCATCGATGACCATCAGGGCGGGCATTCCGGGCCGGATGGATGCGGTAAAATCCGGGGTGGTCAGCCTTCTTCAGGTCGAGCTCGACCATCACGTCCTTGGCGATCTGGCGGCGTTTGGCGGCCCGGTCCTGGAGCCGGTCCAACCGTCCCTGCATCTCCTCAATGCGGCCCTTAAGGCCTGCGGCTAGGGCCTCATCGGCAAGAGCGGCACGGATGACCGCCATGAGGATCTCGTGCAGATCAGTGAGACCCTCCACGGTATCGGCTAAGGTTTGCTCGTCGATCTGGGGGTCTTGCGCCCGGATACGGTCGCGGATGGCGCGGTAGGTAGCGGCAGCGAATTCGAGGCTCATGACGCAACTCCAAATTTGAATGGTGAGCATAATATCTAAAAACAACGTATACGATTATAAACGATATTATAACCGTGTCAATCGTTTTTCGACAGAATTGATGGAATCGCGTTAAATGGGCACATTCCAGACATGGTCAAACCAGCACAATGCAGGGCGGCGCGCGGCCTCCTTGATTGGAGCCAGCAGGATCTCGCCAATCAGGCTCGGGTCGGTATTGTGACGGTTCGACAGCTAGAAGCCGGAGTAAACGAACCCCGGCGTTCAACGTTGGAAGTTGTGAGGCAGGCTTTCGAACGGGGCGGCGTCGAGTTCATCGACAATAACGGCGGAGGCCCAGGGGTGCGGCTGCGCCAAAGTGCGCGTAAATAGGGGGCCGATAATAGACCCAATCCCCGCGCGACCATGTCTGCTATGGGGGTTCAAACGGATACCGAGTCCGGCATGAAGTGAGGGCGGTGCGACCGCAACACGCCCGCACCCCCTTATGTTTTATCGTAGGAATTAAGACCTATTTCAGGTGAGTGCACGACATTTTAGCGAAACGAACCCAAATCGAGACGACCATCAAACACCATGGAACCCAAGTCATCCCATGACCGTTGACACCCAAAAGGGAGGCAATCGTGGCGAATGACGAGGAAAGGCAACAGCCCATCCGTGAACGCGCGTACCAAATATGGTTGGACGAAGGCCAGCCGGACGGACATGATAAAGAGCACTGGGAACAGGCAGAAAAACAAATAGCGGAAGAAAAAGAAGCCGAGTCTGGGGATAAAAGTGTCGCACCGCCGTTACCTGGCCCGTACGAAAATATCGGGTAGGGTAGCAGCAGGTAAAACGCGTGATGCCCTGCGACTAGATCTCGGAGAAACCGCTGCGAGGCGGTCTTATTGATTCAGGGAAGAGCAAGTTGTGCCGGTTAGTCAACTTCCGGCCCGGTGCGACAGAGGCGGAACAATAGTGCGTTTGGAGTTCGCGCCGGACCTAGTCACTTGGACTCATTCTCTTTCCTAATTTCCCTCAGCGAGTGCTTACCCACCAAAGCATTCATCGCAGACTTGGCCTGAATACGAAGCTCTATTGTCTGCGGGTCGTCGGCATCCATTGGCATAGTGTCTGAAAACGTGGGCGAAAAGTTCGGCCTGGTGTTTGAGATATCGTTGAATAACGGTCCAGGAAACATTATCAGCAACGCCGCTGCCGCTGCAGCAAAGATCAACACAACAATAGTTCGCTGAAACATGGAAGCCTCCGATCGCGATCGCATGCAATATACGATCTGTCCCGGCGACTTCATTCGAAGCTTGGATTTTACGATACCGCTTAAGCATAATCGTTAAGTACAATTCATCTGGCGTACGTCAATCGTGGCTGGCAATACACTGGTCACACAATGTTTTTTGCCGGCGTCCGAGCCTGCCGTGGCAATTGGCTCTTCGAGCGGGCTGGCATCTGCTTCCTAGATGACGATTTTGAGGGGCGGGATCGGCGAGCGGCTGAAGACGCTGAAAACACTGATTATCTGGCGCGGCGACTCAATGGAATCTCAATAACGAACACAGGGGCCTCAACGCGTGACAATCGGCCCTCACCGTCCTCAGCACGAGATGCAAGCGGCCGATGATAGTTCCCCCGTGGCGTCGAGCGATCGCCATGTTCTGAGTGGTTATCGCGGAGGAACGCAGCCGCATCGGCGGCCTATAAGACTGCGCTGGTGATTGCGGCGATCGCTCGATACGGCTCGGAACCGGTCCAGTATCACATAGTGCGCGTCACTTTGCTCAGGTAGGGCGAGTAGTCGGGATCGAAACCCCGCCGGCGTGCTGCCGCCTCGATGGCGCGATAAGCCGGGATGAGCATGAGGATTGGATCGCAAATTGGATGACCGTCGCCAATCCAAGGTAGCGTCCCCGCCGCGCCTCCGGCGATAAACACCGTCTCACCCGCGTCGTCCAGCTCATGCACGAGGTCGTCGACGGTGGCGGCGGCTTGGTCGTTCTGTCGCAGCACCAGCACCGGCGTTGCGGGCGAGATCGATGCGCGCGGCCCGTGCTGCAGTTCGGCGGCGCTATAACCGAGAGCAGGGACCCGCAAGGTTTCGGCGACCTTGAGCGCGATCTCGCGGACGCAACCGAGGCCGTATCCTCGTCCAACGACAAACGCGGCCGCCGCGCCCGCCGCACTGTTCGCCCAGGCTGACCAGTCGCACGCAAGCGCGCCGGACAATCGAAGCGGCACATCTTGGAGACCGTCCTTCAGATCTTCGTCGTGCGCCAGCGCCGCCACCAGCTGCGCCCCGGCAATCATTGAAAGGGCGACAGTTTTGGTTGCTGCGACGGCATGTTCGGCTCCCGCGCCGATCGGCAGGACCAGCTCGGATGCGGCGGCTACGGGAGAGTTTTCGTCATTGATGATGGCAAGCGTCAGCGCGCCAAGCTTGCGCGCCACCTGAGTGGCTTTGACGAGATCGGGGCTACACCCGGACTGCGACACCACGACGAATAGGGCATCGCGCAATTCCGGGGACCGCTGGTAGGCAGTCACGACCGAAGGTGCGGCGGCGGATGCGAGTAGGCCAAGGCGCACTTCGAAAAGATAGCGCAGATAAACGCCGACATGACCCGAGCTACCACGCCCGCAGAAAACGATAATGCGCGGCTTGGCCTGCTCGATCCGATCGACGACCGCCGCGAACACATCACTCCGCGCTAAAAGACGCTCGGCGGCCGCCGGGATTTCTGCGGTCTCGCGTGCCATCGCGCTTTCCGTATGCGATTCAGCCATCGTCGCCCGTAAACGCGTTGATGGCGGAGCGCAGATTGCCCCCGTGGCGCTGCAGCAACTGCGCGGCTTCGCTACGGCCCAATCCCAGGGCGATTAGAACCGCCGTCTTCACGTCCCCGTCTGCCTGTTCGAGATAATGCGCCGCGTCGCCTTCCGGACAATGGACGATTTCGCTGACCATGGCTTCTGCGCGCCGGCGCAACTTGGCGTTCCGCGCCCGCATATCCACCATCAAACCGCGATAGACGCGACCCATCTTCACCATCACAGCGGTTGAGAACAGGTTCAGCACGATCTTCTGCGCGGTGCCCGCGTTCATCCGAGTGGAACCGGCGATCACCTCGCTTCCCGTGTCGGCCAGGATAGGATGGCGAGCGACCTCGAATAGTGGAGCGCCCGGGTTGTTGGCGACGGCGATCGTCACCGCACCCAAGGCACTGGACGCCCGTAAGGCGCCGATCGTAAAAGGAGTCGTGCCACTCGCTGCGACGCCGATGACTACATCATTGGCGCCGATCTTCGCGTCCGCCATGGCCTGCGCGCCGGCGGCCTCGTTGTCCTCGGCCTGCTCGGTACTCCGAACAAGCGCGTCAAGCCCGCCTGCCATTGCAAACACAAGACGATCGGCAGGCCAGTCGTAGGTTGGCGGTAGCTCGGACCCGTCCTGCACGCCGATGCGCCCAGACGTGCCGGCTCCGGCGTAGACGATCCGTCCGCCTCGCTGCAGCGCCGGCACCGCGTCTTCGACAGCTGCTGCAATTGCGCCAAGGGCATTGCAAACCGCAGCGGCCGCCGCAAGTTGCCCTTCATACATGGCCGCGATCATCTCGGCTGCGGGCCAGGAATCGAGTTCCACGTAGCGTGGGCTGATTTGCTCGGTGCGCATGACCTGTCTCGGTTATGCCGTAAGCGTGGCCGGCATTCGCTCGATTGCGATACGCCGACGGGTGAGCACTATTCCTTCATGACGGCACGCCGAGCGATATGCAAGGCGCCATCCACCGCATCCCCCTCGACCTGAACTAGCCGGCGCTGGACATCCGGCGCCAGCCAAGGCTGCATCGACGATGCGAGCCCGCCAAGCAGAGAGACGCGAGAAGCGCCGCACTCGGATAGCCGGCGCACCAGTTCGTCGACCTGTTCCGCAGCGTCCCGGAGGATCCGCCGCCCGACCGGATCTCCTGCGTCCGCATGCCGTATCACCAAAGGCGCGAATGTCGCATAGTCCGTGGCCGTCGCGTGATCCACCCAGGCAACGACCTCAAATGGATCGTCGTGGAAGCGCATCATCACGTCGTGCGTGAGGCTGCTGCCGACGGCACGCTCGTCATAGGCCCGTAGCGCCAGGCGGATCGCGTGCAGCCCGAGTTCTGCTCCGCTACCCTCGTCGGATATGGGAAAGCCATAGCCGCCAACCCTGACCTCGCGTCCGCCGACAATGGCAAAGGCGACGCTACCCGTTCCAACGATAACGATGCCGCCATCTCGGTCGCCATGCGCCCCAATGCAGGCGATCGTCGCGTCATGAGTGTAAATGACGGAGCGGAACGGATGTGTCCGCAGCACAACCTGCTCGAGCACACCTTTGCGGCCGACCCCAGCAAGCCCGACGGCAGCATGCACGGAGCTTAGCGCGTTGGAGCCAAGCCCGGCTTCCTCAAGGGCGAGGCGGCAGGCCTTTTCCACCTCGGCAAGCGCCTTGTCGACCCCTATGCGCAATGCGGCCGGACCGGCAATGCCGGTCCCGAGCAAGCGTCGCTCCGCGTCCTCGATGCGCGCACGGCAACCCGTGCCGCCACCGTCAACGCCGACGAACAGCGGACTAGGTTGTGAACCTGTCGTCATCCTGCCACTCGCTGGATATCCGCACCGCACTGCACCAGCTTGCGGTCGAGCGACTCATAGCCGCGATCGAGATGGTAGATACGGTGGACGGTCGTTTCGCCTTCAGCGACCAAGGCGGCGAGGACCAGGCTCACCGATGCGCGCAAGTCAGTAGCCATTACTTCCGCGCCGTGCAGTTTCTTGACGCCACGCACGAGCGCCGTCGAGCCTTGCAGCGAGATGTTGGCACCAAGCCGCACGAGTTCGGGGACGTGCATGAATCTGGCTTCGTACACAGTCTCGCGGACGGCCGATGCACCTGATGCAACGGTCATCAAGGCCGTGAACTGCGCCTGTAGGTCGGTGGAAAATCCAGGGTAAGGTTCCGTCGCTACGTCGATGGCCTGCAAGGGGCCCGAGCGGACGACCATCAGACCTCGATCGGTCGGCCAGATCTGAGCTCCGGCACTTTCTAGGACCGCGCAGACCGACCCGAGGTGCTCGAGATGGGCGCCGAGGATCTCAAGATGACCACCGCTGATGGCGGCGGCGATGGCGTAGGTCCCAGCCTCGATGCGGTCGGTGATCAGTTCGTGACGGGCGTGGTGGAGGGCATCCACTCCTTGCACCAGAATCCGATCTGTCCCGGCACCGTCGATGCGCGCTCCCATTGCGGTCAGGCAAAGCGCAAGATCGCAGACTTCGGGATCGCGCGCAGCATTTAGGAGCTCGGTTTCACCCCGTGCGAGGGTCGCCGCCATCAAGGCCGTCTCGGTCGCCCCTACGGACCGGGAGGATAGCACAAGGTGGCCGCCGCGCAGCCCGTCGCCTTTGGTGCGCGCGCGAATGTAACCGGACTCTATGTCCACGTCGGCCCCGAGCGCATCCAGCGCCTTCAGATGCAGGTCGATCGGCCGCGCGCCGATCGCACAGCCTCCCGGCAGGGACACGCGCGCCGAACCGAAACGGGCCAGCAGCGGCGCCAGGACGAGAATGCTGGCGCGCATGCGGCGGACTATGTCGTAGGGCGCCTGCGCATTTCGGGCTCCGCTGGCGTCCAGCACCAGCATATGCTCAGGCCCGCGGGTGGCAACCACGCCAAACTCGCGCATCAGCACGAGCATAGTGTCGACGTCCGTCACTTCGGGGACATTCGCCAACTCCAGCTGTTCGGAGCTGAGCAGCGCAGCGGCAATCTGCGGCAGAGCCGCGTTCTTCGCCCCGGAAATCTGGACGGAGCCTTCAATGTGCTTGCCGCCACGAACGACCAACCGGTCCATGCTGTTTCTCTTCCCGTCGCCTTGGGCGCGATCAGCAAAAGCGCGCAAACTTTGCGCCTCATCGCGCCGAATCGGCGCATCATCCTGTCGGCAGACGGTACTAGCGTCGGCCCGTGATAGCCTGGGTATTCGGCGTCCGTTAGCTTAAATTGGGCTTGTTGCGTTACCAATCCAGCCCGCATGGATATAGATGAGCCCGAGTCGAAACAATATTTCAATCGCCGACGAGCATGCGGTCCTGGCGGACCGTGTTTTTGACGGTCACCGCTGGCATGCCAAAGCTGCGGTGCTGGTCCGGGACGGACGCCTCGTTGGGCTTGCATCTTGGGGCGAGGTTCCCCCCGTTTGGCCGCAGACGCGCCTCCCGGCGGGCGCCTTCTTGACTCCCGGCTTCACGGACCTGCAAGTCAATGGAGGCGGTGGCGTTCTCCTTAACGATCAACCGACCGCCGATGGCATGCGCGCCATTGCCCGGGCACACCGTCGTTATGGCACCACGGCCTGCCTCCCAACCCTGATCACCGATACTTGGGAACAGATGCGGACCGCCGTCGCGGCAGCGCGGTCGATCAGTGGCCGGGACGGGGTCCTTGGCCTGCACCTGGAAGGCCCTTTCATCAGTCCTCGGCGTCCGGGCGTGCACCGGCCCGATCGGATCGCGAAACCACGTCCAGGCGACCTGGAGGAAATGTGCCAACTCGCCGGCGCCGGCAGGTCATTGGTCACACTCGCGCCCGAATGCGTTCCAACGGGCTTTGTTCGTACGTTGGCCTCCTCGGGTGTGCGGATTTCGATTGGGCACAGCGAGGCGCCTGCTGCCATTGTGATGCAGGCCATCGCGGATGGCGCGACCGGCGTCACCCACCTGTTCAATGCAATGCCGCCGTTGAGTGCGCGTGCCCCGGGGATCGTTGGCACGGCATTGGCGGATCAGCGGCTGACGGCAGGTCTCATCCTTGATGGGATCCATGTCGATCCCGTTTCAGCTCGCGCCGCATTTGCTGCGAAAGGCTCCGACCGAATTGCCCTGGTTACCGATGCCATGCCGACGGTCGGGACATCGCTGGACCGTTTCGAATTGATTGGTCAAACGATCAAGCTTGTTGACGGACGGCTGACGACGGAAGAGGGCACCCTGGCGGGCGCGCACCTGGATATGGCCTCGGCGGTGCGCAATGCGGTCAAGCTGGCGCGGCTCCCCCTGGAGCACGCGCTCCGCGCCGCTTCGCTGACTCCTGCGCGATTTCTCGGGTTGGACAACGAGCGCGGAGCACTAGTTCCGGGTGCTCGCGCCGATCTCGTTGCATTAAATCAGGAGCTGAGGGTCGTCGCGACCTGGGCCGACGGCATCACCGATGATGTGAATAGTGATTGGAAGTGCTGAATCAGCCTCAGATCTGCGTGACGTAGAACCTTTACAAAGTTTGCCCGGGGCGGGCGCCGAAGCGACCGCCATTTCGGGTCCTTATGCGCACGCGCAGCGGGCTCGAGCAACCGGCACCGACTGAGTGCGTGATATATTCATCGCGCTAACACACACCTATGAGCTGTCTGCCTCCTACGCCTCTCGGTAGCGCAGGTATTGTTGACGCTGGATCGACCAGGCCTGCTCATCTGGTAGCGCCAGCAGATCTAGGTCCTGCGGTATCGCCGATGAGTCGTCGACCCATTCTCGCAATAACGGGCCGCCGTTGATGACATCGATGGCGAGCCTGCCATCCTCGTACTCATAGGCGAAATCGCGCCATAGCGGGTAGCCTGGGCACAAACGGCGAATCGCCTTGAAGGCGAGCGCCTGAACGCGCCAGGGCTTGAACTGCTGGTGATTGTAGCTAGGAGCGTCCGTGTGTATCTGCACGCCGTGACAAAGTTGGCCCGCGTGTTTGTGAAATGTCGGTTCGAACCAACACTCGCGCAAGCGGCAACCATCGAGCCACCGCGGAGCAAGATTCTCCATTTCCTTCACGACTGCTCGCGCATTGATATCGGGAGCGCCGAACAGTTCGAGCGGCCGAGTGGTGCCGCGCCCTTCCGAGACTGTCGTACCCTCGAGCATTACCGTCCCCGAATAGGCGCGCGCCATCCACAAGTTGGGAGCATTGGGACTGGGATTGATCCACGCGCGCGCGCCCAACGGCCAGCCGAACCCCGGGGCGGCATCGGGCGACCAATCCTGCATCTCGATGACCCGATAATCGACATCGAGCTTGAGCGTGCTGACGAACCACAGGCCCAACTCGCCGAACGTGAGCCCATGACGCATTGGCAACGGTCCTGCGCCGACAAAGCTTTCCCAGCCGTTACGCAGCGTCAAACCTTCGACGGTCCGACCCACAGGATTAGGCCGATCCAGCACCCAGACAGCCTTGTGATGTTGCGATGCCGCTTCGAGCACGTAGCGCAGAGTCGTGATAAATGTATAAATTCGGCAACCCAGATCCTGCAGATCGACGAGAATTACATCGAACGTTTCCATCATCGCATCCGTCGGCTTGCGCACCTCTCCATAAAGGCTAAAGACGGGGATGCCATGCACCGGATCGTTGAAGTCCTGCGATTCGATCATGTTGTCCTGCTTGTCGCCGCGCAGTCCATGCTGCGGACCGAAAGCAGCGCTGATCTTCACATCGCCGCATGCGGCAAGCGCATCCAGCGCATGCGTCAGGTCTTCCGTGACGGAAGCGGGATGCGCGAGCAGCGCCACGCGCTTGCCACGGAGCGGCTCACGCAAAGCGGGTTCGGCAACAAGCCGATCAATGCCAAACTTCATAGCTGCACGGCCGGACAAAACTCATACGCAAAACAGCCAGCGTGATGGAAATCCGGCTTCCCGGGTGGATGCGCCAGCGCCCAATAGGACATGCGGCCGCTGGTATCTTCGATCAACGCCGACAAACCGAGATACCACGAAGCCGTACGTGGCAAACGCGACAAGCGATCCAACTGTAGCGAGGCCTGCAATGTGTAGCGGTCGGGGCACGATCGGATCTCAATTGGAGGCGCGCTAATCTCGGCCGCCACACACATTCCGTTTCGGTAGCTACTGAACCAATATGCGGCCCATTGTTTTGAGGGCGCAAAATGGAATTCGTAATAGGCGGTGCCCGAAGAAGCTCGGACAAATGCCTCGAAGCATGTGTGTCGCCAAAGTCCGTCGCTGCGCGCAACCGCTAAGATAGGCGGCATGCAGACGTCGCTCAACTTGCCGGTCACGATATAGGACACCACCAAACTATTGGCGCGCGGGCGCGCGACCTCGACTTCAATGTGTGCCTCTGCGAAACAACGCGAGTCCGGATGAAGGCTCAACAACTGGCGCATGTCGGTATTCTACAGGGCGGATTATTATTGTCACATGGCGCGGAGAATGTGCTTTTTCATCGATTGCGTCGAGACCGGGTCAGGTGTGGGATGCGGGTCATTTGCCAGGGAATGACCGGCCTCGCTGACGGAATCACATGGAATGTTAGTTTAGCGATGGTCGTAGCGCTGCGGTTTTTTCGGCGGGTAGGATGAAGACCTCGGGTGCAGGCGCTCGATAGCCGAGCGAGGAATGCAGGCGGATCGTGTTGTAGTGCCGGCGCCATTGTTCGATCACAAACTTAGCCTCCCGCAATGAATAGAATAGTTCTACATTGCGCAATTCATTACGCAGCTCAATTTCTGTCACACCCAGAACCGGGGCCACCTCCGCCCCAGTCTGTCCCTGCGCCAACAAAACATCAGTTTGGCGCAGCTTCGGGGTAATCTCTTCAGCCGAATGCCTCCTTCGCGGCATGGCATCCCCCTTCAGATCGGCAATGCCAAGTTATTCTTGATTCCGTCTGAATGGGGCAGATCACCGCTAGTAGTGCGAATGGGCTGCAAAACTCGGCGAAGCAGCGCGCGGGCGCAATAATTGAATCGACACAAACAGACAACGTTGCGCGTTTGTGCCTGCCCCAATAGTAACGTGGCGTT
>CAZLWN010000114.1:0-12411 GCA_964563195.1 uncultured Undibacter sp. | reverse complement strand
CGGTGAATCATGTTCGTCCAAATTATTCAATCAATTATCTAGGTACAGACCCTAGTATTAATCATCATAAACATATCGACAGTCCCATCCCACACGCGAGCGACCGCCATGGAAGAAGCCGCATACTTGCCGCCGCCATCGACGGCGCCTGCGGCGCCGTTGTACTTGTTGGAGCGGTGAAATACCTTTGATAACCGAGGACAAGAACGAGCCATTCACTGCTCCAGCTTGCACCGCCGGCATGCTAAACATGCCAAAGACCAAGGCCATCAGGGTTGCAAGAAATATTCTTTTCATTTCGACGCCCTGCGAAGTTTAACTAGTCTAAGCGTCGCCGGATTTTGTCCAAAAGGCAAGACGCACGATTCAGGCTTCCCTGCGACAATTTGACCCCCATTGGTATCGTCTGGGTCCCGCCCGGTGAAACGAGGATTCTAGTCGGTCTCCTTGCGGGATTGAGTGATCGACTCGTAATAGATCCTGATAAATGGGGACAAAATCTTATAAAGGAGGTTCTTGGTCACCAGCATATCATGGATGGCGAGATAATCGATGCCCGTGTAACTGAAGCAGTTCATGGCATCCTGGGGAGTTTCGACAATGGGCTCCCCCTTAATGTTGAACGAAGTGTTCACCAGGACGGGGACGCCGGTCACCTTCTCGAATTCGGTGAGCAGGTCGTACATCCGCGGATTTTGTTGCCGCCGCACCGTCTGTACGCGGGCGGTGCCATCGACGTGGACGACGGCCGGAACCCGGTCCTTCCATTCAGGGCGAACTTGCTTGGCGCGCAACATAAACGGCGATTCGTCTTCGCCAACAAAAATGTCACTGGCCTTTTCATAGGGCACGATTGGCGCAAACGGGCGGAAGGCTTGTCTGAACTTTACCCGTTTGTTTAGCTTGTCCTTCATGTCCGGGCGGCGCGGGTCGCCGAGAATGCTGCGGTTGCCGAGTGCGCGCGGCCCGAACTCGGACCGGCCCTGAAACCAGCCAAATACATTGCCCTCGGACAATAGGCGAGCGGATTCGCGGCAGATATTCTCGCTCGGTCCGTTGAACGTCCTGCGGCTCAGCAGAAACGGATTTCCGGCGCGCCGGACCTCTTCGTCGCTGTATTCGATGCCGAGGGTGGCCTGCGTCATTGTGAAGCCGCGCTCCTTTTTCTGCACGGCCAGATGGCCGTAAAAAGCGCAGCCGATCGCAACGCCGTTGTCGCCGGCGGCCGGCTGGATCCAAACATTGTCGAAGCCCGCCTCGCGCACAAGCCGTCCATTGGCGACGCAATTCAGTCCGACACCGCCGGCGATGCACAGATTCCTGGCGCCGGTGGTCTCGCGCAGCCAGTGCGCGCGCTCAATCAGCACCGCCTCAGTGTCATGTTGAATGCGCCAGGCCATATCCTCCCAGTGCTTCATCGATGGGTTATCTTCCCATCTGTTGGAGTCGTCCGGCGGCCAGGGTTGATTGAATGTTTCGTCCCATTCAGGAATGACGAGCTCGCCGTTTATCATTTCCATCAGCCTTCGGAAGCTGTCTGGACGTCCATAGGGTGCGAGCCCCATAACCTCGCCGCACTTGTTCCAGTCGGCAAAGATATAGCTCGACACACGGCTGTAGAGCGCACCGAGTCCGTCCATGTTGAAGAACTCGTCGCTTAACAACCCGCGACGCGGTTGCAGCCAGACTTTTTTTAGCGATTCGAGCTGGGCACCCTTAAAGCGATAATAACTTTCCGACTCGCGGGCAAGCGGGTTGACGCCGTCGGTGCGTTGGCCCGGCTCCTTGATATCGCAGGCGTAACTGCCGACGCCGTCGACCACCATCACCACGCCCTCTTCAAACGGGCAGGCGGCAAACGCGCTATAGGCGTGGGCGAGATGGTGCGAGACCGTCATCACTTTGTTCGATTTTGAAAGGAAAAGCGGATTGTTTTTCAACTGCGCGCGGTCACGCTCGCTCATGTCGCCCTGATAGATCAGGCGTACTTCCAGGTCCTCGACCGGTAGTACGTAGCAGTTTCGCAGTACCAGACCGACGTCATCCAGCTTGATACCCTCTGCGTTTAGGCAATAGTCGATGCATTCCTGAAAAAAACCGGAGGCATGCTTTACGCGCGTAACGCGCTCCTTCTCGATCGCATAAGCGATCGCGCCATCGCGCAGCAGACACACGCTGACATCGTGGTCGTAAGCATTTATGCCGAGGATATAGTCATGAGACTTGGGCATTGGCCAATTTTGTCTGTGGCAAGGCACCGTTTGTTTAAGACAGCCGATGGAGGGAATTATGTTAGCCGATGTTGCCTACGCGGTCGGCAATTTGCAACGTTTCCCTGTAGGACATGCGCAATCGGTTTGCGACTTTGGGACGCAGTCGCCAGCGCGACTGAATGCTCGCTACTGTGGCACGGCACGATCGAGCGCATTAGTATCGTAGACCGGAAGGGCACACGCGCATGACAGCGGCAAAATGCATTGTTCCTGATTGTTGCTGTGCCGTCATCGTCGACGTCCAGCCGTTTTTCCTGTCACAGGTGGACAAGCGCCTACGCGCCAGACTCAAGACCAATTTCGCAAATTTCGTCCGCCTTCTCAGGTATTACAGAATTCCGATCATGGTAACGCTTGAGAAGCCGGTTGACGAAAAAGGCGAATTGCCCAAAGAGATCAAACGCCGTTTACCCACCGGCGCGGCGACCTTCGAAAAGGACTCCTTTGACCTGTGCAAGGATGAAACAATCAGGCGCCGCCTAATCCGTCTGAAAAAGAAACAGGTGCTGGTCGCCGGTTGCGAAACCGACGTCTGTGTATTGCAATCTTGCCTTGGGCTCTTGAATCTCGGTTACGACGTTTTCGTGGTGGAGGAACTGTTGTTTTCGTCCGCGCGCAACGTGGAGGCTGCACTTACGCGCATGAAAGCCGCAGGCGCCGTCTTCCTGAGCTACAAGACGCTCTACTATGAGATGCTGGAAACGGTTGATGGCCCGCTCGACGCGCAAAGAGGCCTTGCGGCGCTTGGGCCGTTTCCCGATCATCTTCCAGATACCGCAGTTTGATAGCGCACCCGGGAATGAGATGTGTGCTTGGGGCGGCACCGGCGTCGCGTTCTGAAGTTTGGTGTCGGCCCTTAGTCGACACACCAATCGCACCGGCTTAAGCCCGCATTCAAGGCCAACCTAGAGCTGACGCGGACATGCCGATTTTGTCCGCTAATGGTACATAGCGGACATTCCAACCACGCCCGCGTTTGTCCGCTATTTGAGTAACAACGAACAAAGCTGGATATTAGGCTGCGATGGCTTGTCCGCTTTTGACCCAAAGTGGACATCGACGTGGGGAGATTCCAGGATAGCGGCGTCCGCGCAATGAATGGCAAAGAAAAGGATCTTGCTAAGAGCAGTGTATCCGCGACCGTTCTAGTTGGCTTGGCTGCTTGGACGCTGTTTCTCGTCATCCTGATGGAAAAGCTGCGGGCACGGCTCATCATGACGAAGGCCGTCGCCGCAAATGAATTCAAGCGGGACAACTTCAACTTGTCGCCGTTCATGCAGTGGTTGGCGCGGGCGCACGCCAACTGCGTCGAGTGTGTGCCCATTTTCGGCATACTCTTGATTATGGCGTTGCTCACCAATCGAGTCGGCGTCACAAACCCTTTGGCCCCTTGGCTATTTGCCGCTCGTCTTGTCCAGTCCTCCGTTCATCTCGCATCATCTAGCGTACCCGTTTCGTGGGTTCGGTTTATTGCCTTCGCCGTCCAAATAGCGATTGCCGTTTACTGGTCATGGGCATTGCTCCTGACCTAGCGAAGGCAGCTAATGGCACTTAGCGGACATTCGGTCTGCGCCGGCTAATGTCCGCTATTGGGGCAACAGCAGACATGCGGCCTGTTTTATGAGTACAAACCCTAATACACCTAATACTGATGGCACGCGATCAACTTCCGGGCGGCGGCGCAAAGAAGCAGCGCGGCGTGCCATCCGGCCGCTTGCAGCGCCAATAGGCGCCGTCGGGCGAGGGCAGCGCCTGGCTGTAGGGGATGACCTCGTTGACATCGTCGTAGGTGGTCGGCCCGTCGAGCGAGTTGCCGGTGATGGCCTCGCCGTAGGTCACCGTGCCGGCGACCGAGTAGCCGCCGCGGATAGCATGGACGGCTTGCGGGCTGACGACGCCGCAGTCTTCGGCGCCGCAGCACCATTCGCCGGCGGGATTCTTAAAGCTGCCGCGGTTGATCCACATGTCGTGGCCAAAGGCGGCGGAACCGCAAACAGTCAGAACGAGAGTAAGCACAGAGCGCATAAGAACCCGCAGCATGGGTGGCCTCCATCAAAACCTCCCCGGCGCGGCGTCTCTTTGTGCTCCTCCTTCTCCCGTAATGCCTGACCGCCGGTTCAATTCCAGCTGGCCAGACTTTTTGCGCCCAACCTTGTGATCGGTTGTGACGAATCGAAGCAACTGAAAAATGCTAGCACGTTTTTACCGAATCGATAGGTAAAATTGTGCAGCGCGGCATGACGACCATGCGATCCGGGCAAGACGGAAAAATGACGAGAGTCCAAATAAATAATCGAGCCTGCGCCGGGCCGCCCGGCCGGAATTGGCGATGACGGCATCCTGGCAGCTTTGGCGTGACAAGCGCGGCCGGCTCTCGGCCTTGCGGATCGGCACGCTCGGCCTGCTGCTGCTGCCGCTCGCCAAGGCGCTCTATGACGCCGACGCGATCATCCACGGCGCGCGGCCGCTCAACGACATGATCCACCGTGCCGGCTTCTGGGCGCTGGTGTTCCTGGGCGTGACCCTGGCGGTGACGCCGTTCCGGCGCATCGCGCGCTACGGCAACCTGATCGACGTGCGGCGCATGCTCGGCGTCGGCACCTTCTGCTACATCGCCGCGCATTTAACGCTGTTCACCGCCGACCAGGGCTTCGACCTCGGTAAGGTCGCACACGAGATCAGCCATCGCTGGTATCTCATCATTGGCGGCACGGCGTGCCTCGGCCTGGCGACACTCGCGGCCACTTCCACCGACGGCATGCAGCGCGGGCTTGGCGGCCTGCGCTGGCGCAGGTTGCATCAGCTGGTCTACGGCATCGCGCTGCTCGCGCTCATTCATTATTTCCAGCAGACCAAGGCCGACGTCACGGTACCGGCCTTTGCCGCCAGCCTGTTCGGCTGGTTGATCGCCTATCGCCTGTTGGCGTGGTGGCAGGAGACAAGCGAACTTTCGACGCTGAGCCTATTTGCGCTCACCATCGCGGTCTCGATCATCACCTTCATCGGCGAAGCGATCGGTATCGGTATTGCATTTCATGTTTCGCCGCTGCTGGTGCTCGGGCTGGTGTTCGACCTTGACGCTGGCGTCCGGCCGGGCTGGGAAGTGCTGGCCGCTGGCTTAGCGGTGGCCGCGCTCGATTTCGTACGTGCGCGCTGGAATAGCCGCGCGGCGCACACGCGCGCAGTTGCGGCCGAATAGGGAAGGGCAATGGCCTTATTTGTCGTCGCGCATGGCGCCTGGTCCGCCGGCTGGGTCTGGAAGAAGATGCATCCGCTGATGGCTCAGCGCGGCCACCGGCTGGTCACGCCGACCTATACGGGGTTGGGCGAGCGTGCTCATCTGGCGCGGCCCGATATCGATCTCGATACTCACATCGCCGACATCCTGGCCGTGCTCGAATTCGAGGACCTGAGCGGCGTCAACCTGATCGGTCATTCCTATGGCGGCATGGTCGCCACCGGCGTCGCCGACCGCGCGCGCTCGCGCGTGGCCCAGCTCATCTATCTCGATGCTTTTGCGCCCGATGACGGCGACAGCCTGCTCGATCTGCTGCCGCCAGCGTCGCGCGCGCAACGTCAGCCGGGTGCGGACGGCTGGCGCATCCCGCCGGGGCCGATGCCGCCCGACACCGCGCCGGAAGACGTCGCCTGGTGCGCGCCGCGGCGGCAGCCGACGCCGGCCAAGACGTTCTCTCAGAAGCTGCGCTTGCAGAACGGCCCGCTGACGCTGCCGCGCCACTACATCTATTGCACGCGCCGTCCGCCCGATGACCGCTTCCGGCCGTTCTACGAGCGCGCACTACGCGAAGGCTGGGGCACGCATGAACTCGATTCTAGCCACAATGCGCATATCACTTGTCCGGATGCGCTGGCGGACCTGCTTAATCGCATTGCCGTTTAAATCTTGCGGCTATCGTAAGCCCAGTGCAGCAACGCTTGGCGCTGGCGGCGGCGACACAACAGGTTGCCCGGCTCGCAGTGCTTTTGCAGCTGCCGCACATGGCGGCGGATCGCTTTCCAACGTTTGATCTGCCGGCGGTCTTCCTCCGGCAGGCGGCGGCCCATGTAGTAGCGGCAATACCACTGGAACCAGCCGCGCGGATCATCCGGATGGATCCAGCCCTTGCGCTTCCACTCCGACAGCGGCTGGCTGGCATCGACGCCGAAGAAGTTGAGCGCGCAATCGCGCCGCCCGCTCGCGAGCTTGGCGCGCATAAACCAGCTCTTGGGGAATTCGCGGCGGCAATCGGTCATGTACTTGCCGCAGAACACACCCAAGCTCAGCATCTGCACTGGCGTCAGTTGCGGCTTGAATTCGGGATCGAAGCCGCGGCCGGCGGCTGCGGTCAGTAGGTAGCGGTAGCCCTTCTGCATTTTGTCGTTGACGGTGACGATGCGCTTGCGCATGCAAACCTGCAAATTCGGCGCACAGCCTTAGACGCGCGCCTGCGCAATATCAAGGCGGAACGGTTCAGCAGCGCTCAACATCGGCGGCGGCGCAGCGTGCCGAGGCGAAGGACAAGGCGTTAGGCGCGGCGGCGTGACGTTCGGTCGGCGGGAAATTCGCCGATCGTTATTCGCTCGTGAGCGTGATGCCGTTGAGGACTTTATCGAACGCGTCGGATTCGACGGCGTTCATCCCGGGCTGCGTTACGGTCCACACCTGCGCCCAGGTATTCGGCTCGAGAGGGAAGATCATAATCTTGGCCTTGCGTGCAAGGCCATGATCTGCGGGCATCATGCCGGAAAACGCCGTGCCCCTGTAGATGGCCGTGCCGTGCGAGCCGGTCACCCGCGCGCCGCCCTCGTGATCGATATGCTCAATCCCTACGATCTTGGCGACTTCATCGGCAACCGCGCTGTCCGGCTGGTTGCGCAATTTGTCGTTCACCACGATGCCAAGGTAGATCATCGCGTGTCGATAGGGCGGCACCAGCAGCATCCCACCACGGGTGTCCATTCTTGTGTTCCAGCCCTTCGGCAGATTGACGCGGAAGGCATGCTTTCCCGTCTTCGGAAATCGAAACGCATCGGCCTGCGCGGTGAGCGCGCCGGCGACGATAAGGCAAACAAGCAGAAAAAGACGGCGCATCTAAACCCTGCGTAACGGGACCTTGGCCGTCATGATCTCCAGTTTCGCGGGGTATGTCCATTGCCGTCCGCCGGCGGCGAGACGGACGCGCAGCAGGCGAGCAACGGCGGAACAATCAGCGCGACGGGATGCGAGCGGTCGTAATTTCTCGTTACGAGGAACCCCACCGAATTAAGGGTGCCATAAAAGCGCGGGCGCTGCCCTTGTGGACGCCGCCACTCGCCGGAGCCTGACGAAGCGGACTGTTTACGCGACCAACAACGACGGAAAGAACTCCTCCAAGACCTGACGATCCAGTTTCGCTTCGGCATCGGCCGGCGCCAAGGCTTCGGTTTCGAACCGGTTGCCGCAGCTCGTGCAGGACCAAAGGTTGAGAATAACGCCCTCCTCGCTGAAGTACTCCGCCCATTCAGGGGCGATCAGCGGTTCGCCGCACTTGTCGCAGATCGTCTCGTGCGCGATACCGCGCAGAGATGCTACGGTTGTCATGGCGACCTCCTTGGTTCTTTTGTTTCTTGCCGCTTTGAAAGCGGGATGATTTTGCATTGCTTCAGTCGGGTATCTTGTCTCCATGCTGGCGTTGACTCGAACACGCGAAAGGATGCCCTCGGACCGGGGGACTCACCCAAGAGCATCCTACGCAACTTTTACGCTGAAGAAAGCTCCGAACCTCCTCCCTTGCCAGCTACCGGTAGCAGAATATCGTGTCGCGGCATTGACCCAAATCAGACAGCGTTGCTGACGCGATTTCACGCATGGCTGGTATCCTGCGCCGATGCCCAGGCTCATGATCATTTCCGGCGGGCAGACCGGCGTCGACCGCGCCGCACTCGACGCGGCAATTGCGCGCGGCATCCCCTATGGCGGCTGGTGCCCGCGGGGCGGCTGGGCCGAGGATCGCCCGGAGCCGCCCGGCTTGCTCGCGATCTATCCGGATTTGCGCGAGACGCCGCTCGCCGATCCGGCGCAGCGCACGGAATGGAACCTGCGCAATGCCGACGCCAGCCTGATCCTGGTCGATGCCGGCGGCACCGCGGCCTCGCGCGGCACCGCATTGGCGCAAGCGCTGGCGGTGCGCACCCGCAAGCCATTGAAGGTGCTGGATGTTGGCGCACCCACTGCGGCGGCGCAGGCGCGCGCCTGGCTCGGAGGACGGCTGGCGGCGCACACGGCCGAAACACCGTTGCGGCTCGCCATCGGCGGCCCGCGCGAGAGCGAGGCGCCAGGAATTTATGCCAAGGCGCGGACCTTGCTGGGCGCCGTGCTCGGCCCCTCCGCATGGCCCAATCCGTGCTAGCATGGCCGCGCAATCCCGTTCCGCAGTGGTCCGGGAAGCCAAGGGGCACCGTTATGTTTCGTTTCAGGCAATCGTTTCGTGCGCAATCTTGTCATGCGGCGACCGTCGCGGCCGCGGCGCTAGCGCTCGCCTTCGCGTCCTTCGCGCTCGCCACGCCGGCCGCCGCGCAGATGAGCGAGCGGCAGATGATGAAGATGCTGGGTCCGATGATGCAGGACGAGAACTTCAACGAGGAGCTCAACGACTTCGCCGAGGAGCATGATCTCGATCCGAACATGCTGCGCGCCATGTTGGCGAAAAAGGGCGGCATGAGCAAGAAGCAGCTGCGGAAAATGCAGCAGCAGCAACAGCAACAGCAGCAAGAAAAGCCCATTTGGCAGCAGCAGTAACCAGCCGGCGATAGCGCGCGCGCGGGCGCCGTCATGGCGCGGCGGACGGCTCGCGGGCAAGGTCGAAGGGAGGGGGCGCCCTTGGGCAAATTCAACCTGCGCTTTCTTCCGCCGCTGCTGTTGCTGGCGTTGGCGCAGGCGCCCGCGCAAGGCGCGCCTTTCCGGTTCAAGAGCAATGTGCCGCTGAAAAACTGGTCGCGCAGCATCGGCGGCGAGCTGTTTTTTCCCAAAGGCAAGGGGCCGTTCCCGGCGGTTATTTTTCTCCACCCTTGCGCCGGCATCACGTCGGCGGTGCACCGTTCGATGAACGCGCATGCGCGCTTTCTCACGCGAAACGGTTTCGCCGTGCTGGCGCTCGACAGTTTCAGCGCACGCAGTCTGGGCGGCGGCAAGGCTTGCAGTCGGCCGCTGTCGACGTCGGCGACCATTCTCATACTCCATGACGCGTTCAACGCCAAAGCGGCGCTGGCGCGGTCGGCCAAGATCGACGGCAACAACATTTTCGTCGCGGGACAGAGCCTAGGCGCCGGCGCGGCGCTCAAAGCCGCCACCAAATCACAAAGCCTGCACGAAAGCGCTTTTCGGGCGGTAGCGGCTTGGTATCCCAACTGTCTACCGCTTGCGTACACCCACGAGCTGAAATCGCCTTTGCTCGTGCTCGGCGCCAGCGAGGACGACTGGACGCCGCCAGGCTATTGCCTGCGCGCCAAGAGCGACATCACCGGCGCCGATTTCGAAGTGATCATCGCGCCCGGCGCGCTGCACGGCTTCGACCAGCCGTTCAAGCGCCACCGCTACAAGGGGCACACGCTTGGCTACGACGCGGCCGCCACCGCGGCGGGGCGCAAGGCAATGGTGGAGTTTTTCAAAGCGCATCTGGCAAAGTAGGGCGCGCCGCGCAGGCTTGGCTCCGGCGCGCTAGATGCGGCCTTCGTCCGGGATGTTGAGCAGCGCGCCGCAGGCCTTGCAGTGCACGGCGTCGGCGTCGTGGCGCCTGAGGCCGCAGGACGGGCAGGTGAAGCGCACCTTGGCCGGGCTGATCAGCGCGCGCGCCAGGTTGAAGAACAGCGTGACGCCGAAAATCATGATCGCCACCGACAGCAGCCGGCCGAGCGTGCCCGGCAGCGTGATGTCGCCGAAGCCGGTGGTGGTCAGCGCGGTGACGGTGAAATAGAGCGCGTCGGCGTAATTGTGGATTTGCGGATTGCCGTAGTGCTGGGTCTCGTAGACCGCGCCGGTGGTGACGAACACGAACACCGCCAGATTGGCGACCGCGAAGACCACCTCCTCGTGGCGGCGGAACAAGCGGCTGTCGGCGCGTAGTTGCGCCAAGAGATGATAGGTGCGCAACAGCCGCAGCGTGCGCAGGATGCGCAGGAAGGCGAAGCCTTCGCCGACCAGGGGCGCGAGGAAGGAGACGATGGCCACCACGTCGGCCCAGGTCGCAGGATGCAGCCATTCGAGCCAGGGCGCGCGCGCGATCGCCATGCGGGCGGAGAAATCGGCGAGGATCAGGAGGCCGAACACGACATCGAGCGCCTCGACCACGGGCGGACGCGGCAGGAACGAGGTGATGACGATGAACAGGATTGTGACCATGTCGAACGCGACGAGGCCGTAGCGGAAGCGGTGGCCGAGCGGCGTATCGGCCTCGTACAGGCCGCGCAAGCCGCGCTGCCAGGAGGCGCCGTGGTGTCTGGCCGCGGCGGTGCGACTGCGCTTTGCTTTTGGTTTGGCCACGACGGCTGCCCCCGGTTCGGCGGCTGTTATAGCAGCCGATCGGCCGGCGCGCGCCAGCCCTCGGAACAGCCGGCCGTCAGGAGGCGCGGCGCATGCGCTCACCGCCGCCGCGCAAGCCGTCGAGGATGGCGAGCGCGCGCTTGAGCGAGAATTCCCGCGTCTTTTCGTCGTAGGCCTCGCCCGCCAGCGGCATCATGTAGCCGTGCTTGACGCCGGGGAAGATGTGCACCTCGACATTGCTCATGCGCGCCGGCACCGCGCGGAAGGCGTCGAGCACCTCGGGCGGAGCGGCGTGGTCCTGGTCGCCCCAGATGATGCAGACCGGCGCGGTCAGCCCGTCGAGCTCGCCGATATAGGAGAGCAGGTTGGTGCCGTGGCAGGAGATGCCGGCGGCAAAGCCGAGCCGCTTCGGCCCGATGATGGCGTAGGCGCCGCCGTAGCAGAAGCCGATCACCGCGGCGCGGCCGTTGAAGTCTTTCAGCCCGCGCAGCATGACGAGCGTGTCGGCGAGATCGGCTTCGCCGGCCTTGATGCGCTCGAGGCGCGGCTGCGAGCGCTCGGCGGCGCGCTTGTCGGAGCGCGGCAGCGGGCCCGGCAGCTGGCGCCAGAACAGGTCGGGGGCGGCGGCGATCACCCCATGCGCGGCGAAGGTGTCGGTAAGCGCCCGCAGGTCCTCATCGACGCCGTGGATGGCGGAAGCCAGCACGATGGCCGGCACCGGCTCCTTGGGCGCGGCCGGCTGCGCCAGATAGCAATCGAATTCGCCGCCCTCGCGCGATTTGATTTTGATGGTTTGGCCGGTCATGGCGTGCTCCTCCCCGGATTGCGTTGTCGGGTCGGAGGTTAGCGCGGGACAGGCAGGGGGTGAAACCGCGGGGAGGCAGGCACGTGGATTATTTGGTCAGCGCGTCATAGTCGGCGTGCGCGCTGATCCAGAACCAGATCAGAGCGTCGTCCGCTTCAACGGCGAGCGCGCGATAGCGCAGCCCGACGCGGACCGACCAAAAACGGCCGGTCTTCTTGAAATGCAGCGAGGGATGCTGCGGATTGTCCTTGAGGAGCGCGTAGTTCTTGTCGGCCAGGGCGCGGACATTGGCGGGAAGCTTCTCGTAAGCCTGCCAGAACGCGGGGCTGGCGAAATGCCTCATAGCTCGCGGGCGCGGCCTTTTTGGAAATCGGCGAGCGCCTGTTCGGCCAGGCGGTCGAGCTTGCCGGCCTTGGCGTCGCGCTCGATCTTCTCGTCGAAGCGCGCGCCATCGAACGCGTCGAACCAGTCGCGGAATTTGGCGAGTTGGTCGGGCGGCAGCTTCGAAACGGCTTTTTCGAGGTCTTCGATGGTCATGGGAGAATATATATCATACCGAATGCGCCGACGGGTAGGGCGCAATAGCGAAGCATTTGGCGCCGCCATTGCCCGATGAATGGCGGAATACGCTTCGCTCATCCGCCCTACGGGCTGGACAGGTAGCGAGGCGGCGTAGCACGTAGAACGGGTTAGGTGCAGTACGCGCCGTAACCCGCCGTGGAACTCGCAGGCTTGAAAGCGGTGGGTTACGCGCCTTCGGCGTGTCCGTCGTCAGATAAATTGAGACAGATGGCGGTGTGAACGTCAGGATTGAC
>CAZLWN010000113.1:0-12874 GCA_964563195.1 uncultured Undibacter sp. | reverse complement strand
CATACATGCCGTTGGCGGCAAGTGGCGACAGTTCCAGGAACGGCGCGCCGGGATCAATCAGGTTCATTACGCGGTCGCGCGGCAACAGCTTACCGCGCGCCGCATGGCGTTCGCGCGCCTTCTCGCTGCCACCCAAAGCCGCCTCGGTGCGCCGCGCCTGCAATTCGGCGGTGAGCGCACGCATGCGCTCGGCATTGGCGCGGAATTCGGCCGAGCTCTTGTCGATCGCAGAGGCCAGAATCGCCAATGCGCCCTCCCCTAAACGTTGCCGGAGGTTGCCTTGGCGGGACCGGGAAGGCAATGGCCGGCGGGACTTTGGGCCGTTCCACTGCATCGCTGTCGCGATCACGTGCCGGTTTGCGTTCATAACCCCGCGGCTCCCCCGCGACCTCGCAGCTGGTGATAGACTGGACCGCCATGTCCCACCGCAACGATGTCAGCGCCGGCATCTTGGCTTTTCGCCGCAAGCGCGGCCTGGAGCTGCTGCTGGCCCATCCGGGCGGGCCCTATTGGCGCCACAAGGACGCGGGCGCCTGGTCGATACCGAAAGGCGCGGTCGAATCCGGCAGCCTGCTGGCCTGCGCCAAGCGCGAGTTCAACGAGGAGACGGGCTTAACCGCGGCCGGCGAATTCGTCCCGCTTAAGCCGATCCGCCAGAAGAGCGGCAAGACCGTGCACGCCTTCGCGCTCGAAGGCGATTTTGATCTGTCCGGATTCACCAGCAACGAATTCGAGATGGAATGGCCGCCGCGTTCCGGCAAGCGCCAGAGCTTTCCCGAAGTGGACCGCGTCGCCTATTTCAAGCTGGCGACCGCGCGGCGCAAGATCCTGCCGGCACAGCGGCCGTTCATCGAGGAACTGGTGCAGCGCTTGCGCGGGAACGCGTCACCCTGAAACCATTGTTGTTTTTCTTCTGACACACGATCTCATCCGAAAACCGGTACCCCTCCCCGCACGCATCGAGGCCATATGTTTCGGAATCATGGGCCGGCTCAGGATGACGCGGCTCCCTCCCACGGGATTACGCCCTCACCTCTTGTCGTTGGAACGCCACATAGCCCCCGACGAACAGCAGGATGCTCGCCGCGATCAAGCCGACGATCTGCGGCCAGGCCACCATCACGCTTTGCCACAACGGCAGCGGCGCGCCCATCACGGCACCCTGCAATTGGCTCAGATAAACCGGGCCGAGCGTGCGGGTGGTCGGATGCAGCAGCGCCAGCACCGCCTCGCCGTAAAGCGTGGACGGCGAGACCCGCGACAACATCTGTGCCGTGGTGACCAGCATGGCCTGGTCGTCGGCCGGCACGAACACCTCGGCGATCGCCGGCGCCAGCGCCGGCCAGATCACGGTGAGAAACAGCCACAGCCCGAGCGTCACCAGCGCTGCCGTCGCCGGCGAGCGGAACAGCACCGAGAACAGCATGGCGAGCGCCAGCCAGACGCCGGCATAGGCGATGGTGACGCAAAGAAAGATCAACGCGCGGCCCATCTCAGGACCACCCGGCGGCACGCCCAGCATCAATAGGCCGAGCCCGATCACCAAGAGCCAAAGCACGATCAGGCTGATGGCGAGCGTGGTGAGGCCGGCGATGAATTTGCCGAACAGCAGCGCGTCGCGGTAGATCGGCTGCGACAGGATGCGCGACAGCGTGCGGCGGTTGTGCTCGCCGTTGACCGCGTCGAAGCCGAGGCCGATGGCCATGAGTGGCACCAGGAAGCCGAGGAATGATACGAACGACGGCAGCGGCTCACGCGCGGTAGTGAACAGCCGCAGAAACAGGAACGGATCCTGCGCGGTTACGTCGCGTACCTGCGTGATGGCGGCATAGACCGCGGCCAGCGCGGTCAACACCACCAGCCATTCCAGCACGCGCATGCGCGCGCTGGCGAGATGGTCGGAGAGCTCCTTCAGCAACACCACGCCGAGGCCCTGCCAGGGCGAACCTTCACGCCGCATGACGAGCCTCCTCCTGCACTTTTTGGAAATAGCGGGTATAGATCTCTTCCAGGCTGGGCTGGTCGAGCGAGAGCTGCTTGAGCCGCCCGCCCGCGGCCACCACCTCGGCCGCCGCCTCCGCCCGCAGATCGCGGTCGCAGGTCATGCGGAAGCGGCCGGGCGCCGGCGCTTCCACGCTGCGCACGCCCGGTAGAGCGGAGAGCCGCCTGGCGATGCCGTCGCTGCTTTCGGCCCCCACCTCGACGGCGAAGCCGCCGCCCAGCACATGACGACCGAGTTCCGCGACCGTGCCCATAAGCGCGATCTTGCCGGCATTGAACAGCGCCACCCGGTCGCACACGCTCTGTACGCGGTCGAGCAGATGCGACGACAGCACGATGCTGACGCCGTGCTCCTTAAGCGAGCGGATCAGCGCCAGCAGTTCGGTGCTCGCCTGCGGGTCGAGGCCGTTGGTCGGCTCGTCGAGGATGGCGATGCGCGCGTCCTTCATGATGATCTCGGCAAGGCCGAGGCGCTGGCGCATACCGCGCGAGAAGGTGCCGACTTTCTTTTCCGCCACCTCCGCAAGGCCGACGCGGGCAAGCGCGGCGGCGATCTTTTCCTTGCGCTCAGCGGAACGCATGCCCATAAGCCGCGCGGTGTAGTGCAGATTATCGGCGGCGCTCATATTGTCGTAGAAGCCGACCGTGTCCGGCAGATAGCCGATCAGACGCTTGACCGCGAGCGGCTCGCGCATCGGATCGTGCCCGAATACGCGAGCCTCCCCGGAGCTGATGTCGCTCAAGCCGAGCAGCATCAGGATGGTGGTAGTCTTGCCGGCACCGTTGGGCCCGAGCAGGCCGAAAATTTCGCCAGCACCGACCTTGAAGTTGACGCCATCCACGGCGGTCGCCGTGCTATAGCGCTTGGTGAGGCCGCGGGCCTCGATGACGGGACTGCTCATCGCCGACCAAAGCGCATGACGGCGCCCACCATAATCAAGAGCGCGGCGCCGATGATGCCGACGCCGGCGATCCCCCACATGGTCGAGGTCGTCACGGTGACGCGGAAATTTGCCGTGCCGTTTTCGCCATGGGTGGAAGCGGTGAACGTATTGACGTAGTCGCCAGCAATCGCCTTGGCCGGCGGACGGATCAGCGCCTGCACTTCCTTGTGCTGGTTGGGCGCGATGCGCTCGATAGCCTTGGGCTCGAAACTGATCTTCCAGCCGTTCGGCGCGTTGGCCGACAGACGGATATTCTCGGCCGGCGCGGTGCCGGTATTGCTCACCACCACGGGGACGGTGCTCTCTTTTCCGGCGGTGGCGTTGGCGGACAGCAGGCCCTCGCGGCCGGACACTGTCAGTTTGGGCTCGCCGGTGATGTCGAGCGCGACGTCGGTCGCGGCGCGCGCGCCCGCGGCGGCGACCCGAACCTTCACCGGGTAACGGCCGGCGTCGACCGTATTGGGCGGGCTCACCTTCAGCTTGACGTCCTTCGACTTGCCGGCGTCGATCGGGATCGCGGTCAGCTGCTGGCTGCCATAGGCTTGCGTAAACGAGGTATCGAAGTTGCGCGGCGCATCGGCCGCCAGGCTCACCAGCAGCTTCTTGCCGCTGTCGTTCTTGACGGTGAGCGTGTATTCGAAGCTCGAGCGCGAGGAGCCGCGCAGCTCCGGCAATTGCGGCTGCACCGAGAGCTTGGCCGGCAACTCCCTGGCCAGCGTCACCTGAACCGGCAGCGCCACATTCGCGGTCGGGCCTTGCGCATTGATGGTCAGTGTATGGGTGCCGATTTTGGCGTCCTTCGGCACGTCGAGCCTGAGATCGAGCGAAACGCTGTCATCGGTCGCCGGCATCGCCGCCGCGACCGGCTGGCCGCCGCCGAGCAGCGTCGCGGTCCAGCCTTGCGGCACGCCCGCGAGCGAAAGCGAGAGCCGCTCGGGCGCCAATCCGTAATTGTGCAGCTTGAGGCTGACCGTGGACGTTGTTCCCGGCTGCACCGAGATCGCCGGATAATCGGTCAGCAGGTAAAGGGCCTTGACGTCGGGATGAGTGTCGGCGGCGAAGGCAGGAGCAGCGAGAGCGAAAAAAGCGACAGCAAGCGCAAACAGACGATGTGTCATGGGCAATCCCCACACGGAGCCGCATGCGGCCCCGACAGAATCGTCACCCCCTAAATGAAAGCACGGCCGGTTGCCGTGAAAGACGTAGCTGTGTTGCTCATAATCTTGACGAAATTTTGGACTGCCGCCGCCATCATGGTGGAGTTTTTCCGCATTGCGAAAAATTCATGTACCGCGCACCAGCGGCCAGTCCGGCTCGTTGTGCCGCATCACCCACGGCTCTTGCAGCGCGGCGTCGCGCCATTCCACCCATGCGGGCAGGCCCATTACCGCGTTCATGTAGCTGCGCACGGTGTTGCCGATCGGCAGGCCGAAGCCGTGAAGGCGCGCGACCACCGGCGCATACATGGCGTCGGCGGCGCAAAATGCGCCGAACAAAAAGGGACCGCCACGGTCTGCTTTTTGGCCGAAGCGGGCCCGGCAATCGCTCCACAGCGCCTCGATGCGGGCGACGTCGGCCATCACCTCTTCACTTTGCGGTCGCGGCCTCGGCGGCAGCCACAGGTTCATCGGGCAAGCGCTGCGTAGCGCGGTGAAGCCTGCATGCATTTCGCTTGCCACCGCGCGGGCATGGCTGCGCGCGCCGGGCTCGGATGGCCACAGCCGCGCATCGGGGAATTTCTCCGCCAGATGCTCGAGGATGGCGAGCGATTCCCAGATGGGCGTGTCGCCATCGATCAGCACCGGCACTTTGCCGGCCGGCGAATATTTCAATACCTGCTCGCGGCTGCCCGGCTCGTAGAGCGGGATCACCTTTTCGTCGAATGCTATGCCCGCCACTTTCATGGCAATCCACGGCCGCAGCGACCAGGACGAATAGTTCTTGTTGCCGATGATCAGCGTGAGCGTCATGGCTGCCCTTAGTCATTCAATGGGCGCCGGAAATTGCAGGGCACGCTGATGCAGCACAAGCGAATTCTTGTGATGGCGGCGAGCAGGCCGGTGAACGGATGTCACGCCTTCCTCGGCTCGTTGTGCTCCCCCGGCATTTCCTCCGGCAGCTCGACCGGGCCGCCGGCCTTCTTCCAGGCGCCGAAGCCATCCTTGATATGGGCGACGGGTTTGAGCCCCATGCGCTGCGCGGTCTGGGCGGCCAGCGCCGAGCGCAAGCCACCGGCGCAGAAGAACACGAATTTCTTGTCCTCGGCGAATTTCGGCTTGTGATACTGGCTCTGCGGGTCGATCCAGAATTCCAGCATGCCGCGCGGGCAATGAAAGGCGCCGGGCACCTTGCCCTCGCGCTGCAATTCGCGGATGTCGCGGATATCGACCAGCACCACGTCGTCACGGCCGGCGAGCTTGATCGCGTCCTCGACCGGCAGCGTCTCGATCTCGCGCTCGGCGGCGTCGCAAAGTGCCTTGTATCCGGTGGTGATGGTCTGCGGCATTCCGGGCCTCCTGTCGCGCGAATAATCCCGAAAAGTGGGAACCGGTTTTCGGATAAGATCATGCGTCGCGATAAAAAGCATGGTGACAGAGGCAACGCGGCCGCTCAAGCCGGCGGCGAATGCGAACAGGATTTTCTCCGGAAAAGACCGTGGTCTTACGTGCTGGCCATTCCCATCAAAACGGCGATTAAAGCCACGACCAGCAAGGCCGCCGAAACAGCCACGGTGGTGATGAGCCGCTCACCCCAGTCCCCGTCGGGATGAGCGTCTTCGTTGTCTGCCGCTGCTGCTGGCCATGGCGGAAAACGGAAAAGGCCTTCGAGTGCCATGGGGGTCGATTCCCTTTCTGAGGCATCGCTTCAGATGGTGCGCGAGAACGCGAGAACGCGAGAACACGAGAACACGAGAACACGAGAACACGAACGCGGGCTCGGGCGCACGAATCGCCCTGTACGGACAGAGAATACCGCTGTCATGAATTTGCAACAAACTGGGATGTGGACCACGCGCGATTCGCCCAGCCGGCGGCTCTAGTGTTCGGTGGATGGCCCCGGAAACAAAGCGGTGGTTCGCCCCGTAGTCCGATAGGCGAGCAAACCAAGCCATTCGTGCGCGGCATTGTCGAGGCTCGCCAAGCCGCCACCAAAATGGCGGCCAAGCGACAGGTGCGAGGTTGGCTTGGTGTGCCAATCGACCGGGTAAGCTTCGACCGGGAAGCCGATACGCCAGAAGCAGCCGACCGCGCGCGGCATGTGCCAAGCCGATGTCACCAGCAGCCAGCGTTCGCCGGGTTTGGGTTTGACAAGCATCTTGGTGAACTCGGCGTTTTCATAAGTGTTGCGCGAGCGCTCCTCCAGCTGCACGCGGCCGCGCGGGACGCCGAAGTTGTCGAGCATCTGATAGAGGTATTCCGCCTCGGGTCCAGCGGTGCCGAACAGGCTGCCGTCACCACCGGAATAGACGATGCGTGCATTCGGGTAGACGCGCGCCAGCTTGGCGATTGCCGTCACACGTTCGGCGCTTTCAATAAGTTGCGTCGCCCCGTATGCGCGCGACAGCACCGGATCGATAGCACCGCCCAACACGATGATGCCGTCCGGCGCGCCGCGCGATGGATCCCACAGCGGAAACCGGCTTTCCAGCGCATGCTCGAGAACGGCGCCGAGCGGCAGGAAGCCGGCCACTGCCAGCAGGACAAGGCTCAGCGCCATCAGCCGCGCGCCGGCGCGCCGCCAGCGCGTAAGCAGCAGCGCCACGCCGACAATTCCGATCGCGATAAGAATATTCGAGGGCAGCAGCAGGAAGGCGATGGTCTTGGACAGGATGAAAAACATTAACTTTTCTTCTTCCAGTCCTCATACCGTTTCTTATTCTCTTCATTGGGCGGATAAAGACCGGGAAGCTTGGCGCCCTTTTCCACCTGCTGCACCAGCCAGGTTTCCATGCGCTCGTGTTCGGCGCCTTCGCTGGCGACGAAATCGGCAAGCGCAGCCGGGATCACCACGGCGCCGTCGTCGTCGGCAACGATGATGTCGTCCGGGAAGATCGCGCAACCGCCGCAGCCGATCGGCTCGTTCCAGCCGACGAAGGTCAGCTGGTTGACGGATGCCGGCGCCGCCACGCCCGCGCACCAGACCGGCAAGCCGGTCGCCAGCACGCCGTGCTTGTCGCGCATCACGCCGTCGGTCACGAGCGCGGTGACGCCGCGCTTGACCATGCGCATGCACAAGATGTCGCCGAAGATGCCGGCGCCGGTCACGCCCATGGCGTCGGCAACCACCACGCAGCCGTCCGGCATGGCCTCGATGGCCGCGCGGGTGGAGATCGGCTGCGACCAGCTCTCGGGCGTCGCCAGGTCCTCGCGCACCGGCACGAAGCGCAGCGTGAAGGCCGCTCCCACCACGCGCTTGCCGGCAAAACCGAGCGGCATGGCGCCCGCCATCCAGGAGCGGCGGATGCCCTTCTTCAAGAGCATTGTGGTGATGGTGCCGGTGGTGACGGTGCGCAGCAATTCAAGCGTCGAGGTCATCGCGAGGCTCCATCACGCTGGCGTCAGGCCGAGCCGCTCATCACGCCGGCGAAGATAAGTGACCAGCGGAATGGCGAGCAGCACCATCCAGGTCTTGCCGACAATCTGGCCGAGCAGGAAGTCGAGCGAGCTGAAGGCGAGCCAGAGGAACACGATTGAATCGACCATCAGCCCCACCGTACCGGACGCCACCACCGCCGCCACCAGCCGGCGGCGGGCAAGCGGGGAATAGACTGCGAAATCGGCGAACTCCGACAGCAGGAAGGCCGTCGCCGAAGCGACCACCAAGGAAGGCGGCGCGAAGCCGGCCGAGATGGCGGCGCCGGAGACAATGGCGGCAATACCGAATTCGATGCCAAGGCGGCGCTGCACCAGGTCGCGCAGCACCAAAGCGGCGCCGATCATCAGCACACCGGACGGCGCCAGGATGCGGGGCGCCACCGGCACCAGGCAGGGTCCCGTGGCCGAGCAATTCGTCCCCACATGGCCGATCATCCAGTTGGCCGCCGGAATGGTCAGGCAGAACAGCGCGAGGAAAATGACGCCCTCGATGTTTCTGCGCATTTCGTTTGAGATCGTGCTCATGGCGTGTTTTGCCGGCTCCTGAATTTGGCAAAGCCTTGCGCCCGCAATTGGCAGGCCGGGCACGCGCCGCAGCCGTAACCCCAATCGTGGCACCGGGTGCGGTCGCCCAGATAACAGCTATGGGTTTCCTCGACAATGAGATCGAGCAATGGCTGGCCGCCCAGCTGCTCGGCCATGGCAAAAGTGTCGGCCTTGTCGATCCACATCAGCGGCGTATGGATGGCAAGGCGTTTGTCTAGGCCGAGCGTGAGCGCGACCTGCATGGCTTTCACGGTGTCGTCGCGGCAGTCCGGATAGCTGGAATAGTCAGTTTCGCACATGCCGGCGACCAGATGGCGGGCGCCGCGGCGATAGGCGAGCGCACCGGCGAAGCTAAAGAAGATGAGATTGCGGCCAGGCACGAAGGTGGTCGGTAGCCCGTTGTCCGCGATCTCGATTGCCGTCTCGCGCGTAAGCGCGCTGTCGGAGATGGCGGCGAGCGCGTCGAGCTTGACCATATGGTCGTCGCCGAGCCGCGCCTGCCAGTCCAGATTCAGCGCCGCGATGCGTTCGCGGATGCGCGGCCGCAACGTCAGTTCGACGGCGTGACGCTGGCCGTAATCGAAGCCGACGGACTCCACCCGGGCGAAACGCGTCAGCGCCCAGGCCAGGCAGACGGTGGAATCCTGGTCGCCGGAGAACAGGACGAGGGCGGTGTCGTTGGCGTTTGTCACGCCCGATCCTTAATCCCAGTTCGGCGACCAGGTCCAATCGACAATACGGCCGCCGGGATGCGCAAGGTTGTATATGTCCTGCATCTCTTTTTCAGACAGATCGAAATCGAACAGCGCGAAGTTTTCCTCCAGGCGCTCGATCCTGCTGGTGCGCGGGATCACCACGATGCCCTGTTGCACGAGGTAACGCAGGCTCACCTGGGTCGCGTTCTTGGCGTGCGCCGTGCCGATGTGATCTAGTATCTTGTTGCCCATGGCACCGCCGCGCGCGAGCGGGCTATAGGCCACCACCGCCATGCCGTGCTGCTTGCAGGCGGCGATCACCTTGTCCTGGTTGAGAAACGGGTGGCATTCGATCTGATTGCAGACCACCGGCTCGGGCGACACCTTGTTGGCCTCCTCAAGCAGCGCCACGGTGAAATTCGAAACGCCGATGGCACGCACGTAGCCCTCGCGCTTCATCTTTGCCATGGCGCCGAGCGTCTCGGCCAGCGGCACGCGCGGATTGGGCCAGTGGATCAGCAGCAGGTCGATGACGTCGAGGCGCAGACGCGCCAGGCTTTCCTTCACCGATCGCTCGAGATCGTGCGGCGCCAGCAGCGTCGGCTGCACCTTGGTAGTGACCACCACGTCGGCGCGCTTGCCGGAATTGCGCACGCCCTCCCCGACCTCGGCCTCGTTGCCGTACATCTGCGCGGTATCGATGTGGCGATAGCCGATACGGATCGCCTGCTCGACCACCCGCGCGGGATGGTGCACCGCCCAGGTGCCGAGCCCGACGATCGGTAATTTGAAGCCTTTGGCTTCGACCGCCTGAATCACGCCGCCATCCTTTTGCGGTTCAAGCCGCATCCCAATGCGGCGCGTGCGGCGGATTGACCACGCGCATATTAGTGGCGTTGAGCTTCTTCAACTCGGCCATCTCGGCGTCCGACAGCTTGAAGTCGAACACGTCGATATTTTCCTTCAAATGGGCCGGATTCGCCGTGCGCGGGATCGAGCAACAGCCAAGCTGCACCAGGTAGCGCAACGACACCTGCGCGGCGCTCTTGCCATGCGCTTTCCCGATACGCTCGAGCACCTCGGCGCCCGGTACCTTGCCGCGCGCGATCGGAACATAGGCGACCACCGCCATGCCGTGCTTCTTGCAGGCGGCCAGCACCTTGTCCTGGTTGATGAAGGGATGCACCTCGATCTGGTTGCACACCAGCGGCTCCGATGTCTCCGCCCAGGTCTCGTCCAGCATCTTGGTGGTGAAATTCGCAACGCCGACATGTTTGGCAAAGCCGTCCTTCTTGGCCTTGCACAGCGCGCCGATCGAGGTCTTGAACGGGATGTCCTTGTTGTTCCAGTGGATCAGCAAGAGGTCGACATAGGGCAGTTGCAGGTTGGCGAGGCTTTCATCCAGCGACTGGCGGAACTTGTCCGGCTCCAGGTGAGTCTCGCGCACTTTGGTGCAGAGCAAGATGTCCTCGCGCTTGACGCCGGACTGGCGCAGGCCCTCGCCGACCTCCTTTTCGTTGCCGTAGAACCATGCGGTGTCGACATGGCGGTAGCCCATCTGCAAGGCGGCTTTGACCGCCTGCACGCAGATATCGCCCTTCAAGGTCATGGTGCCGAGACCGATCATGGGAATGCGGGCGCCATGGGCTTCAACGAATTGCATGGGAGTCTCCTTGCGTCTACCGATAGGCGGGCTGGCGGCGGGGGCTGGAGAATGCCCGCTCGCCGGGGCGCTGCCAACCGGGTCAGCGCGCGGGCGCTGCACGGGGCGGCGGGGCGGCGGGGGCTTGCATGCGATGGAGGATCACGAAAATATTCTTGCGCCGGCCGGCGCGGACAATACATTGCGCGCAAGCTTTTGGCCCCAGTTCTTACATTGGAATAATTCAAGACTAGAAAAAACCTATTGCATCCAAGACGTTTAATGCTTTTGTGAGGGCTGGTCTTTATTAGGAATGCCTATGCGTCGCATTATTCTCGGCCTAGCCGCCATTCTCGTCTTCGCGGGCGCCACCGCGCGCGCCGACGACCTCACCCTCACCCTCAAGGATCACCATTTCACGCCGGCCGAGCTCAAGGTTAAGGCCAACAAGCGGGTGATGATCACCGTCGTCAATGACGACGTCACCCCGGAGGAGTTTGAGAGCAAAAAGTTGAAGATCGAGAAGATAATCCCCGGCAAGTCCAAGGGCATCGTGCGCATCGGGCCGCTCAAGCCCGGCCGCTATCCCTTCGTCGGCGAATATCATGAGGACACCGCCAAGGGCGTGGTGATCGCGGAATAGGAAATGCTCGGCGCACTCGTCATTGTCTTTCGCGAAGTCATTGAAGCCGGTCTGATCATCGGCATCGTGTTGGCGGCCACCCGCGGCGTCGCCGGCCGCGGCCGCTGGGTGACGTTCGGCGTCGGCGGCGGCGTGCTGGGCGCCACCATCGTCGCCTTTTTCGCCGGCGCCATCTCGCAGGCCTTCGCCGGCGCCGGCCAGGAACTGTTCAATGCCAGCGTGCTCGGCCTCGCCGTGATCATGCTGATGTGGCACAACGTCTGGATGGCGCGCCACGGGCGTGAGATCGCCGCCGAGATGCGCTCAGTCGGCACCGCGGTGAGCGAAGGCGTCAAGCCCTTAACGGCGCTGGCGATCGTGGTGGGGCTGGCGGTGCTGCGCGAAGGCTCGGAAGTCGTATTGTTCCTCTACGGCATCATGGCCTCGGGCACCTCCGGATCGGCGCTTTTGGTCGGCGGCTTGCTCGGCATCGCCGCCGGCGCCGCCTTCACCGCGCTCACCTATTTCGGGCTCTTGGCCGTCCCGACCCGTTACATCTTCTCGGTCACCGGCTGGCTGATCGCGCTGCTCGCCGCCGGCATGGCGTCGCAGGCGGCGCAGTACCTTAACAATGCCGGGCTGATGGTGGCGCTCGACCGCGTCGTTTGGGACACGTCCTGGATGCTTTCGGAAGGCAGCATTTTCGGGCGCATGCTGCACGCGCTGATCGGCTACACCGAGCGGCCGACCGAAATGCAGCTCGTCGTTTATATCGGCACGCTGTTGGCGATGTACGTGCTGATGCGGATCGCGCGTTATTCGCCGCGCGAGCGCGAAGTGGCGGTCTAGGGCGTGGACTCATAAATAGGCAGCCAAATGCCGATGTGGTGTGCCGCCCAATGTCCGCTTTTGGAGCAACAGCGGACAACGTCGGATTTTGGCTGGGTACGGTTAGCCCGCTTTTGACCCAAAGCGGACATTGATCGGCGGGGCTACTAGGAATTAGCGCAAAGTACGGCCGGCGCGGCCCCCGCATTGGCCGCTCGTTACACGGTTTTCTAGCCAGCTGCGGCGGTAAACCACGAGATCACTGGCCAGAGCCGGACATTAGTCGGTCAGGATAAAAGTGACCTTGAGATCGACGCGATACTCAGAAATTTTCCCGTTTTTCACGAGGACCTTCTGTTCCTTGACCCATGCGCCCTCGACATTCTTGAGTGTTTTTGCCGCGCGATCGATGCCTTTTTCGATGGCATCCTCGAAGCTCTTATTCGAACTAGAAATAATCTCTGTAACTCGGGCCACCGACATTGCTTCCTCCTTCGTCGAATATAGATTACGCTGCGACGCCCGTTCCGTTTAGTGGTCGCGCGTTGCAATATCCACTATGTGCCAAAAGCGATCTTGGCTCAACTTGCTTGATTGGCTTACCGCTGCGATGTCACCAATTGGCACTCAGCGGACAATCAGACTGCACTCGGGCTTGTCCGCTTTTGGCACTTAGCGGACATTCGCGGCACCGCAAAATTTCGTCCGCTATTGGACAAGAGCGGACAAACGCTAGGGTGTGCCGCTCGCTCGCGTGATCGGCGCTTGCTTGTGTCTTTTGTTCCAGTTTGGCCGCGCGTCCGCGCCGATAGCGCCACATCTCATGCACACAATCCGGGGTGGCCGGGATGATGGCACCGGCAGGTCATCGGGATAACCGCTCATTGTCTAGCCCCCTTTTTCAGTACCAGTGATTTGGTGGTTCACTAAGATTGTTTCAGGGACTGGCGGTCGCATGCCGAGGGCGTGGTGCGGCCGGACATGGTTGTACTGGCGCAGCC
>CAZLWN010000112.1:0-12998 GCA_964563195.1 uncultured Undibacter sp. | reverse complement strand
ATCCTCGGCGGCCTTCATCACCATTATGTGCGGGATTAGGTTTTTGGTACACACACCGGGCAGGTCAGCTTTCGTTGGGAAAAGCGGTTCACTGCGCGATGTCTGCTGAAGTCCTCAGCTTGTGTGGCGCTGATCCGTCAGTAATTTGTTGATGGTCTTACGATGATGTTCGGAATTGGCGCGATCGACGCCTTCTGCGGTGATCGCGAGTTCGCCGCCATTGGTTCTATTTATCCAGCCTTTTTCTTTCAGATACCAGAGATGAAACTCCACATGCTCAGCCGGACAGCCTAACATGCGTCCAAGTATGCTACTGCCGATGCCCGGATCTCTGATGTTTTGTCGACGTTGGACATAAAGAATCGAGAGCAGCTTGATCTGAATGTCGACATCCCGTCCGATGCCTTCACAGTCGCTGTCTTCCTCGGCCAATTTCGAACGGGAGGTCGAATGGTTTTTATGCTGAATATCGTACTCCGCGCGTTTGACCGGATCTTTTAGCGTACCATAGGCCGTCATGATTGCATCGAAGCGGAGACGATCGCCGGTGTCCTGATTGTCAGGATGGTAGCGCTGAGCAAGATAACGAAACATCCGCTCTATCGTTCCCAAATCGGCGTTCGAGCTGATTTCCATGATTTCGTAACAGTCAATGAAGTTAGAGGCTTCCATCATATGCTTTCCATTCGGCCGATCATGGTATTTTGGGGATTGTCTACGCTGCGCTTCGGCGCATTTGCCCGCACCACTTGCTTTTATACCATGAGCGTAATTTAGCCGGCGTTAACGCGCCACCGCAATTTTTAGTGATTTCTGGCAACCGGTCGGCAGCACGGTGTGTCTATCGAGGCAAGAATGTCGCTTTGGATCAAAAACGGACAAACCGTCCCCGGCCAAAATCGGCCTTTGTCCGCTTTGGTCCAAAAGCGGACAAACCTGGGCGCAGTCGGTTTGTCCGCTAATAATGCTGTGGACGGCGCCCGCTCTTTCGGCATCAGAGTGCCATAGGGTGGTTGCGTTGTAGCAAACCACATCGAGGGGTGACCTGACGGTTTTTTTGTACCAGCGGATGAGAGATTACTGCATCGGTAGGATCTCATCTAGGTGGTGAGCCAAGGGCGCGAATGTCTGCGGCGCCGGCGGCCGATAGTTGCGCGCTGAGTGCGGTCTGATCGTGTTGTAGTGCTTGCGCCATTGCTCGATGACGATCTGGGCCTCCTTGAGGTTGTAGAAGATTTCGCCGTTGAGGAGCGCGTCACGTAGTTCTGCAGCGATATGCTCGCATCCCGGCAGGCCACTGGCGTCGCGTTTCCCTGCGCCATCGACACTTCAATCTGACGAAGCAATGTAACAATCTGCTCCGCGCTGAATCTCTTCTTCGGCATGACCAGCTCCTTTCCAAGCTATTTTCTAACAACGCTTGGTCTAAAAAAGCCCGGGCAGGTCACCGACCCCTGACCTTTGATCGCTTGTTTGCGTTCTTGGTTTTGGGCCACGACCGGCGGCAGCTGTTATGGACAGAGGTGACACGACATCCGACGGCGGAGTGGCTGGCCCGAGAGATCACTGAGGCATTCCCCTGGGAGTTAGCGCCGGCCTATTTGGTGCGCGACAATGACGGCGCATAGGGAGATGTCTTCATGTCCCGGGTGAGGGCTATGGGTATCCGCGACCGGCCGATATCACCCCGGTCACCGTGGCAGAATGGCCATATGGAACGCCTGATCGGCACGGTGCGCCACGAGTGCCTGGACCGAATGCTGATCTTTGGTGCGTCGCACCTGCGGCGAGATCTTGCTTCTTATGCAGCGTATTACAATCAAGCGCGCACGCACTTGGCATTACAGAAAGATGCGCCCTTGCATCGAGCAGTCCAACGGTCTGGTGTCATTGTTGCCGTTCCCATCTTGGCCGGGCTGCATCATCAATACTTCCGGATATGATTTTCGGAAAAGACAAATCTGCAACCTTCCCTCATAGAACAGAAAGATTGCGTGATTCTGCCTCAGTTGCCGGCCCGATTGGGTTTACGACAGGGACAGTGGCTCACGGACGGGTCATTGCTATAGTTCACACACTTGGCGTCGGATGGTAGCGAGTATACGGCACTCCGCATCGATGTCGCGAAAAGGATCAACAGGTACCGTGGTGACAGCTCAGCGACGATTTTTGGATTGGGGTGCGCTGACAGCAAAAGCGCAATACGTGGTTGCGGCGACTGCAAGTGAAAGGGCACGGCGGCTCGAGCCCATACTTAATGCTTTCGTTTCGATAGAAGACGCATCCATTGATCCGTCGCGAGCCGGCGCTTTAGCACGTGTGCCATACGCGGCCAAGGACTTGTTCGTCACACCCACGCATCGGATCACAGGCGGACTAGCAGATATTATGGATTTCGGCCTCGACGGCGATGCGGAGGTGATGCGCCGACTCGACGAGGCAGGAGCTTGTCGCGTCGGCTTTACAGCGTTGACGGAACTTGCCTATGAGCCATCCGGCTACAATGCCGTTTGCGCTTGCCCAAATAATCCGTGGAATCTCGATTTCATTCCGGGCGGATCATCATCGGGATCGGCAGTCGCGGTTGCCAGCGGGTCGGCGGTGATTGCGCTTGGATCGGATACCGGCGGATCGTTGCGCATACCGGCGCATTGCAGCGGGGTTACTGCGTGGAAACCGACCTATGGCGCCGTCTCCGTCGCCGGTGTATTGCCGCTGGCGCCGTCTCTTGATGTGATCGGCTTGCTTGCGCGCGGCGCTGCAGATCTGGTGCCAGCGGCGGAAATCCTGGTTACAAATAACCAGCAAAATGTATGCTCCCCCATCGAGCGTGTTGTCGTTCTAAATGACACTCTCGATGCGGCAGAACCTTCTGTTCGCCGCGCTTGCGAGCAGGGTGTCGATGCCATCGAAGCCTGCGGTGTCGCCGTTGCGCGTGTCGCCGTACTTCCCGCGATCGAGGCAATTGACGGCCATGCACTGATCGTCATGCAAGCGGAGGCGGCCAGAGTCCACGCGGGCAGGCTTGATCATCCGTCCCTCAGCCCGGTTCTGCGGAAACGGCTTGCGAAGGGTCTTACAATCGATGATGCAACGCTGCTCGCAAGCCGCGAGGCGCGTCCGCAATTGGCCAAAGACTTCGTGGAGCAGGTGCTTGGCCATGCCGGCGCGGCAATCCTGCCAGTTATGCCGATTCGAACGCCACCTGTGGCGGAAACCAATCCGACCTCACCATCCTTCGCTGCACGGCAACTCTATCAACTCAGCCATTATTGCCGTTTCGTCAACATGCTGGGGTTCCCGGCCGTAGCGGTTCCCGTGGGATTCGATGATCGTGCCTTACCGGTCGCACTGCAGATCATCGGGCGTCCTGGCCACGACCTCGATCTGCTAGCGCTTGCGGCCAACATGCAGCGAACGACCAATTGGCATGCGCGCGTGCCGAGCGGGATTACCGAGGTCATTGGCAACATCGGCGGGGTCCTCGCATGAGTCAGCCGGCTGCCTCGCCCGCACTCTCGCATTTGCGCGTGCTCGATTTGACGCGTGCGCGCGCGGGGCCTACGTGCTGCCGCATCCTCGCCGATTTCGGCGCCGACGTGCTTAAAATCGAAGCACTACCGGGTATCGATCCGAACGAGGGCATGAGTGGCGCTCGTCACGGCTATGATATGGTCAATCTTCATCGCAACAAGCGATCGCTCACTCTCAATCTCAAGGAAGCCGAGGGGCTGACCATTTTCATGCAGCTGGTCAAGACCGCGGATATTGTCGTTGAGAACTTTCGGCCGGACGTGAAGGAGCGACTTGGCATCGATTACGAGTCGTTACGCGCGGTCAATCAGCGAATCATACTTGCTTCGATATCGGGCTTTGGCCAGACCGGACCGTATCGTATGCGGGGTGGCTTCGATCAGATTGCACAGGGCATGGGCGGCCTGATGTGGGTGACCGGGTTTCCGGGCGAAGGACCAATGCGTTCCGGCATTGCGGTTGCCGATTCTGCTGCCGGGGTCTACGCCGCAACAGGGATTCTGACTGCGCTCGTCGAACGCGATAAATCGGGCATTGGGCAATGGTTTCAGACCTCGCTCCTTCAGGCGCAGATTGCCATGATGGATTTCCAGGCCGCGCGTTATCTAATAGAGGGCGAAGTACCGGACCAGGCCGGTAACGACCACCCGTATTCGACGCCCATGGGTGTTCTCGAGACGGCCGATGGTTATATCAATATTGGCGTCGGCGGTGACGGCCAATGGCGCGCCCTTTGCAAGGCGCTTGAACGCCACGATCTAGAAACCGAACCGGAATATGCGACTATCGATAGCCGCTTTCGCAAGAGACAGCAGCTGATGGATCAGCTTGGCGCGATTTTCAAAACGCGGACGTCGGCTGAGTGGCTCAATTGTCTCGAGGCGGCCGGTGTTCCGGCGGGTCCCATTTACAAGATCGATGAGGTCTTCGCGGATCCGCAAGTCCAGCACGTCGGCATTGCGGTGCCCTTCCACCATCCCGTTCGCGGCGACATTCGCGTCGTCGGCGAACCTGTCGCGCTATCTAGGACGCCGGCGAGCATTTTGGCCATGATGCCCGAGCCCGGGGAGCACACCACCGAAATCCTGCGCGGGTTAGGTTATCAGGATGATGAGATCGCGCGGCTCCGCAGCCTTAAAATCGTATGAAGGGAGCAGCAATGGCGCGCATGTCGGTTGCGGGCTAGAGTGGATCGGCTCGGAATCACATTTGATTAAGTGCTAGAGGACCAAATGTCGTACCTGACAGCTGATGACGGAGTCAAGCTCTACTATGAGGAAGTGGGCCGTGGAATCCCGATTGTCTTTGTGCACGAATTCGCTGGCGATTATCGCTCTTACGAACTGCAGATACGTCATTTCGGACAACGTTACCACTGCATAACCTACAACGCGCGTGGCTACCCGCCTTCCGACGTTCCGAATGACGGCGAGCTTTATTCGCAGGAACGTGCGCGCGACGATATTCGCGCGGTGCTTGATGCGCTCAAGATCGACAAGGCGCATATTGTCGGGTTGTCGATGGGAGGGTTTGCCACCTTGCACTTTGGTTTCACTTATCCGGAGCGCGCCCGCTCATTGGTGATCGCGGGATGTGGTTACGGTGCCGCACCGGATAAGCGGGCGCGCTTCGCCGAGGAAGCCGAGGCCGCAGCCGAAGGCTTCGAAACGCAAGGCATGGCCAAGGCGGCCGAAGCGTACGCGCTTGGTCCCACACGCGTGCAGTTTCAGAACAAGGACCCGCGCGGCTGGAAGGAGTTCACTGATCAACTCAAAGAACACTCCACGGAAGGGTCGGCGCTAACGATGCGAGGTGTTCAGATGCGGCGCCCATCCCTGTTTGAGCTCGTCGACAAGATGAAGACCATCACGGTTCCGACACTGGTGATGACCGGCGATGAGGATTGGCCATGTCTTGAGCCCGGAATCTTGATGAAACGCACGATCCCGACCGCCGGCCTGGTCGTGATGCCGAATGCGGGGCACACGATTAATCTTGAAGAACCAGTTGTGTTCAACCGGCATCTCGACGATTTCTTTCATGCGGTCGAGGTCGGTGCTTGGCCCACGCGCGATCCGCGCGCGATGGTGGCGGCAACCCTGGGACGCTAGCCGCGCGGTGTGGGCGCATCCGGCTGCCTACAGCCGGCTTCGGCCGGCAAGCACACTGGTCACAGGATAGCGAACATCTGTTCCACTGGCTCCGGTTCGCAAACCTGGCCAAATTTCAGTCAATATGCAATTGGGCGTTCTCTGTTCGCCAGCTGATCGATACTGTTTGGCCGGACACGAACTTGGCGTCAGACTCCGTATTTGACAGCCGTCGGACGATGATCTCGGAGCCATTCGCGAGCCTGACCAGATGGGATGTCGTGAGGCCGAGATACACCGCCTCAACGTAGTCTGCGGGGATCACCTGGATATCGTCCTTCGCCGCCGCGCCAGGATCAAGCAGGTGGATTCGTTCGGACCGCACCGAAATTGAAACGGTCTCGCCGACCGCGGCAGCGGATCCCCGCTTGTCGACCGCGATAGCTGCAAATCCGGTATCGACCTTGAGGCGCCCGCCGGCATCAGCAACCACGCGGCCGTCGATCAGGTTGTTCTCTCCGACGAATTCGGCCGTGAACCGCTTGACCGGTCGTTCGTAAACGTCGCGAGCCGAACCCTCTTCGACCAGCCGGCCATTGGCGATGATGGCGATGCGATCGGCGATGGCCATCGCCTCTTCCTGGTTGTGGGTGACGTGGATGAAGGTGATGCCGACCTTTTCCTGGATGTGCTTGAGTTCGAGGCACATGTCTTTGCGCAGCTTTGCGTCGAGCGAGGCGAGCGGCTCGTCGAGGAGCAAGATGTCGCGCTCGAGCACCAGTGAGCGGGCGAGCTGGACGCGCTGCTGCTGCCCGCCCGAAAGTTCGTGCGGCATGCGCATTCCGTAGCCAGCGAGCCCGACGAGATCGAGCATACCCTCAACTTTGCTGGCGATCTCATCCTTCGGCAGCTTGCGCAGTTTGAGGCCGTAGGCGACGTTGCCGACGACGCTCATATGGGGGAACAGAGCATAACTCTGGAACACCATCGAAGTTGGCCGCAGATTGGCCGGCAAGTCGCTCACGTCGTGGCCGTGCAGCAATACCCGGCCGCCGCTCGGGCGGATGAACCCGCCGATTAACCGCAAAAGCGTCGTCTTGCCGCCGCCACTCGGCCCCAGAAGCACGAAATATTTTCCGCTCTCGATGCTGAAGCTCACCGACCTGAGCGCCGCGACAGAACCGTAGTTCTTCGAAAGATCAACCGCCTCCACAGCAATTGTTGGCGACGTGCTCGGCGCGTTCATGTTGACATCACCGGTTCGGCTGCCGCCCGGGCCCGACGATCGAGGCGTTCGGTGCGGATCATCGTGTAGATCAGGATCGCACCGACCGCCGTCATCGCAACGATGCTCATAATCCCTGCCATGGCATAGGATTCCCCGGACATTCCGACATTCAGCATCTGCGAGACAAGAACGTTGGAGAAGGTGTCGAAGCCGCCCTTTAATAGTGCCGTCCGGGGTGCCTCGTTAAAGGACAGGATAACGACAAAGGCGGCGGCGCTGAAAACGCCGGCGCGAATCTGCGGGAATTCCACCTGACAGAATGCCTGCCAGGCGGTCGCGCCGCAGGCACGCGCGGCCTCGGTCTGCTGCGGGCGGTAGCGCGACATGGTGATCAGGATGACGACGAAGGCATAGGGCAGGGTGTAAATGATCTGGCCGATCAGCGCGGTGAGAAAGCCGAGTTCGAACCAGGCCGTCATCCAGTCCGCGCCGATCGCCTCTCCGATGGTCTCGAAGGTCCGGTTCAGGTGCTTGAAGTAGACGAGGAGTGCCGAGCCCATGATGTCGGCGGGGACGAACAACGGCGCCAGCATCAAGGTGACCATCAGAACCTTGTGTCGTGTCCTTTTGTACAACTTGGCCGAGAACAGACCCATCGGCACCGTCGTGGCGACCACGGCAAGCGCCAGATAGACAGTCCATTTGAGCGAGCCCACCAGCATCGTGTCACCGAGCACGACCCGGTACCAGTCGAAGGTGAACTTGTAGACGCGGGCGCCGAAGCCAAGTTCATTGAAGGAAATGTAGATCACGTAGAAAACCGGCGCGAGCAGCGCGCCGACGATCGTGAGGAGATAGGCCCATTTGGCCCGGTAGCCCCATTCACTGCTGAAATCGTCGCGCATTGGTACTTAATTAATCGGTTCGAGGATTTTGGTCAGGTCGAATAGGCGGTGGCCGATAAGTAAAAGTGTCGCCAGAGTCGCGATCATGATGGTGCTGATCGCCATGGCCAGCGGAAAATCGAGCGCGACGATTGCCTGATTGACGATCAGACCGGCATTGACCGCACCTGGCCCGCCAAGAATTATCGGCACCAGGGCGGAGCCGATGCCGTTGACGAAGATGAACACGCTGCCGGCGAAGATGCCCGGCGCCGCCAACGGGACGATCACGTCGCGGAACGTCCGCACCGGTCCAGCGCCGAGATCGTCGCAGACCTCGAAAATATAGTTTTGCACTGCCTCCATGGACAGGAATCCTGCGAACACCATGAACGGCAGGAAGGAGAGTACGTCGCCGATGATCACGCCGAGCGGCGAGAACAGGATCACCGTAATCGGCTCGTTGATGATACCGATCTGCATCAGAAAATTGTTTATGATGCCGTAACGGCCGAGGACCGGCCGCATGGCGAATACCCGTACCAGTTCCGAAATCATGAACGGCAGGATGAACAGTAAAATTACCCGGTGCTGGGCCACGCGCGGGACCCTACGGCGGACAAATACGGCAATCGGAAAACCAAGCACGAAAGAGATGAGCACCGCCCAGGCGGAATGGATCATGGAAAAAAGGTAGTTTTCGGCACGCGCCGACGTGAAGAAATTCTGATAGGCGAAGAAGGTGAACCCCGGCTCCATCCAGAACGTGGTGCGCTCGAATACGCTCCACACCGAGGTCAGCGCCACCGGCACCACGAAAAACAGGCACAGGAACACAACGGGAATGTAGAAGACCCATTTCTGCAGCCCGTCCTCGCCCAGCAATCGTCGCCACAGCGATGACGAGGCCGGGATGTCCCGGCCTCGTCCCGCAGTGGGCGATATCGCCGTGCCGGTTCGTCGCGCCACGGTCGATCAGGCAGCCTGCAGCCGCGACCACCAGTCCTGGTAGGCCCGCAAGTGCTTCGGGAAAACATTCTGCCAAGCGTTGCCCTTGACCGCCAGACGGGCGTTCTTTCTGGTCAGAATATCGATGATTTCCTTCTGCTTGTCAGGCGGGAAGTCTTTGGGGTGGGCATTGATGTATTCATCAACCCCGGTCATCTGCGCGCCAAAGCCGAGCCCCGCAAGCGTGCGGGCGCCGAACCATGGCGACAAATAGAGATTGGCCAGCTTGTAATATGCAGCATCCGCACCGCGGGCGCGGCCGCCCTTTGTCAGCATGAGAATGTTGTTCCAGACCTGATGGCCTTCCTTCATGGTGCCGTAGCGGATGTCGGCCTTGTCGCCGGTCTTGCGGTCGGCGATGATTTGAATCGGCTCCCAGCAGGACGACACAAGCACTTCGCCACTGGCCAGGATGCCGACGCCGTTCTGGAATCCGTCCCAGAAGGTGCGAAACTGCCCCTTCTTTTTCCAGTCGATGAGGTACTGACAAACCGCCTTAACCTCGTCCGGCGTCATGTCAGAGGGATCGCCGATTTCGATCTTGCCGCTCTGTTTGAGATAGATGGCCATATTGGTAAGCGTTGGTCCAAAATCGTTCTGTAGCGCCGCGCGGCCCTTGAACTGTGCATCGAATAACACCGCCCAGCTATCGGGATGGAAGCCGAGCTTCTTGTAGTCATAGGCCATGGAATCGGCGTTGGAAATCATTGGCGTGGCGTAGACCTTGCCCTCGTAACGGATGCTGTGCGCCGCAGCTCCGCCCTCGTGATAGGCGGGCAAGATGTTCTTCCAGTTCGGGATCTTGGATGTATCCAGCGGCACGATCGCCTTCTGTGAGGCCAGCGCATCTTCCATGCCACCGCCATTGTCGGTCATGGCGTCGAACAGCTTGTTACCGTCGCCGACCACCATCTTCTGGATGGACTCGTCGGCACGCGCGCTCTTGGTCGTATAGGCGATCTCGATTCCGGCTTGGGCCTCCATGGCGCTCCAGTCCTTGGCTCCAACCTTGTGGATTCCGGCCGCCCAGAGTTTCAGCTTCTCGGCCGCCTGGGCTTCGCCAGCGCGGCCAAGAGCGGCCAGCGCCGCAGCACCGGCGGTCGCCTGCATGAGCGCTCGTCGGGTGAATTCACGTTGATTCATTAGAAGTCTCCCCTGATGACTTACAATCTTAGGCTCGCCAAGGGCGAGCCATGGCGTCCCCGATCTCCCAACTGTAACAATGCTAATCCAATGCTTGGAAACTCGCAATGATCGGTAACAAGCCGGCCTGACGACCACGTGATTTGACCGGGCTTTTTAAACCAAGTGTTTTGAGAGAAATTGGCTGACAAAGCTTGATCCTGCCAACGAAGTCGTTTGGTGCTGAGCAGATTGTGACCGTAGCTTCGGAAAATTTAGGCAGCCTGGGGCAGAGGTGATCTCAGCGCTAGGCGTGACGAAGACGATGCTAAAGGACACGTTCTTTTTTGAAAATCGTACCTGGCCGTATTGGTGGTGAAGCGCGCCCAATAGATAAGGCGCCGAAAGCAAGAATGCGCCCCGGAGTCGAACCATTCAGGGATTCGGTGCGCTTGTCGCTGAAATACCTGGGCCACATATAGAAGGCGCGAGCTGAGCTGGACCATACAATTTCGCAATTGCAATTTTTTCCGTATCATTACGCAAACCGAACGCACTGGGAGGCATCCTATGAAGATCAAGCGCATCGAGCACATCGCGATTGCCGTTAAGAGCATGGCGCAATCTCGAGAAATATTTGAAGAAAAACTAGGATTTAAGCTTGAGTATGAAGAATACCTCCCACAATACAATACACGTCTAGCGATGTATCCGATTGGGCAGACTTATATCGAACTCTTAGAATCTGATAAGGACAACACAGAGACCGCGCGCTGGATTGCTGAACATGGAGAGGGCCTGTTTCATATTTGTCTTGAGGTAGAGGACATCGAGAAGTCCATGGACGAGCTGAAGCACAAAGGCGTCAAGCTAATCGACGAGCAGCCGCGGATCGGTCATGCAAATTCACGCATAGCGTTTATTGATCCGAAATCAACGGGGAACGTCCTGATTGAGCTTGTGGAGGTGGCAACTCCTTGACGACAATGTTGGTGTTGAGCGGCCCTGTGTGTACCGATGTTCGCCTTTCATGCCATCAGGCGAACATGCCTTCACTCTTGAGATCTTCGGCGACATCGTTGAGTGCTCGCGCAAGGCGTATGCCGATTTCCTCGATGTCGTCCTCTTCGATCACCAGCGGCGGCGCAAACACTAGACGATCGCCGACCACCCGTAGTATCAGCCCCTGCCTTTTGGCAGCGGCGCCAGCACGACCGCCGACATTGAGCGTGCTGTCAAACGCGACGCGCTGTTTGCGGTCGCGCATCAGCTCCATACCAAGGATAAGGCCTGTGCCGCGCACGTCCCCGACCAGTGGATTTGCCGCGAGCTGGCCGATGGTTGACTGCAAAATCGGACCAAGACGTTTTACGCGCGCCACGATGTCGATCTCATCATAGATCCTCTGCACCTCGAGCGCGACCGCGGCAGCGACGGGATGACCCGCGTACGTGAACCCATGGGCGAAATTGCCGAACCGGTCCGATTGAGCCAGCATGGCATCGTGAATACGATCGTTGATCAACACAGCCGAGATGGGCTGCATGGCAGAAGACAGCGCCTTCGCCGAGGTCAGCATATCGGGCCGAAGCCCATACGTCTGCGAACCCCACATCTCTCCGGTGCGAGCAAAACCGCAGATAACCTCATCGGCTATGAACAGGATGTTGTATTTGTGTAAGACGGCCTGGATTTTCTCAAAGTAACCGTGCGGTGGGACAATAGCGCCGCCTGCGCCCATCACCGGCTCTGCAAAAAAGGCTGCGATGGTGTCAGGCCCCTCCGCCTGGATAAGGGCGTCGAGCGCCTCTGCCATGCGGACTGAAAAATGCTCCTCGGTCTCGCCTGGCTCGTGCCGGCGATAGTAGTGCGGGAATTCAGTATGGCGGAAGAGCGGCATCGGCAATCCGAATCCGGCATGCATGTCGGGCTTACCGGACAGGCTTACAGCCGCGCAGGTGTTTCCGTGATAGGCCATATGACGCGCGATGATCTTCTTGCGCTGTGGCTTGCCGATCGCGTCCCAATAGTACCATGCAAGCTTGATCGCGGTGTCGTTGGCTTCCGACCCCGAGCACTGGAACAACACACGCGCCATCGGGACTGGCGCTATTTCCAATAGTTTCTCAGCGAGCGCAATCGCGGGCTCATTCGAGCGGTGACGGTAAATGTGATAGTAACCAAGCTCGCGCATTTGTGCATACGCGACCTTGGCGAGCCGCTCCGAGCTGAAGCCGAGCGCCGCGCACCACAGTCCCGCCACGGCCTCGATGTAGTCGCGGCCGGTATCATCGAATACACGGCATCCGCTGCTGCGGGTTATGATCAGCGGACCTTCCTCTTGGTGCTTGCGCAGGTTGGTCTGCATATGCACCAAGCTCGCGATGTCGCGCGCGGCAAGCGAGTTCGGGAGGTAACTCACGCGACATCCTCCTTTGCTGCGGCTGCGCGCACGACGTCCGGGTCGGCGATATCGTAATCGCGTCGAGCCGCCGCGCTGCTGACATACCCGTCGAGCAGATCGCGTCCAATTTGGAGCGGATCGCGTTCGGCCGGCCGGCCGAAACCGCCCGCACCGGGTGTGATCATGTCGATGACGGCACCGGCGGGCCAGGAGAACGCCCCCTTGCTCGGCAGGTGACGGCTGCCGCCATCCGGCGTCGTCAACGTCACTATGGCGGCAGCGCCAGGCTTGCCGCCAAGTAGCCCAAACGGCGGCGACGTCATGCGCTCCATGCACAACGCCCCGGTCGCGTTGCCGGCAAGCATCCGCCATATACGCCTTGCGCCGCAACCACCGCGAAAACGCCCTGCGCCGCCTGAGTCGGGGTTCACCTCGTAACGTTCGATGCGCACGGGAAATGCCATCTCCAGGATTTCCACCGGCGTGTTCATGGTGTTGGAGATACCGCTGGCGATGACGTTGATGCCGTCCTTGCTAGGTCTCGCCCCGAACCCGCCCTTCACGGTTTCGTAGGATACGTAGGATCGCTCGTTGCGTGGATCGACGCCACCCAAGGTCAGGATCGCCGATGTGCCCTGGCTGCAGGCCATCACCTGGTGGGGCATGAAATGCACGAGCGCGCCCATCACCATGTCGGCGACACGATGAGACATTTCGTGGTTGGCATA
>CAZLWN010000111.1:0-13014 GCA_964563195.1 uncultured Undibacter sp. | reverse complement strand
CATAAACATCGAGTAAACGCTCGGCGTCGACCGCGGTGTAAACTTGCGTGGTCGAAAGCGAAGCGTGACCGAGTAGTTCCTGGATTGCGCGCAGGTCGCCGCCGCGCGCCAGCAGGTGCGTGGCGAAGGAATGGCGCAGCGCATGCGGCGTCGCGCTGTCCGGCAGCCCGAGCGCGCCGCGCAGGTGCGCCACGGTGAACTGTACGATGCGTGGGCTGAGCGGCCCGCCGCGGCTGCCGACAAACAGTGGCGCTTCTGACGGCAGATCGAGGGGACAAAGCACCACATACTCCACAATGAGTTTGGCAACCTGCGGCAGCAGCGGCACCATGCGCTTCTTGTTGCCCTTGCCGGTGATGGTGATGGCGTCGGCGCCTTCGGCAAAATCTTTGCGCCGCAGGCCGAGTGCTTCCGAGACGCGCAAGCCCGCGCCGTAAAGTAAACCGAGCACCGCGGCGTCGCGCGCGATGATCCAGGGTTCGCGTGCTTCGCCGGCGCGCATCGCGATGTCGGTCATGCGCTTGGCGGCACTGGCGGCGATCGGCTTCGGCAAGGTTCGCGGCAGCTTGGGCGTGCGGACCGCGGCGAGTGCCGCCACCTTGCCCTTGCCGTCGCGCTCCAGAAAGCGGGCGAACGAGCGCGTGCCCGCCAGGCCACGCATCAGCGAGCGGTTGCCGGCTCCGCCGGCCCGCCGCGCCGCCATGAAGGCGCGCACGTCGGCCGGCGTGAGCTTCGCCAATTGCTTGAGCGTCGGCGCCCCGCCCAAGTGCCCGGCGAGGAACCCGAGAAACTGGCAAACGTCGCGCCGGTAGGCTTCCAGCGTTTTCTCCGACAGCCGCCGCTCGGCGCCGAGATAGCCGAGCCAGCGGGCAATCTCGGCTTTAACGTCCGGACTGGCGGCGAATTCGCTCATGGGCGCATTCATGGGCGCGAGAGTGCCATTGCTTTCTTCACCCTTCCTTAAGGGCGCGGAATCGGCCAGACCACCCTTATGAGCATGCGCGTTGTCGATGTGCTGGTGCCGGTCGCGCTCGATCAGGCCTATTCTTACCGGGTACCGGCTGGGCAGGAAGTTGCGCCCGGCGACGTGGTGGTAGTGCCGCTCGGCCCGCGTGAAACCTTGGGCGTGGTCTGGGCCGAGAACCCCAAGCCCAATCCGCGCCTGCACAACCGCTTGAAAGACGTCGGCGACAGACTCGACGTGCCGCCGCTTAAATCCGAACTGCGCAGCTTCGTCGACTGGGTGTCGGGCTATACGCTCGCTTCGCGCGGCATGGTGCTGCGCATGGCGCTGCGCATGGGCGAGCATCTCGGCCCCAGGCGCGAGCGCATCGGCGTGCGCCTCGCCGGTCCGCCACCGAAAAGAATGACAATGGCGCGTGCGCGCGCCCTGGCGCTGTTCCGCGACGGTCTCACGCGCTCCAAAGGCGACGCCGCGCGCGAGGGCGGCGTGTCCGCCGGCGTCATCGACGGGTTGGTCGACGAAGGCACGCTGGAAACCATCGTGCTGCCGCCCGAGCCGGTCGCCGAGCCGCCCGATCCGGATTTTGCCAAGCCCGACTTGGCGCTCGGCCAGCTCGCCGCCGCAGATGCCTTGCGCACCACCGTGGCGCAGGGTGGCTATACGGTGACGCTGCTCGACGGCGTCACCGGCTCCGGCAAGACTGAAGTCTATTTCGAGGCGGTGGCGGAAAACATTAGGCGCAAGCATCAGGCGCTAATCCTGATGCCGGAGATCGCGCTCACCGCCCAGTTCCTCGACCGCTTCACCGCGCGCTTTGGCGTGCGCCCGGCCGAATGGCATTCACAGCTGTCGCCGCGCACGCGCGCGCGCACCTGGGCGGCGGTGGCGGGCAACGCGGTATCGGTGGTGGTCGGCGCGCGCTCGGCGTTGTTTTTGCCCTACGCCGATCTTGGGCTCATCATTGTCGATGAAGAGCACGACCCCGCCTACAAGCAGGAGGACGGCGCGCATTACCACGCCCGCGACATGGCGGTGGTGCGCGGCTCGATCGCGAAAATCCCGGTGGTGCTGGCGTCGGCCACGCCTTCGGTCGAATCGGAAGTCAACGCGCGGCGCGGCCGTTACTGCCATCTGCATCTACCGGAGCGTTTCGGTGGCGCGCACCTGCCGGCGATCGAGGCGATCGACATGCGCCGCGAGGGCCCGCCGCGCGGCCGCTTCATCTCGCCGCGCTTGGCGGAAGCCGTGCAGATCACGCTGGAACGTCACGAGCAGGCATTGCTCTTTCTCAATCGACGCGGCTATGCGCCGCTCACGCTCTGCAGATCTTGCGGCTTTCGCCTGCAATGCCCGAATTGCGATGCCTGGCTGGTCGATCACCGCTTCAGGAAGCGGCTGGTCTGCCACCATTGCGGCTTCTCCTTGCCGCCGCCGGCGCAATGCCCAAATTGCCACGCCACCGAAAGCTTCGCCGCCATCGGCCCCGGCGTCGAGCGGCTGGAGCAGGAGGCGGCCGAGCTGTTTCCCGACGCGCGCATCCTCGTATTGTCGAGCGATCTGGTGGAATCGGTCGAGCGCCTGCGCCAGGAGCTTGACGACGTGGCGCAAGGGCGTTTCGACCTGGTTATCGGCACCCAGCTCGTCGCCAAGGGCCACCATTTCCCCAAGCTCAATCTGGTCGGCATCGTCGATGCCGATCTCGGCCTCGGCAACGGCGACCCGCGCGCCGCCGAGCGCACGTTCCAATTGCTGCATCAGGTGGTCGGGCGTGCGGGGCGCGAGGAGGGCCGCGGCGTCGGATATTTGCAGACGCACCAGCCCAAGCATCCGGTGATGCGCGCGCTGATCTCCGGCGACCGCGAGGCGTTCTATTCAAGCGAGATCGAATTGCGCGAGCGCACGCATTATCCGCCGTTCGGGCGGCTCGCCAGCCTGGTGATCAGCGCCAACGACCGCCACGGCGCCGAAAGCTACGGCCGCTCGCTGGTCTCGCACGCGCCCAAGGACGAGCAGTTGCGCGTGCTGGGGCCGGCGGAGGCGCCGATTGCGGTGGTGCGCGGCCGCCATCGCTTCCGGCTGCTGGTCAAAGCGCCGCGTGGCTTCGATCTCTCGGCCTACTTGCGCGACTGGCTTGGCAAGGCGCCCAAGCCGCGCGGCAATGTGCGGCTGGAAGTCGATGTCGATCCGCAGAGTTTCTTGTGATCGTTATTCCGGCATCTCCGTATGCCGCACATTCGGCTGTAGCAGCACGCTGGCCGCCGCGGAGAAGATCAGCGCAAAGCCGACGATGTCGGTCAGGCTCGGCCGCTCTCCCACCAGCCAGGCCGACCCGATGACGCCGACGACGGGAACCAGCAGCGAGCCGAGCGAGGCGGTGGTCGTCGGCAAGCGGTCGACCACGACGAACCAGAGAAAATAGGCCAGCCCCATTCCGACAAATCCGTTGTAGCCGATCCACGCCACGATATGTCCGGGCAGCGGCCATAGCTGCGGCACGCCATCGAAGATCAGCATGCCGGCCGCCAGCATCAGCCAGCCGAACAGCAATTGCCAGGCGGCCGCGGCCAGTGTCGGCGCCGCGATCCTCGCCCATTTCAGAAAAATGGTGCCGCCGGCCCAGCTCCAGGCGCACACGAGCGCGAACAGCGCGCCGAACGGAAATCCGGTCCGCGCCAGCGGCCAAATCAGGATGGCCAGTCCTGCGGCGCATAGTGCCAAGGCGGCGAGCTTGATGGCGTTGAGCCGTTCCTTGAGCACGAGGCCCGCCAATAGAGCCGCCCAGATCGGCATCGAATAGGCAATCACGATGGCGCGCGACGTGGTGCCGTATACCTGCGCATAGGCCGAGCCGGCACCGAAGACCGCGACGTTGAAAAAACCGGCGATCACGACCTTCAGCCGATCGCGGCGCACGATGGAGAGCGGCACGCCGCGGATTGCCGCGGCGGCAAACAGCGTCAAGGTGCCGAGGCCGATTCCGACTGCGCGCATGGTCCACGGCGGCAGCGCTTCGAGGATAATGCGGGCGGCGACCCAGTTGATGCCCCAGGCCAGCCCCATGACCACGACCAGCAGCTTGGCGATGGCCTCCGCGTCATGAGGTTTCGCCGTCACTCCGGCATCTCCGTGTGCTTCACGTTCGGCTGCAGCAGCACGCAGGCTGCCGCCGCGAAGATCATGGCGAAGCCGATGATGTCGGGCACGGTGAGCCGCTCGCCGAGAATGATTGCCGAGGCGGAAACGCCGATCACCGGCGTTAGCAGCGAGCCGAGCGAGGCGGTGATGGCCGGCAGCCGTCCGACGATCGACCACCACAGGAAATGCGCGAGCCCCACGCCGAGAACGCCAACAAACAGCACGGCCAGCAACGTGTCGTTGCGAACCGGCCACAGGTGCGAAACGCCTTCGAAGACGAATGTGCCGACGACGATGAACAAAAGGCCGAACAGCAATTGCCAAGCCGCATTGGCCAGCGGCGCGATCGTGACCTTCGCCCATTTGATATAGACCGTCGCCACACACCAGCTAAGCGCGCAGCCGAGCGAATAAAACACGAAGGGCGGAAATCCGGTGGCGAACAGCGGCCAGAGCAAAATCGCAAGGCCAGCCACGCACAAACCAAACGCGACGATGCGGATCCGGTTCAGCCGTTCGCCGAGCACGATGGTGCTGAGCATCGTGGTCCAGATTGGCATCGAATAGGTGATGATGATGGCGCGCGAGGTCGCGCCGCTCAACTGCGCGAAGCCCGACAGAATCTGGAACGCCGCAACGTTGAAAAAGCCGGCCACCATGACATGCACATATTCGCCGCGCGGCACCCGCAGGCTATGGCCGGTGATCATGGCCGCCGCGATTAAGGTGGCGGCGCCGATGCCGGAACCGGCCAAGCGCAGGCTCCACGGCGAGATTTCGCGCAGCGCCACCGCGGCGGCAATCCAGTTGAAGCCCCAGGCGAAGGCCAAGAGCACAACCAGCAGCTTGGCGGTGCCAGCGACGCTGTCCTTGCTCTGCCCATGCGGCATCGATATGCGGCTCCGGCTGGCGTTGGGTTTTCCGGTCGCCGCCGCATGAGCGCTCGACCGCGCAAGTGCAAGCTATAGCGCAGCGGCTTTGGTGGCGAGGTATCCCACTCATGCAATATTGCCGCTGCTTCGGGGCTATGGTGCGCCGAGGCGTCTTGTTGCACCGCGGTTGGCCCTATGTTAGCTAGCCCCTCGACCTCATGGGGGTTTCCGCGGGCTTCCGCGACGTCTCCTGAGATCGGAATTCCCTCTTGGATTCCAACAGTTTGCGCCGCCGGTCTCCGCGACGGCATCCGGCCTGTGAAAAGTAAAGCGAAAACGAGCCTCCCCCGTGACAGGCGCAGATCACATCATCTCCGGCATGGCTGGCCGTTACGCCAACGCCCTGTTCGAACTGGCGCTCGAAAACAAAGCTATCGATGCCGTCAAGACCGACCTTGAACAGTTCGACGCTGCTGTAGCCGCCAATCCCGATCTCGCCCGGCTGGTGCGTAGCCCGGTATTCGGCGCCGACGAGCAGTTGAAGGCGCTCGCCGCCATCCTTGACAGGGCCGGCATCAAGGGGCTGGCTGCCAATTTTCTGCGCGTCATCACCACCAACCGGCGCCTTTTCGCGGTGCGCAACATGATTCGCGCCTTCCGTGCACTGGTCGCCCGTCACAAGGGCGAGGTTACCGCGCAGGTCACCGTCGCCGAGAAACTCAACGACAAGAATCTCGATGCGCTCAAGAGCGCGCTTAAATCGGTCACCGGCGGCAAGGACATTGACCTCGCAGTCAAGGTTGAGCCCGCCATCATCGGCGGGCTGGTCGTCAAGGTCGGCAGCCGTATGGTCGACTCGTCTCTCCGCACCAAGCTGAACGCGATTAAGTTCGCGATGAAAGAGGCCCGCTGATGGACATCCGCGCCGCAGAAATTTCCGCCATCCTGAAAGAGCAGATTAAGAATTTCGGCCAGGAAGCCGAGGTCTCCGAGGTTGGCCAGGTGCTTTCCGTCGGTGACGGCATCGCCCGCGTCTACGGCCTCGACAACGTGCAGGCCGGTGAGATGGTCGAGTTCGAGAACGGCACGCGCGGCATGGCGCTCAACCTCGAAAGCGACAATGTCGGCATTGTGATCTTCGGCTCCGACCGCAAGATCATGGAAGGCCAGACTGTGAAGCGCACTGGCGCCATCGTCGACGTGCCGGTCGGCAAGGGCTTGCTCGGCCGCGTGGTGGACGCACTGGGCAATCCCATCGACGGCAAGGGGCCGATCAAGACCGAGGCGCGCGCCCGCGTCGACGTCAAGGCGCCCGGCATCATCCCGCGCAAGTCGGTGCACGAGCCGATGGCTACCGGCCTGAAGGCGATCGACTCGCTGATCCCGATCGGCCGCGGTCAGCGCGAGCTGATCATTGGTGACCGCCAGACCGGCAAGACTGCCATCATCCTCGACACCATTCTCAACCAGAAGCCGCTCAACGCGCAGCCCGACGAGAAGATCAAGCTCTACTGCGTCTATGTCGCGGTTGGGCAAAAGCGTTCGAGTGTCGCGCAATTCGTCAAGGTGCTGGAGGAAAATGGCGCGCTCGATTATTCGATCGTGGTGGCCGCGACGGCTTCCGAGCCGGCGCCGATGCAGTTCCTGGCGCCGTTCGCCGGCTGCACCATGGGCGAGTTTTTCCGCGATAACGGCATGCACGCGGTGATCTTCTACGACGACCTGTCCAAGCAGGCCGTTTCCTACCGCCAGATGTCACTTTTGCTGCGCCGCCCGCCCGGCCGCGAAGCCTATCCGGGCGACGTGTTCTACCTGCATTCGCGCCTGCTCGAGCGCGCCGCCAAGATGAACGACGACAACAAGGCCGGATCCCTGACCGCGCTGCCGGTGATCGAGACGCAAGCCAACGACGTGTCGGCCTATATCCCGACCAACGTGATTTCCATCACCGACGGCCAGATCTTCCTGGAGACCGATCTGTTCTATCAGGGCATCCGCCCGGCGGTGAACGTCGGCCTGTCGGTGTCGCGCGTCGGCTCCGCCGCGCAATCCAAGGCGATGAAGAAAGTCGCCGGCCGCATCAAGGGTGAGCTCGCGCAATACCGCGAGATGGCCGCCTTCGCGCAATTCGGTTCGGACCTCGATGCCACCACCCAGCGCCTGCTGGCGCGCGGCGCGCGGCTGACCGAGCTCCTCAAGCAGCCGCAGTTCTCGCCGCTGAAGATGCAGGAGCAGGTCTGCGTCATCTGGGCCGGCACCAACGGCTATCTCGACAAGTTCGAGGTGGCGCGCGTGCGCGACTTCGAGCACGGCCTGCTGATTTTGCTGCGCACCAAGCACGCCGATTTGCTCGACAGCATCGGCAAGAGCGGCGATCTTTCCGACGCCGATGCCGCCAAGCTCAAGGACGCGGTCGAAGCCTACGCCAAGACGTTTGCGTGATGATCATGAATCTCGTCGCAAGTCTTTCAAATCGTGCTGCGATTTTAGGACTTGCGATCTCGGTACTTAGTATGAGCGAGTGTTTTGCGACCGACCTAGAAAAGCAGATGCGTGTCAACATCAGACTTTTCGTTGAACTTCTCCGCTGCAGCAATAATCCAAAGTTTCAACAGTTTGGATTGGCGCGAACGGGACCGTGTGGGGATTGGACTTCGCGAGTTAGTGCCGCTCAACAGCATGACCGCACGATCCTCATGTCCGGACACGAGTGCTTAGCTGGAGATATTCATGGGGCGGGTATTTCGATGCTGAATAGAACCAAGAAGAGCGACAGGGAACACATTGAGTTCGTCAAAAAGATTGTGAATGAGTGCCGAAAGGCATTGAGGAACTAGACGATGGCTTCCCTCAAGGACATGCGGGTCCGCATCGCCGCCACCAAGGCGACGCAGAAGATCACCAAGGCCATGCAGATGGTGGCGGCCTCCAAGCTGCGCCGGGCGCAAGCGGCGGCGGAAGCCGCCCGCCCCTACGCCGAAAGAATGAGCAAGGTACTGGGCTCGATCGCCTCAGCCGTTGCCGGCAGCGATTCCGCCCCCAGGCTGTTGGCCGGCACCGGTAGCGACAACGTCCATCTGCTGGTGGTGTGCACCGCCGAGCGCGGCCTCTGCGGGCCGTTCAATTCCTCGATCGTGCGGCTGGCGCGCGAGAAGGCGAATGCGCTGGCAAAACAAGGCAAGGACGTGAAAATCCTCTGCGTCGGCCGCAAGGGCTTCGACCAGCTACGCCGCCAGTACGGAAAACAGATCATCGAAACGATCGATTTGCGCGGTGTGCGCGTGCTCGGCTTCGAACAGGCCGAGATGATTTCCAAGAAGATCGTCGCGCTGTTCGACAACGGCGCCTTCGACGTCTGCACTTTGTTCTTCTCGCGCTTCAAGTCGGTAATCGCGCAGGTTCCGACCGCGCAGCAAATCGTTCCACCGCTGTTCGAAGCGGACAAGCAGGCCGCCGCCACCACCTTTTACGAATACGAGCCGGAGGAGGAGGAAATCCTCGCCGAGTTGTTGCCGCGCAATCTGTCGGTGCAGGTGTTCCGCGCGCTCCTGGAAAACGCCGCCTCCGAGCAGGGCGCGCGGATGAGCGCCATGGATAACGCCACCCGCAACGCCGGCGAGATGATCCGCAAGCAGACGCTGACCTATAACCGCACCCGCCAGGCGATGATCACCAAGGAACTGATCGAGATCATCTCCGGCGCTGAGGCGCTTTAATCCCGTAACGAGGACGATATGGCCACACCCAACGCAGTCGGAAAGATCACCCAGGTCATCGGCGCCGTCGTCGACGTGCAGTTCGAGGATCATCTGCCGGCGATTCTCAACGCGCTCGAAACCGAGAACCACGGCAACCGCCTGGTGCTGGAAGTCGCGCAGCATCTCGGCGAGTCGACCGTGCGTACCATCGCCATGGACTCCACCGAAGGTCTGGTGCGCGGCCACGAAGTCGCCGATACCGGCGAGCCGATCGAGGTGCCGGTCGGCCCGGAGACGCTCGGCCGCATCATGAACGTGATCGGCGATCCGGTCGACGAGGCAGGCCCGGTGAAGACCGCGCAGAAGCGCGCCATCCACCAGGAGGCGCCGGCTTACGTCGAGCAATCGACCGAGGCGCAGATCCTGGTCACCGGCATCAAGGTGGTCGACCTGCTGGCGCCCTACGCCAAGGGCGGCAAGATCGGCCTGTTCGGCGGCGCCGGCGTCGGCAAGACCGTGCTGATCATGGAGCTCATCAACAACGTCGCCAAGGCGCACGGCGGCTACTCGGTGTTCGCCGGCGTCGGCGAGCGCACGCGCGAGGGCAACGACCTCTATCACGAGATGATCGAATCGGGCGTCAACAAGGACCCGAAGAAGGGCTCGGTCGAAGGCTCCAAATGTGCGCTCGTCTACGGCCAGATGAACGAGCCGCCGGGTGCGCGCGCCCGCGTCGGCCTGTCCGGCCTGACGGTGGCCGAATATTTCCGCGACCAGGGCCAGGACGTGCTGTTCTTCGTCGACAACATCTTCCGCTTCACGCAAGCGGGCTCCGAAGTGTCGGCGCTGCTCGGCCGTATTCCTTCGGCGGTGGGTTATCAGCCGACGCTCGCCACCGACATGGGCGAGTTGCAGGAGCGCATCACCACCACCACCAAGGGTTCGGTCACCTCGGTGCAGGCCATCTACGTGCCGGCCGACGACTTGACCGATCCGGCGCCGGCCACGTCCTTCGCCCACCTGGACGCCACTACTGTGTTGTCGCGCGATATCGCCGCCAAAGGCATCTATCCGGCGGTGGATCCGCTCGATTCCACCTCGCGCATGCTCGATCCGCGCATCGTCGGCGAGGAGCACTACGAAATAGCCCGCCTAGTGCAGTCGACGCTGCAGCGCTACAAGTCGCTGCAGGACATCATCGCCATCCTGGGCATGGATGAACTCTCCGAAGAGGACAAACTCACGGTCGCGCGCGCGCGCAAGATTGAGCGCTTCTTGTCGCAGCCGTTCTTCGTCGCCGAAGTGTTCACCGGCTCGCCCGGCAAGCTGGTCGATCTCAAAGACACCATCCGCGGCTTCAAGGATTTGGTGGCCGGCAAATACGACCACTTGCCGGAGGCTGCCTTCTATATGGTCGGCACCATCGAAGAGGCAGTGGAGAAGGGCAAGAAGCTGGCGGCGGAAGCGGCCTGACCATGGCTGCCCGCAAGAAGAAACAGGCGAACCCGCTGGTCGTCTTTCTGGCGATCGGTCTGTTCGTCGGCGCGGTTGCGGGCTATCTCACCCGGCCGGAATCAGCCGAAATCCGGCTTGGGCCGATCAACGTCGAAGTCACCGGCAACAAGATCGCGCGCGGCGGTGGCCCGTTGACCTCAAGCCAGGTGCGCTACATCGCGATGGTCACATTGATCGGCGGCGTGGTCGGGTTGGCGCTCGGCTTCGGCATCAAGAGCGGGAAGCTTAAGGTTTAGCAAATGGCGTTGCATTTCGAGCTGGTGTCGCCGGAAAAGCTCGTGTTCTCGGGCGATGTCGAGCAGGTCGACGTGCCCGGCGCCGAGGGCGACTTCGGCGTGCTGGCGGGGCACGCGCCGTTCGTCACCACGCTGCGGCCCGGCATCCTCACCGTGCATGGCGGCGGGGCTGCGCAGCGGATCGTGGTGCTGGGCGGGTTCGCCGAAGTCTCGGCCGAAGGCCTCACCGTGCTCGCCGACGTGGCCGAAGCGGTCGAGGACATCGACCGCGCCATGATCGCCGAACGCATCGGCGCGCTCGAGCAGCGCATTGCCAAGACCGAGCCCGGTTCCGAACTCGACAAGCTGATTGCCCGGCTCGATCATTTCAAGGAAATCGACCGCCACCTCACCGGCACGGCGATGCATTAGGCGTTGTCGCCTGCAGCTTTCTCCGTCATGCCCGCGCTTGTCGCGGGCATCAATGTCTTTAGGGCGCGCATTAATCGAAAACGTGGATGGCCGGGACAAGCCCGGCCATGACGGCATGGTTACTGCGCAAACTTGGCAAACTCAGCCACCACCCGCTCGTAGGTTTGCCGCTTGAACGGCACCACTAGGTCGGGCAGTTTGGCCATCGCCACCCAGCGCCAGTCGATGAATTCCGGCTCGTGGCCGCCGGGCGGATGGGCGATGTTGATCTCAGTGTCCTCGCCGGTGAAACGCAGCGCGTACCATTTCTGCTTTTGCCCGCGGTATTTGCCGCCCCAGGCCTGGCCGACGATGTCGCGCGGGATGTCGTAGACCAGCCATTCAGCGATCTCGCCAAGCTTTTCCACCGAGCGAATATTGGTCTCCTCATTCAGCTCGCGCAGCGCGGCCGCGTAGGGATTCTCGTCCTCGTCGATGCCGCCCTGCGGCATCTGCCAGACATGGGTAGCGTCGATATGTTCCGGTCCGCTCGATCGCCGGCCGATGAACACCAGGCCATCGCGGTTGATCACCATCATGCCGGCGCAGGGGCGGTAGGGGAGGGTTTCGAAGCTGGACATGTTTCACCGGTCGTCCGAGCGAACGACAGCGAGCGCGAGCCGGGACCCATAACCACTAACGTGTCGGATAACGGAAAAACAGGGGTTATGGGTCCCCGCCTCCGCGGGGACGACGGCACTCAGCTCGACTTCGCCTTCACTGCCATCATGGTAATCGGCACCAGCACGAAGCCGCGGCTTTCCACGTTCTTCGCCCAAGCCGCAATACGGGCGATGGTCGCCGGCAGCGCGGTGGCCAAGCCCACTGCGTGGCCGCGCTCGCGCGCCATCAGCTCCAGCCGCGCCAGCGCATGATCGATCTCGGTAGGCGTTGGCACCTTGTCGAGCACGATGTTACCCTTGGCGAACGGCAGGTTCTGGCTGCCGGCGATCTGGCCGGCGGCGCTGCGCGGCGAAGAGCCGTCATCCACGTAGATCAGCCCACGCTTGGCGGTCTCGCGCAGCACCGGCGAAAGCGCCTGCTCGGAGGCAGTGAATTTCGCGCCCATGTAGTTAACGACGCCGACATACCCCTGAAAGCGGCTCATCAACCAGTGCAGCCGGTCGATATTTTGGTCCGATGAGATCGAGGTCAGCAGCGTCTGCGGCCCCGGATCGTTGTCGGGATAGTCGAACGGCTCCATCGGCACCTGCAGCAGCACTTCGTGCTTGCGCGCGCGCGCTTTCTCCGCCAACTGCTCGAGATCTCCGCCATAGGGCGTGAGCGCGAAACTGATCGGCGCCGGCAGCTTGGCCAGCGCTTCGGCGGTGCCCGAGGCGCTAATGCCGAGCCCGCCGACGATGATCGTGATGCGCGGCCAGTCTTTCTTTTTTGGCGGCACCGCGCGCAGATTGGCATAAAGCATGAGCGGCCGCGTGCCGTCGGCGGCGATTTTTGGGATCAAGCCGTGTCGCGTCGTTTCCAGAAACTTGTGGTCGGCCGGCGCTTTCGCCGCGTTGCCGGTCTTTCCGGGAATGACAATGTTGCGGCTCTCGCCGCTGGAGCCGTCAATGATGGTGACGGTCTTGCTGCCGGGCGGCGGCGCGGCCGCCTGCTTGGCGACGGTTGCCGCCGCGGCGGGCGTACCGCCGGCCATGCCGTCATGGTGGAAATGCTGGCGGCCGTCGCCGCCAGTCTCGGCTTTGGCTTGGCCAGGCGCCGGCTGCAGGGTGGCGACCACCGCCGTCGGCTCGCCGCCCAGCGGATCGTTGCCGAACACCGCCCAGCCCAGTATCGCTAGCCCGAACAGGCCGAGCACGCCCGCCAGCAGCTGTGGTGCGCTCGCCGGCAGCTTCGGCAGCCGCTTGTGTTTTTCTTGGCCGAGGGGGGCGTTCAGGTCATCCGCTGCCACGGCCGAAATCCTCGCGAATCATTGCCGGAGTCTACCACGCGCTCTGCTTTCCTCTCCCCGCTTGCGGGGAGAGGTTGAAAGCGAACGGGGCGGCCCTTGACGGCCGCCCCGCTGGTTTTAGGCGATTGAGGCCGCGTTCAGTTCGGGATCGGGGCCTTGGGATTCGGCGGGAACGCTGAATTGACCTGGGTGCCGCGCAGCAGATCGTCCGCCATGTGCAGCGCCTTGTCGT
>CAZLWN010000110.1:0-13026 GCA_964563195.1 uncultured Undibacter sp. | reverse complement strand
CGCTGCGCATGATGGGCGTGAAATGGCTGCGCACGGTGCGCAGCTACAGCGTCGCACCGATGGCCAATACGCTGAAGGAGGCGATGAAGACCGCCGAGCGCGGCTTGAAGGTGATCATCGCCGACGGCGAGTGCCAGCTCGCGCGCCAGCGCCGCGTGCGCGCCGAGGACGCCGAAAAGCTCAAGCGCGGCAAGCGGGTGGTGCGCACGCGCTATGGCGTTGACGACGAGATTTGCACCGGCGACCATTCCTGCATCCGCTTGTCGGGCTGCCCGTCGCTGACGGTGAAGCCATCGCCCGATCCACTGCGCGACGATCCGGTGGCGACGGTGATCGAGTCTTGCGTCGGCTGCGGCTTGTGCGGCGAAGTCGCCGATGCCGCCGTGCTGTGCCCGTCATTCTACCGTGCCGAGATCGTGCGCAATGCCGGCTGGCGCGAGCGTATCGCGCACCGCTGGCGCCAGACGGTGATCGGCTGGCTCGGCGGTTATAACGATAAGATCGCCGCAAGGGCCGCATTATGAGCGCGCCGCGTCCTTTCACGATGCTGATCGCCGCGCTCGGCGGCGAAGGCGGCGGCGTGCTCACGAATTGGATCGTGGCGGCGGCGGCGCAGGCCGGCTTCCCGGTGCAGAGCACCTCGATCCCCGGCGTCGCCCAGCGCACCGGCGCCACCACCTATTACATCGAGATCCTGCCGGTGCCGGCCAGCGAACTGAACGGCAAGCGGCCAGTGTTGGCGCTCACCCCGGGTATCGGCGACATCGACGTGGCGGTGGCGAGTGAACTCATGGAAGCCGGCCGCACGGTGGCGGGCGGCTTCGTCACCCCCGAGCGCACCTATGCCATCGCCTCGCTCAGCCGCTTCTATGCCATGGACGAGAAGACCGCCATGGGCGACGGCCGCTTCGATCAGGACACGCTGATCAAGGCGATCAAGCAGAACGCGCACGAGGCCTTGCTCATCGACATGGCCGAGCTCGCCCGCGAAAGCGGCTCGCTCATCAACGCGGTGATGCTCGGCACCATCGCCGGCAGCGGAGGGCTGCCGCTGTCGGCCGAGCAACTGGAAGCCGCGATCCAGGCTGACGGCAAGTCGGTCGAGGCCAATCTGCGCGGCTTCCGCGCCGGGCTGGAGGCCGCGCGCGCCAAAACGCCGCCGGCGAGCAATCCCGGCAAGAAGTACAGCGCCGTCGCCACGCGCCAATCGCTCGAGCACCACGTGGCCTGGATGTTTCCGGCACTGGCCCAGCCGCCCGCCGGCGAAGGCGTGCGCCGTCTGGTGCTCTATCAGGGCGTCAAATATGCGCGGCTCTATTTGCAGCGGCTCAAGCCGGTGCTCGAGGCCGACGAAGCGGCCGGCGCCAACGGCCGGCTGTTGAAGGACGTTGCGCGCCATCTCGCCGTGCGCATGTCCTACGAGGACGTGGTGCGGGTGGCGGTAGCCAAGATTTCACCCGCGCGCATGCGGCGCATCGCGCGCGAGGAACTGGGCGTCACCAACGAGCCGTTCACGGTGCACGATGTGCTCAAGCCCGGCATCGAGGAACTCACCCAGCTCATGCCCCCATTCCTAGCGCGGCCGATCCTGTGGCTGGCGCGGCGCCGGGGCTGGCTCGGCCGCGTCTATTTCCCCATGGAGATCAATTCCACCTCGATCGGCGGCCATTTGCGTTTTCTCATGCTCGCCAAGCTGCGCCCGTTTCGCCCATACGGCTACCGCTACAAGCAAGAGCAGAAGCAGATCGAGGCCTGGCTCGCGCTGATCGTGCAGGCGGCGGCGCGCTCGATCAATTTCGCGATCGAGATCGCCGAATGCGCGCGGTTGATCAAAGGCTATGGCGACACCCATGCCCGCGGCCTCGCCAACTATGTCACAATCGAGACACGTATCATCCGGCCGGCGCTGGCGGGCCGGATTCCGCTGGCGCGCGCGGTCGATGCGGTGGCGAGCGCGCGCACCGCAGCCCTCCTCGACCCCGAGGGCGAAAGCCTGGCCAAGTGCCTCGACGCGATCGACAACCAGGCCAGCCTGGCGCTTGCCGCGGAATAGCACCCTTTTTTCGTCATTCCAGGACCACGCGTTAGCGCCGGACCCGGAATGACCGAGGACTCGTTGTCAGCCATACCCTGCGTCGAGTAGAACTGCCGGCAACAAGAGCCAATCATAGCGCCCGCCCACGTGGCGGATATCTCAAGGGCGAAACGAGATGGCGGTCCCACCGAGCGGACGCGAACGGCCGATCGCCGCCGAAGCCTTGCTGCGCGCGCTCGCCGACCACGGCGCCGACTATTTCTTCTGCAATCCCGGCACCGACTTCCCGCCGATCGTGGAAGCGTTCGCCCGCGCCAAGAAAACCAACGCCAAGGTGCCGAAACCGATCCTGGTGCCGCACGAAAATCTCGCGGTCGCCATGGCGCACGGCGCCTATCTGATGAACGGCCGGCCGCAGGCGGTGATGGTGCATACCAATGTCGGCACCGCCAATAGCGTCAATAATCTCATCAACCTGTCGCGCGACCGCGTGCCGCTGATCTTGGCCGCCGGCCGCACGCCGATCACCGAGAAGGGCTCGTTCGGCTCGCGCTCGCGGCCGATCCAGTGGGGACAGGAAATGTTCGACCAGGCCGGCATGGTGCGCGAGCTGGTGAAGTGGGACTACGAATTGCGCGCACCCGCCCAGACCGGCGACATGGTGGCGCGCGCGGTGGAAGTGGCGATGGCGCATCCGCGCGGGCCGGTCTATCTGCTGCTGCCGCGTGAGCCGCTTGCCGCGCCGCTCGCCGAGCCGATCGGGCCGGCCAAGCCGCGGCCGCAGGCGGCGGCGACCCATCCCGATCCCAGGACGGTCGCAACACTCGCCGATTGGATCGCGGCCGCCGAGCGCCCGCTGATCATCGCCGCCGCGCTCGATGCCAACGCAGTCGATCCGCTTGGCGCTCTCGCCGAGCGCTGCGCCATCCCCGTCGTCACACATAATGCGCGCACGGTTTGCCTGCCGTCGAGCCACGCCATGCATTTCGGCTTCGAACCGGGCACGCTGCTGACCGATGCCGATCTGGTGATCGCGCTCGAATCCGACGTGCCATGGCTGCCGCACTTACAGCATCCGCCCGCCGGCTGCCACGTCGCCCATCTCGGCGAGGACCCGTTTTTCGTGCGCTATCCGATGCGCTCGTTTCCCAGCGACCTGGCCTTGCAGTCAGCCCCCCTTCATGCGCTGACGGCATTGACCGCAGCGGTCGAGCCGCGCCTGCAAATGGCCGAAGCGCGCATCGTCGCCCGCCGCGCCCGGCTGACCGAGCGCATGCGCACAAGGCGCGCGCAATTGGCGAAAGATTCCGCTCCGGCTGGGCGCATCTCGCCGGAATATCTCTCGCGCATGGTCGGCGAGGCGGTGGGCGAGGACGCCGTCATCGTCAACGAATATCCGCTGCGCCCCGACCATTGCGCGCGCGAGAAGCCGGGCACTTTCTTCTCGCTCGGCCCCGCCGGGGGCTTGGGCTGGGGCTTCGGCGCCGCGCTCGGCGCCAAGCTGGCGGCGCCCGACAAGCTCGTGGTCGCTACGTTGGGCGACGGCGCCTACATGTTCGGCAATCCGACCGTCGGCCACTGGGTCGCCGGCAAATATGAATTGCCCATCCTCACCATTGTCTTCAACAACGCCCGCTACGCCGCGGTGCGCCGCGCCACGCTCTCCATGTTCAAGGACGGCGCCGCCGGCGAGAACGACGGCCGCGGGCTCGCCGATCTCGATCCGTCACCACCCTACGACGAGCTTGCCCGCACGCAAGGTTGCTATACTGAGCGCGTGGAGAAGCCCACCGACCTCGCCGACGCGCTCGCGCGCGCGCGCGACGCCGTCGTCAGCGGGCGCCGGCAGGCGTTGCTCAACATCATCACGCCTTATTGAGTACAACGAAAGAGAAGATTAGGGAGGAGAGTCCATGCGTATCGATGCCTACACCCATTTCATCCCGGCAAAATTCTTCGACAAGCTCGTGGAGATCGGCCCGCCGGGCATCGGCAAGCGCGTGCGCGAGATTCCCTGCATTCACGATCTCGACGCGCGCAAGAAGGTTGTCGACACGTTCAAGGACTACGCGCAGATCCTGGCCTATCCGCAGCCGCCGATCGAGATTCTCGCCAGGCCCGAGGAAGCCAACGAATTCTGCAAGATGATCAACGACGGCTTCGCCGAAATCACCGAAAAGGAGCGCGCGCATTTCCCCGGCTGGGTCGCGCAGATCGCGCTCAACGCGCCCGATGCCGGCGCCGCCGAAGCGAAGCGCGCCATCGAGAACGGCGCACTCGGTGTGCAGATTTACACCAACATCGCCGGCCGCCCGCTCGACGACCCGGCCTTCACGCCGTTCTTCGAGACCATGAATCGCATAGGCAAGCCGATCTGGCTGCATCCGGCGCGCGCCGCCAATTTCCCCGATTATCTATCCGAGAAGAAATCGAAATACGAAATCTGGTGGACCCTCGGCTGGTCCTACGAGACCGCCGCGGCCATGGCGCGGCTGGTGTTCTCCGGCATCATCGACAAATATGCGAACCTGAAGATCATCACCCACCATTTCGGCGGCATCGTGCCGATGCTGGAAGGCCGCATCGGCCCGGGCTGGGACCAGATCGGCGCGCGCACCTCGGACGAGGACCTGGGCGCACTCGCCAAGCGGCTGAAAAAGCGGCCGCTCGACTATTTCAAGCACGACTTCTACGCCGACACCGCGGTGTTCACCGCCGAGCCGGCGACCCATGCCGGCCTTGCCTTCTACGACCTCGACAAGATCGTGTTCGCCTCCGACTGCCCGTTCGATCCGGAGAAGGGCACCATGTATGCGCGCGAGACGTTGCGCATCTTGGAAGGCATCGACATGCCAAAGGCCGACAAGGAAAAAATCTGGCACGGCAATCTCGAGCGCATCACCGGCGTGAAGTTCAAGAGCTAGCAGGCCTCTTCCGCTCGTCCCCGCGAAAGCGGAGACCCAGGATGCTTAGCGCTTTGGCAAAGGCTGGATTCCCGCTTCCGCGGGAATGAGCGGGTGTGGGTTCGGCCTATTCGACTGTAGAAGCCCCGCCCACATCTGCTAACCTTCCCGCCCATGGCGCTGACGCGACCCATCGGCCTCAACGAACCCGAGCAGCCCCCGCAAGGCGGCGCCGCGCCGCCGTCCGGCGAAGCCGGCCGCGTCACCCCGATGATGGAGCAGTACGTCGAAATCAAAACCGCCAACCCGGATTGCCTGTTGTTCTACCGGATGGGCGATTTTTACGAATTGTTCTTCGAGGACGCCGAAGTGGCCTCGCGCGCGCTCGGCATCATGCTCACCAAGCGCGGCAAGCATCTGGGCGCCGACATCCCGATGTGCGGGGTGCCGGTGGAGCGCGCCGACGAATATCTCCACCGGCTGATCGCGCTCGGCCACCGCGTCGCGGTCTGCGAGCAGCTCGAAGACCCGGCGGAGGCCAAGAAGCGCGGGCCCAAGAGTGTGGTGCGGCGCGACGTGGTGCGGCTGGTGACACCCGGCACGCTCACCGAGGACACGCTGCTCGACGCCAGGCGCAACAACTACCTTTTGGCCGTCGCGCGCGCGCGGCTGTCCTCCGTCGGCAAGGAAGCGCGCTTCGCGCTGGCCTGGATCGACATTTCAACGGCTGAGTTCCGCGTCACCGAATGCGACCGCCTTTCGCTCGCGGCCGAAATCGCGCGGCTGGAACCGGGCGAGATCATCGTCTCCGACGCGCTCTTTGGCGACGCCGATCTCGCCGCCTTCTGGCGCGAATTGCCTGCAGTGACGCCGCTCGCCCGCGACGTGTTCGACGCCGCCACCGCCGAGCGGCGGCTGACCGCGTTCTTCGCGGTCGCCACCAGCGAAGCCTTCGGCATGCTGACGCGGTTGGAGCTAACCGCCGCCGCGGCCTGCATCACTTACGTCGAGCGCACCCAGATCGGCAAGCGCCCGCCGCTGTCGCCTCCTTTACGCGAAGCGGCCTCCGCCACCATGGCGATCGATCAGGCCACCCGCGGCAATCTCGAATTAATGCGCACGCTTTCCGGCGAGCGGCGCGGCTCGCTGCTCGAGACCATCGACCGCACGGTCACCGCCGCCGGCGCGCGGCTCCTCGCACAAAGGCTATCGGCGCCACTCACCGATCCGGCTGCGATCGAGTGCCGCCTCGAGGCGGTGGCGGCGTTCGTTGACGATGCCGCCGCGCGCGCCGACACCCGCTCGCGCCTGGCGGCAGCGCCCGATCTCGCCCGCGCCCTTGCTCGCTTGGCCGTGGGCCGCGGTGGCCCGCGCGATCTCGCAGCCATCCGCGACGGCATCAACGCCGCCGCCGATCTCGCCCGCGCGCTCAGCGCGCTGAATGAGCCGCCAGTCGAGATCGCGCAAGCAATGCAGGCCTGCCGACGCCCGGACGGCATGCTGGCGGCCGAATTGTCGGCGGCGCTCGCCGCCGAGCTTCCCGCCTTCAAGCGCGACGGCGGCTTCGTGCGGCAAGGTTACGACGCCGCGCTCGACGAGCTGCGGGCCTTGCGCGACGAATCGCGCCGCGTCATCGCCGCCTTGCAGGCGCGCTATGCCGAGGATACCGGCGTGCGCGCGCTGAAAGTGCGTCATAACAACGTGCTCGGCTATTTTGTCGAGGTCACCACCCAGCACGGCGATAGGCTGATGGCCGCGCCGTTCAATGCGACCTTCATCCACCGCCAGACGCTGGCCGGCCAGGTGCGCTTCACCACTAGCGAGCTCGGCGAGCTGGAAGCCAAGATCGCCAGCGCCGCCGAGCGCGCGCTCGGGCTCGAGCTGGAGATTTACGAGCGGCTTGCTGGCGCCGTCATCGCCGACACCGAGGCGATCAAGGCTTGCGCGGAAGCGCTCGCGCAGCTCGACGTGGCAAGCAGCCTCGCCCATCTCGCCGCCGAGCGCGACTATGCGCGCCCGCAGGTGGACGACTCGCTCTCCTTCATCGTCGAAGGCGGCCGCCATGCCGTGGTCGAGCAGGCCTTGGCGCGCGATGGTACTCCATTTGTTGCCAACGACTGCGACCTGTCACCGCCGAAGGACGCCGATGGCGGCCGCATCTGGCTGCTCACCGGCCCCAACATGGCCGGCAAATCCACCTTCCTGCGCCAGAACGCGCTGATCGCGATCCTGGCGCAGATGGGCTCGTTCGTGCCGGCGAAGCGCGCGCACATCGGCGCGGTCGACCGGTTGTTCTCGCGTGTCGGCGCCGCCGACGATTTGGCGCGCGGACGCTCGACCTTCATGGTCGAGATGGTGGAGACCGCCGCCATTCTCAATCAGGCCGGTCCGCGCGCGCTGGTGATCCTTGATGAAATCGGCCGCGGTACCGCCACCTTCGACGGCCTGTCGATCGCCTGGGCGACGGTCGAGCATTTGCACGACGTCAACAAATGCCGTGCGCTGTTCGCCACCCATTTCCACGAGCTGACCGCGCTGGCCGCGCGCCTTGCCCGCCTGCATAACGCCACCGTGCGGGTGAAGGAATGGCAGGGCGAGGTGGTGTTCCTGCACGAGGTCACCGCCGGCGCTGCCGACCGCTCCTACGGCATCCAGGTGGCCAAGCTCGCCGGGCTTCCCGCGAGTGTCATCGAGCGCGCCAAGCTGGTGCTGGCCAAGCTCGAGCAGGAGGACCGCGCCGCGCCGAAAGGTTTCGAGGACCTGCCGCTGTTCGCGATGCCCCGGCCACATTCGCCGCAGACCCAGAACGACGCGCTCGACCTGGTGGTCGCCGTCGTCGCCGCGCTCAATCCCGACGACTTGTCGCCGCGCGAGGCCATGGAGGCGTTGTATAGCCTGAAAGACAAGCTGGCGAAGGCGAACAAAGGCTGAGGATGTTCCGCTTGCGTTGCGTCATACTCCGCTCATTCCCGCGCACGCGGGATTCCAGGGGCCACAATCGCTGGTCCGGCTTTTTTTGGTCTGGGTCCCCGCTTGCGCCGGGAGGAGCGGATGTGAGTGAATAGAGCGCCATGATGAACATCGCCGAGCGAAAGCAAGCAACGGCGCCGGCACAGGCCCAGGATTGGCTCGCGCGTTTCGAGGCCGCCTTGCAGACGCAAGATGCCGCCGCGGCCGCGGACATGTACCTCCCCGACGGGCTCTGGCGCGACCTCATCGCCTTCACCTGGACCATCCAGACCATGGCCGGGCGGCCGGCCATCGAGGAGACGCTGCGCGAATCGCTTGAGCGCACCAAGCCGGCGAATTTCCGCATTCCGCCGCAGCGGACGCCGCCGCGCTGGATCAGCCGAGCCGGCACCGAGGCGATCGAATGCATCTTCGAGTTCGACGCCGCGTTCGGCCCTTGCAACGGCGTGGTGCGGCTGGTGCGCGATGCGCAGGATCCCGCGCAACTGCGGGCCTGGACGCTGAACACCAATTTGCATGAGCTGAAGGGCCACGAAGAAGCGTTCAAGCGGCGCGCCGAGCCCGACTCGACGCGCGACTTCGGCGCCGAGAACTGGCTCGACCGCCTCAATAAGCAACGTGAGTTTGCCGATCGCGATCCGGCCGTGCTGGTGGTCGGCGGCGGTCACGCCGGGCTGTCAATTGCCGCAAGATTGATGCAGCTCGACGTCGACACGCTGATCGTCGACCGCCACCCGCGCGTCGGCGACAATTGGCGCATGCGTTATCACTCGCTGACGCTGCACAACGAGGTGCACGTCAACCACCTGCCCTATATGCCGTTCCCGCCCAACTTTCCCACCTATATTCCGAAGGACATGCTGGCCAATTGGTTCGAGGCTTACGTCGAGGCCATGGAGCTGAATTACTGGACCGGTACCGAACTCATCGCCGGTGATTACGACGAAAAGCGCAAGCAATGGAATGTCACGCTACGGCGCTCCGACGGCACCGAGCGCGTCATGCATCCGCGCCATTTGATCTTCGCCACCGGGGTGAGCAGCATTCCGATCTTCCCCGACCTGCCAGGCCTGAAGGATTTCGCCGGCCCGGTGGTGCATTCCGGCGATTTCAAAAACGCCAAAGACTGGAAGGGCCGCAAGGCGCTGGTGCTCGGCACCGGTACCAGCGGCCATGACGTGGCGCAGGAACTGCACGCCCACGGCGCCGACGTCACCATCATCCAGCGCAGCAAAACCTACGTGGTGAGCCTGAAGGAAGCCCAGAGCGTCTACGCCATCTATTCGGAAGGCATCCCGTTTGCCGATTGCGACCTGCTGGCGACCTCGTTTCCCTATCCGGTGCTGCAGCGCGCCTACCAGCTGTCGACCGCCAAGGGCCGCATGGTCGACCGCAAGCTGATCGCCGCGCTCGAGAAGCGCGGCTTCAAAATCTGGTACGGCGAAGACGAGACCGGCTTCCAGATGATGTATCTGCGCTACGGGGGCGGCTATTACTTCAACGTCGGCTGCTCCGAGCTGATCATTTCCGGCCAGATCAAACTGTTGCAATTTTCCGACATCGAAAAATTCGTCGCCCGGGGCGCACAGCTGCGCGATGGCAGCCTAGTGCCGGCCGAGCTTCTGGTGCTGGCGACTGGCTACAAGAACCAGCAGGACACCGTGCGCCTCTATCTCGGTGACGAAATCGCCGACAGGATCGGCCCGGTCTGGGGCTTCGACGAAGGCGGCGAATTGCGCAACATGTGGCGGCGCACCGCGCAACCCGGCTTGTGGTTCAACGCCGGCAGCCTGGCGCAATGCCGCATCTTCTCGCGCTATCTGGCGATCCAGATCAAGACGCTGGAGGAAGGGCTGCTGAACGAGGGCGCGCGGCCATCATAAACGCGCTGCACGCTGTCCGCACTTTCAACTCTTCCCAGCAGAGCAGTTATTCGCCAATGCGATGGGCATGTCCGCCTTGTGCCAACAGGCGACATCGCATGCCTGGTCTGAAATGAAAGAAGCCGCCAATTGCGGCGGCCTCGTTTGCGGTTCAGTGCTTTTTAGCGCGACGATCAACTTTTTTCTTCGGCTTCGGGGCCTCGAAAAAAAACTTAAGTCCGCAAGTCGACGCCTCTTCTGCGGTCAGTTCGCGATTATCGCGCACACTGGCCTGAATTGCCGCAACGATGACTCCGACGGCGCATGCCTGCGCGGATGCAGCCGCCGTTGTAAACAAAAGAGCTGCAATGGACATAGCCGCAACGATTGTCTTTTTCATGCTTCAAGCCCCCTGGTGCTGAACCACTCAAGAAAGAGCATAGATGCAACCCTTTAGTGTTGGCAATTACATTTTCTGTCGCCCGCCATGATTGCAACGGAATAAGCCACTTCACAATACCGCTCGCCGTCATCGCTCTAGATGTTCGTCGCTATTCGACCGCCCGATTGTGTGTCCACGCTCTGGTTTTGCGTCGGTTGCTGGCGCGATCTTGAGCGGCAGGCCGATCAGAAATATTCCCATGATCACATCGCAATGCCGTGGCGGCGCGCGGCCAGCACGGTCAGGCCCCAGGCGACCGACGTCGCCAGCGCCAGCGTCAGGCCGATGGCGGCGCCCAGTGGCTCGGCGGAGAAATGCAGCACCACGCAGGCGAAGGCAAAGCCGACCAGCCCGAGCACGGCATTGGCCATCACCGCGGCGGTCGGCTTGCCGCCGGCGCGGCGGTGCAGGATCAAAATGATGCCGATGAGGATGATGGGAAACACCGCCAATATGCCGCTGCCGCCCGGCCCGATGCGGAAACTGAGCGAAACCACCACGCCGACCAGCAGCGCCACCAGCGCGGCGCGCAGCGCCAAGTCATACCAATAGGTGCGCACCGACGGGATCGGCACATGACGCAGCGGCCGCGCCAGCGCGATGCAGGTCGAAAGCACCACGACATTGGTGAGGCCGGCCGAGAGCAAGCTCCAGTGCACGACGTGCACGCCCCAAGCCAGCACGCACCAGACCAGCAGGCTGAGCGACAGGCTTAGCGTGAACGATCTTTTCTGCGCCAGCAGCGCGTAGGTGAGCGCGAAGATCACATTGACATTGTTGATGGCGAGGCTGTTGACCGCGCTTTGCGCGATGAACGGCGCGCCGTGGTCTAGCGCGAGGAACACGTAGACCGGCCCCGCGCCGAGCGGCAGCGTCGCCACCAGCCCGCCGACCAAGGGGCCTGCGCGCTCGGCCGTGACGGTCGCCGCCACCACGAAAGCTGCGGTGACGGCCATTTTCACGATGAGGGTGAGAGCGAAGTAGAGGTCGGGGGGCATGTATCGCAGACTATGCACCAAGCTTATCGCTGTCGTCCCGGCCGAGCGTCAGCGAGGGCCGGGACCCATACTCCGCAGTCTCTCGATGGTCCAGTGGCTATGGGTCGCCGCTTTCGCGGAGACGACAGTGGAGAGTCAATCACTCGACTTACGCCGGCGTCAGCACCACGCGGCCGACCACCTTGCCGGCGCGCAATTGGTCCATCGCCGCGTTTACTTCGTTCAGCGGCCTGGTGGTGACCGGAACGTCCGGCAGGCCGGTGCGCCGCACGAGCTCCATCAATTCTTTCATCTCCGGCAGGCTGCCGAGATAGGAGCCCTGGATCGTGAGCGCGCGCATGGCGATCGGCGGCAAGGACAGCGTGATGTCGCCGCCGAAGAGGCCGACGATGATGTATTTGCCGGCCTTGCCCAGGCTGTCGAAGCCGACCCGCGCGCTCGCCGACGAGCCGACCAGATCGATCACCGCCCAGGCGCCGCCCTTGGTCAAATCGATGATCTGCTGCGCGGCGTCGGCCGCCGCCCCGTCGACCACCGCCGCCGCGCCCGCTTGCCTGGCGGCCTCGCGCTTGACCGGATCGATATCGACCACGATGGCCGAGTGGCCGCCCATCTTCTGACGCAGGCCGAGGCACATCAGCCCAAGACCGCCAGCGCCGATGATCACCGTCGGCTCGCTCTTGAGCGTCGGCACCTTCTTCAAAGCGCTGAAGGTGGTTATCCCGGAACAGGCAAGCGGCGCCGCGCGCTCGGGCGGCAGGTCGCCGATCTCGAACAGATAGCGCGGATGCGGCACCATCAGGTAATCGGCATAACCGCCGTTGGTGAATACGCCGAGGCTCTTCATGGGGGCGCGGCAGAGATTCTCCTCGCCGCGCAGACAGGCCGGACAGGTGCCGCAACCGATCCACGGGTCGGCCAGCAGGCGCGCGCCGATCTTGATGCCCTTCACGTCGGGCCCGACCGCCATCACCTCGCCGACGTTCTCATGGCCGAGCGTCAGCGGCAGCTTCATGCCGCGGTCCTCCAGGTTCAGCTTCTTGCCGCCGCCCATGTCGAAATAGCCGTCGGCGATATGCAGGTCGCTGTGACAGACCCCGGCGGCCAGCACCTTGAGCAGGATTTCCGAACCCTTCGGCTCCGGTGTCGGCGCTTCGTTGCACTGCAAAGGCTGGCCGCAGACGCAGACCTGGAACATGCGCATGTTGTTTCACTCCCCACTCTTCATATTCTTGTCATGGCCGGGTTTTTCCCAGCTATCTCGCTTAGGGACGCACAGTGCCTACCTCATCGGAATCGCCGGGACGCGCCCGGCGAAGACAAGGAACCATAATTCATAGCCCAAATTTGAGGTAAATTCGGCCTGCTCCTGAATATCTTTGTTCCGAGCCCGTGACTTACGGCCCCGCCTCCGCTATCCGGATTGCGCCATGGCCTCGCTTGCCCTCGAAACAGCCCAGCGCGCAGCGCCTGCACCTCCGACCCGGCAGGCGAGCGACCTGCTCGATGCCCTCGCCGTCATTGCGGATCTCGAAAAACTCGCCAAGACCCATGCCGGCAACGAGAGTGAATTGCGCAGCGCGGTGGCGCAGCGGCTCAAAGCCGCGCTGATCGCCGCCCGCGCCAAGGCCGAGCAATTGTTATTGAAAGACCGCCACGGGCGGCGCTGCGCCGAGCAGCTGTGCCGGATGGAAGACGAGATCATCCGCATCCTGTTCGATTTTGCGCGCAAGCATCTCTATCCCTCGCAAAACCCGTCCGAGGCCGAGCACATGGCGGTGGTCGCCACCGGCGGCTATGGCCGCGGGCTGCAGGC
>CAZLWN010000109.1:0-13060 GCA_964563195.1 uncultured Undibacter sp. | reverse complement strand
AGGATTTTGCGCTCGGCTGCCTGGTCGGGATAGTCGACGTCGATTTCCATGATGAAGCGATCGAGCTGGGCCTCGGGCAGAGGATAGGTGCCTTCCTGCTCCAGCGGGTTCTGCGTCGCCAGTACATGGAACGGTTTTGGCAGATCGTGGCGGACGCCGGCGACCGTGACGTGCTGCTCCTGCATCGCCTGCAACAGCGCCGACTGGGTGCGCGGGGAGGCGCGGTTGATCTCGTCGGCCATCAGCAACTGCGCGAACACCGGGCCGGGAATAAAGCGGAAGCTGCGCTTGCCGCCGGGGCTTTCCTCCAGCACCTCGGTGCCGAGGATGTCCGACGGCATCAGGTCGGGCGTGAACTGGACGCGGCGGGCATCAAGCCCGAGCGCCGTGCCCATCGTGTCGACCAGCTTGGTCTTGGCGAGGCCGGGCACGCCGACCAGGAGCGCATGGCCGCCGGAAAGCACCGTGACCAGGGCGCGCTCGACCACCATGTCCTGGCCGAAGATGACGGCGCCGATAGCCTCTTTCGCGGCGCGCACATGGGTGGCGGTGGATTCCGCCGCGCGCACGATCATATCTTCCAGCTTTTCCAGGCTTTCGCCGCTTGCCGACGCCATGACTTTTGATCCTTTCACCGGATGCTATTCGGCCGTCCCGCCGGTTGGCGGATTGGCGCTTACGAGCTCCATGCAACAAACACACCAGAGGCTGTTTTGATGCCCGTTCAGGCCGAATCTGCCTCATTCTTCGGCCAAGCTTACGCTATCTTCCGGGCCCCGGCGGGCTTAATCACGAAGATGCGAACAAGCGCCTGACTGTTGATATCGTAGGCAAACAATGGCGAAGACAGGGCGGAGCGGGTTGGAGGCGATCACGGCATCGCTGCCCCGCGAAAAGCGAGGATTACCCCCGGTGGAGCGGTGGGATCCGCCGTTTTGCGGCGATATCGACATGAAAATCGATACCGACGGCACCTGGTTCTACCAAAAAACGCCGATTGGCCGGCCGGCTTTGGTCAAGCTTTTCAGCAGCATACTCAAGCGGGAGGGCGACAACTATTACCTGGTCACTCCTGTGGAGAAGGTGGGTTTAATCGTCCTAGATGCCCCCTTCCTCGCCGTCGAACTGAAGGTCGAAGACGCTGATCAGCAAAAGCTCGTCTTCCGCACCAATGTGGACGACTGGGTTACGGCCGGCCCCGGCCATGCCCTCAAATTCATCCCCGAATCGGGGACCGGGGGCTTAAAGCCCTACGTGCATGTGCGCCGCGACTTGTGGGCGAAGGTCACGCGCGCGCTGTTCTACGACCTGGTCGCGCTCGGCGAGGAGCGCGACGTCGCCGGCAAGCGCATGTTCGGCGTAGCTTCGAACGGCGAATTCTTCGCCATGGCGGAGGCCAGCGCCCTGAAGGAGTTCGCCTGATGCGGGCCGCGGCGGCGGCGCTCTCGGGCGCGCAATTTTTCGAGCGCGCCCGCGCGCGGCTGACCCTCGACGTGCCGCCGGGCCTCACAGACCCGAACATCATGCCCAAGCGCGGCGACCACGACGCCGATCCGGTGATGAAAAAGATCGCCGAGGTGCGGCCGATCAAACCGGCAGCGGTGCTGGTGCCGGTGGTCGATAGCCCGCAGCCGAGCGTGCTGCTGACGCAGCGCGCCCAGCATCTGCCCGATCACGCCGGGCAGGTGTCGTTTCCCGGCGGCAAGATCGACCAGCTCGACGCAAGCCCGCTGGCCTCGGCGCTGCGCGAGGCCGAGGAGGAGATCGGGCTTGCCCGCTCCTTCGTCGAGCCGATCGGCTATCTCGATCTCTACCTGACAACGCTGGGCTACCGCATCGTGCCGGTAATCGCGCGCGTCAAGCCCGGCTTTTCGCTCACGCTCAACGTGAGCGAAGTGGACGCGGCCTTCGAAGTGCCGCTTCCCTATCTGATGGACCGGAACAACATCGAGCGTCACTCGCGCGACTGGCAGGGCATGAGGCGGCACTACTACGCCATCACCTTCGGCGAGCGCTACATCTGGGGCGTCACCGCGGGGATTCTGCGCAATCTGCACGAGCGGGTTTATACCGAATGAAAAGCACACCGTCGCGCCATCTAGGGCGCGCGTTCATTAAAGCGCAGGTCGGAGATCCGCTTTTGGGGCAAACCGGGCATGGCCGAGCCTACGACCTGAGGGGCCGACCATGGATCGCCGAACGACACGAGCTTGAACGCTGGCTCAAGCCGCTCGTGGACCGGCTGGATCATAAAGCACGGCGACGAATGTGTCCGCTCAACGGATCCGGGCTGATCGGTGACATTTCACTCCGAATCATTTCAATGGGGCAATGTCATTCTTACACCGGACCTTTTTCTCAATCCGCAATCTAATGTAACATGTGGCGATGGATACAAACATTGAAGTCAATGCGGACGGAAAAACCTTCGCCTCGGGCCTGCTTCTTGAGCTGATTGCGGCGCTGCGTCGCAGTCAACAGGGCGATCTATTGGCCATCATCAGCCACGACGCGAGCCTTGGTCCCGATCTCGAGGCTTGGTGCCGCTTTACCCGCAATAGCCTGATCGACGTAACGACGTCATCTGGTCGAACGCGTTGGCTGATCAGGTGCGGACGGGCCGCGGCACAAACCGACGTCGAACGTCCGGTCGGCTCTCGAGTCTGGCTTTATACGAATTTCGACTGCAACCTACGCTGCGACTATTGTTGCGTGCGTTCCTCGCCCCGTGCCCCGCGGCGGGAACTCGGGCTTGATCGCGTGCAACGCATCGCCAACGAGGCAGCCCAGCTCGGTGTCGGCGAGTTTTTCGTAACTGGCGGCGAACCGTTCCTGGTTAAGGATATTGGTCAAATTTTGCTCGCATGTGCCGCCGTCGCGCCGACGACGGCACTTACCAACGGCATGCTGTTCGGCGGGCGGCGTCTCGAGACGCTTCGCCTGCTGCCGAGGGACCGCGTGACTTTGCAGATCAGTCTCGATAGCCCAACGCCTGAGCGACACGATCGTCACCGCGGAAAAGGCTCCTGGCAGCGTGCCTTGAAGGGGATCAAGCTGGCGCGCGAGGAGGGATTTCGGGTGAGGTTGGCGGCGACCGTATCCAGCGATGCGGAAGCCGAGGAGTTTCGAAGTTTTCTCGACTCGGAGAATATTGCTGAGGAGAACCGGATCATCCGCCGCATCGCCATGCGCGGCTTCGCCACCGACGGCATCGCGATTGCGCGCGCGGACTTAGTCCCGGAAGTGACAATCACGGCTGAGGGAGTCTATTGGCATCCGGTCGGGGCCGAGGATGCCGATCTACTCGTGACTCGTGATATCTTGCCGCTGGCCGACGCTTTCGCCGCGGTTCGCCGCGCGTTCGAGCGAGAAACCGAGCATGAGCGCCGCATGGCGCAAATCTTCAATTGCGCATGACGGCGCGGAGCCACGCAATACCGAGCATGCAGCATTGCGGTTCCCGGCCGCGCCTCATCCTGCCGGCGGACGCTTGAAGAAATCCTGACGCACGCAAGCGTCCCGCAACGACTCATAGCCTTCGAGCCGCGGGGGCAACCAGCGCCGAAGCCCTTCGGCCTCCAGCACGACGCGATGACTCGGATTGTCATAGTCCATTTCAGCGAGCGCTTCCGCAAATGCCCGTTCTAACGCTTGGTCGAGACCGGGCCGCGCTGTGAACATGCAGTGATTGTACGGAGGTGAGGTCCAGATTTCAGTCAACGCGCCCTCCGGCACAAGGCGTTCCTTTTGCACGGTCTGCCAGAAGGGGCTTCCAATCGCGCCGGCGTCGGCGCGCCCATCAAGAACCGCGCGCACCACCTCGACCTCGCTCGTGCCAGTGTCACCGTGCTTGCCGACGTCGCTGTCAAAGCGAAGCGTTCGATAGTGCTTGCCCTCGACCAGACCCTCGTTCGCCAGAAAGTGGACCGGCAAAATCGCGGCGTGACCGCTGTCACGGCTGCCGAGCGCCAGCGTTCGATTGCCAATATCAGCGAGCTCCTTCACTGAACCGCCACGGGCCGCGACGATTTTGGTCATCCAGCCGACATCCGTGTCGCGCATGGCGATCGGCCGGCAGCGATGGCCGCTCCAGTTGTCAGCCTGCAAGAATGCGAGATTGGTATTCCAGGCGATGTCAATGCGCGCCATCACATCGTTACCGTCCGCGAGCAGCGCCAAAACCTGCATTTCATAGCTCTGAAAAAGTACGACCTCGACTGGCAATTGCTTCTCTTCGTGGAAGTAGCGTCGCATACCTTCCCAGATCGTTACCACTTTGGGATCGTAGGCTACCGCACCAATCCAGATCGTTCGCATCATGAAATCCGCCTGCTCGATGGAAGGGAAAGTTTGGCCGCGGGTTGACACGCTTGCGGCGTAATCGCCCGCGATGTTCGGCGGCCACTCGATCAGAACAGCGGCAATCCCAAAATCGCCTTTGAGACGAACTCCCGGAGGACGTCGCCGGTCGGAGCCATGACCGCGCCGGCATGGGCGTCGCGAAACAGCCGCTCGACGCTCGTGTGCTTGGAGAATGCCGCGCCGCCGCACACCCGCATCGCCGTCGATGTGACACCAATTGCCACATCGCCCGCGGCGGCCTTGGTCTCGAGAATTCGCATCAAGGTGGTTTCCCGCGGCTTTTCGAGGTGATCCACCAGGTCGTCAATACGCGCCGCAAGCCCGTCGGTGTCGATCTGCATAGCTGCGAGCTGCGCGCGAAGGGTCGGCAGGCTTTCGCCTAAGGTCTGTCCAAGATGCTCAAAACGTGCGGTCTTGAGATGTGTCGCTGTTGCCGCAACGGTTGCACGACACAGACCCAATGCAACAGCCGACGTCCCCAGATTGAACAGCGGGAGCACGACGTCCAGCATCGCTTGGAATCCGGCGCCATCTTCGGTCAGCTGAAATGCAGCCGGAACCTCACAATTCTCGAGCGTCATCGGAGCCGAGGCGTTGGCCCGCAAACCGAGCCCATCCCACGCTCCGGCCACGGACAACCCGACGGCCTTGCCAGGAACGAGATAAAGCGTTGAGACCGTCGGACTCGACCCTTCGGGTGCGATCGACGATACGACGTAGGCATTCGCGTGGCCAGCACTCGTCACCCAGGACTTTTTCGCGCTGATGGTCACGCCCGCCCCGTTTCGATGGGCGCGCGAGACGGGCGCCCAGAAGTGGCTACGCGAGCCGGCTTCGCTAAATGCAACGGTGCACAGGCATTGGCCGGTAGCGATGTCTCTTAGCGTCGGCTCCACGGACGCGCCAGGCCTGGCCGCCGCAATAGCGGCCGAGGCGCAGATGTGCATGAGGTAAACCATCGCAGCGGATGCATCGGCTTCCGCGAGAGCGGCGGTTACAGTTGCGAATGTCCGTGGCCCAAGCCCTGCGCCGCCAACTTTTGCCGGCAGCATCAGCCCGAGCAATTCAGCCTGGCCCAGCGCGCTGACAGCCTCGATCGAAAAACGGCCGTCCCTGTCATTTCGGTTCGCGGCCGGGGCGAGCACCCCCTTTGCGATCTCCTGGGCCCGGGACAATGCCTCTTCATGGTTCATGATGCACCTACCGTTTGGAAAACCTCGCGCCAGCAATTTTTTCACTCAGATTCCGAGCCTTAGGCCCTCAGCACAGTGTTGCAATATTCTGTACTCAGAAGCTTGCCGTTAAAGCAAATAACGTTTCTGCGAGTGATTGGCCGTCAGACCGGTTCCATTGCAAAGTTGATGGCGTCGTGACGACCGGCCGAACCTCGCCGGCGCTGCGCATCAGTTTTGCAAAGCCTGCCATGGCTGCGCGACGACCAACGCCGGGCCGGCATTCAGGCCGGGCCATTCGCTCGAGGCCGGCCGCCCAAAATTGGAACCCCAAGCAAGAATTGGTATAGCCGATATGCGGCTGCACCCAGAGCCGCGGATCCGGCGATATGCGCTCGACGGCGGTTTCGGGCCTACGGCTCGGTCGAAAGGGAGGCCTATCGAGGCGCGGCAAATTACGTCGACCGCCTCCTAAAGGGGACCAAGCCGGGCGATCTGTCAGTGCAGATTCCGACCAAGTTCGAGCTAGTGGTTAATCTCAAGGCTGCGCGCGATTGGACTTGCGATGTCGGCAGCATTTCTGTCACGTGCCGATGCGCTGATCGATCAAGTTCGAAATCTGATGCTGTATATGCTCACGGCAGCTCATGGCCCTTAACGACGGTTCTGGAATGTCCGCTCGTTGGTCGCTATTGAGATAGAAGCGGACATTCAGTATCTCGCGGTCAATAAGCCGGTTTTATTTTATGAGTACACGCCCTAGTGTCTGTCATGCCCTGCGCAAGTGGGGCATGCAGTCCACACGGCGAAAGCGTTTGCCCAAAGCCGGTATCGGCGACTACTGGATCATCCGCTTTCGCGGATGATGATAGTGAGGGGACGCGGCAGCGTCGGAGGCCACATTCATGATCCGCCCGGTCGCCACCGAGATCATCCTGTTCGCGATGCCGTTCTTGCTTTACGCGGTGTTTCTGTGGGCGACGCGCGCCGGCGTGATGGACCCGGAATCCTGGCCGGTGTCGCGGCTGGTCACGCTCGCGATTGTTTCCTTCCTGCTGGTGATCGGCAGTTTCATCTATTTCGCCAATTACACCGGCGCGCCGCCGGGCTCGAGGTATGTGCCGGCGCATATCGAGGACGGAAAGTTCGTGCCCGGGCGGGTGCGCTGATGGCTTCGCCGGCTGGCCGCACCGAGCGCAAGCTCACCGACGTGGCCTGGCTCACCTCCGGCCCGCTGCCGCGCCTGCTCGGCGTGCTCGACCGCGACGGCGAAGAGGCGCGCGTGGTCGGCGGCGCGGCGCGCAACGCGCTCTTGGGCTTGAGCGCTGACGAGATCGACATCGCCACCACCGCGGTGCCGGAGGAGGTCGTGCGCCGCGTCGAAGCGGCCGGCTTCAAGGTGGTGCCCACGGGGATCGAGCACGGCACCGTCACCGTGGTAGCCGACAAGATCCCGTTCGAGGTGACCACGCTGCGCCAAGACGTGGAGACCTACGGCCGCCATGCCAAGGTCGCCTTCGGCCGCGACTGGAAGGCCGATGCCGAGCGGCGCGACTTCACCATCAATGCTTTCTCGGCGCGCCTGGACGGCAGCGTCTACGACTATGTCGGCGGGCTCAGCGATCTCAAAGCGCGGCGCGTTCGCTTCATCGGCGATCCGCAACAGCGCATCGAGGAAGACTATTTGCGAATCTTACGTTTCTTCCGTTTCCACGCCGCCTACGGCACCAGCGATCACCTTGACCGCGAAGGGCTCGAGGCCTGCATCGCCGGCCGCGACGGCCTCGATCAGCTTTCCCGCGAACGCGTGCGCATGGAGCTGATGAAGCTGATGGTGGCGCCGCACGCGGTGCCGACGCTTGTATCCATGACCGACGCCGGCTTAACGCTGCGTGTGCTCGGCAGCGTTTCCTATCTCGGTGCGTTCGAGAACATGGCCAAGGTGGAAGCGGCGATCGGCGCCAGTCCCGATCCGGCGCGCCGGCTAGGCGCGCTCGGCGTCTGGGTGGCGGAGGACGCCGAGCGGCTGTGGCAGAAGCTGCGGCTGACCAACGCCGAGCACGTGCGGCTCGCCTCGATGGCGGAAGGCTGGTGGCGGATTTCGCCGCACTTAAGCGCGCCGCAGGCGCGCGCGCTGGTCTACCGGCTCGGCCCGCTGTATTTCACCGACCACGCGCTGCTGGGCTGGGCGCGCTCGCCTGAGACCGCGCACGACGCCGACTGGCATGCACTCGCGACCCTGCCGCAGCGCTGGACCGCGCCGGCGTTTCCGCTCAAGGCGGCAGACCTGATGGAACGCGGCGTCGAGAAAGGCCCGGCGCTGGGCGCCGCCATGCGCGCGGCGGAAGCGGCGTGGATCGCGGCGGATTTTCCAAAGGATGCGGCCGAAATCGCCGCCATTGCCGACGCCGCGATCAAAGGTTTGTAAGCCGTGAAACCAAAAATGCGCAGGCAGTGTCTGCTTTCGGGGGAGAAGCGGACATCCCAAATTCGAACGGCGACTTCCGCTTTTGACCCACTGCGACATCTCGTAGCCGAATAACGAGGCGCGGTTCGGTCACTTCTGCCAGTGCCTTCTGTAGCGCGGCTGAAATTTGAAAGCCGATCGTCGGCGCATCGAGATGGCCAAAGAATGCTCGGCACAACCCCCGTTCGACGACCAAACGTGTTTGGGCAGATCTAAAACCCGTTTTCCACGCGGGACTTGTGACATGACGCCAAGGACTCTATTGTAATTTCTAATTACCGAGGGAACAAAATATCAACGAGGGAGGCTACCTAGTGCGCAAAATAACGACGATCGTTCTTGGAGCAATTTGCGTCGTAGCGTTCACGGCTTCTGCGGACGCCGCCCAGAAAAAACCGAAGAAATCCTGTACCGAAATCTGTTTGATGAGAACGGGCGGGATGACAACCAGCGGAAAATATCAAAAGTGTATAGACCATTGCAATACTAATCAGTCGAGGTAGTTTTCGCGAGCCACAAAAGGGCGTGGCGTGGTCTCATGTGCCGGGATTACGCTTTAAAGCGGTCCGGGATGACCGGTCGTCCGAGACCCATTTGGGACTCGAGATATCAGGCAATATGCCTAGGCAATGAACGGCTGCTATGTCCGATACTGGCCCAAAGCGGACGTGCGCGTATCCGCGCCAGATGTCCGCTTTCGGGTCTAAAGGGGATATTGACCGACCGTTGATCGCAAAACTCGATTTACAAAAATGGGTCCTTTTTCCATTCGTTATTGCTGGAGCGCACCGGCGTTTCCGCTCAAAGCGGCGGACCTGATGGAACGCGGCGTCGAGAAAGGCCCGGCGCTGGGCGCCGCCATGCGCGCGGCGGAAGCGGCGTGGATCGCGGCGGATTTTCGGGAGGATTAAGGCGGCTTTGGCACGGATTGCGGACGCGGCGGCGCGCTAAATCCCGCCTTTTCGATTCACCGCACCGAAACCAGTTTTCGTTAGCTTGGCGGCTAAGTTTAGCGAAACCCGAAAACCAGGTCCGCCGCATGCCGACAAGCGCTCCCGCCGCCCTTGAAACGCGCGGTCTTTGCAAGCGCTTCGAGTGTCCCGCGGTCGATCATCTCGACCTGACCATCCGCTCCGGCGAGTTCTACGCGCTGCTTGGTCCCAACGGCGCCGGCAAGACCACGACGTTGCGCATGGTTACCGGTTTGTTGAAGCCCGACGCCGGTGCGATCTCGGTGTTCGGCATCGACGCGCTCGCCGATCCCGTCGCCGCCAAGCGCATTATGGCCTGGGTGTCCGACGAGCCGATGATCTACGACAAGCTGACGCCGTTCGAATATCTCGAATTCGTCGCGCGGTTGTGGAACGTCGAGCCGCAAACCGCGCAACTGCGCGCGCAAACGCTGATCGAATGGCTCGATCTCGCGCCGCAGGCGCATGCGCGTTGCGAAAGCCTGTCCAAGGGCATGCGGCAGAAGGTGACGCTGGCCGGTGCGCTGGTGCACGATCCCAAGCTCATCATCCTCGACGAGCCGCTCACCGGGCTCGACGCCGGCTCCGCGCGGCAGGTCAAGCAGGTGCTGCGCGCGCGCGTCGCCGCCGGCGGCAGCGTGATCATGACCACGCATATCCTCGAAGTCGCCGAGCGCATGGCCGACCGCATCGGCGTGATCGCCGAAGGCCACCTGATCGCGGAAGGCACGCTCGACGAGCTCAACAGCAAGGCCGGCATCCGGGGTGTGAGCCTGGAAGACACCTTCCTGGCGCTGGTCGCCGATGACGCCGGCGAGGTGGCGGCGGCGTGAAGAAAAATTTTGAACGTCGCCTGCGAGCTATTATCGGCCTCATGCAGAGGAGCGCGCGGTACGCGCGCGTCTCGAAGCACCGCAAGTCGGCTATAGCCGACTTGCGCACGATTAACTGCCCGATCTCGGGTAACCCGGGATCAGGTGGCCGCCCATCCTTCGAGACGCGGTCCTTCGGACCGCTCCTCAGGATGAGGCGGTTGTGAGATAAGCGATGACCCATACCGCCACACTCAGTTGGTTCGCCGGCCACGAATTCCGCCTGGCGTGGCGGGACTGGTTGTCGATGATGACTGCCGGCAAACGTGGACGCGAGCGTGTGGTGGCGGTGGTGCTCGTCATCTTCATCGCGTTCATGCACTTGTTGGCCTGGTCCATGGTGCGCGGCATCGCGATCATGGGCGCGGTGCCCGACAAGGCGGCGCTGGTGGCGGTGATTGGCAGCCTGTTGTTGTCGTTCTCGCTGATGCTGTCGCAGGCGATGGAGCAGGTGACGCGCGCCTTCTATGCGCGCGCCGACCTTGAATTGATCCTGTCGTCGCCGGTCGTGGTGGCGCAAGTGTTTGCGGTGCGGATCGCTGCACTGACCGTCTCGACCACGCTGCTCAGTCTAGCGCTGGCGGCGCCCTTCATCAACATGTTGGCCTGGTGCGGCGGCGTGCGCTGGCTCGCCGCCTATGGCGTGGTGGCGGCCGTGGGGCTGATCGCGGCGGCGACTGCCGTGGCGGTTACGGTCGCGCTGTTTGCTACCATTGGCCCAAACCGCACGCGGCTGGTGGCGCAGATCGTGGCGGCGGTGATCGGCGCCGCCTTCGTCATCGGCCTGCAGGTGGCGGCCATTCAGTCCTACGGCACAATCTCGCGCTTTTCCGTGCTGCAATCCGCCGACCTGCTGCGGCTCGCGCCCGAAATCGGCAGCGCGCTGTGGTGGCCGGCGCGTGCCGCGCTCGGCGACGTGGCCGCGCTTGTGGTTCTGTTAGGCCTGGGCCTGCTGATGGCGGGGCTTGCGGTGGCGGCGTTTGCGCCGCGCTTTGGAGACTACGTCATTGCCGCGGCAAGCGTCGCGCAAGACCACCGGCGCCAGCGTGACGGGTGGAATTTTCGCGGCGGCTCGCCGATGCAGGCGCTGCGCCTGAAGGAATGGGCGCTGCTCAAGCGCGATCCATGGCTGGTGTCGCAGACGCTGATGCAGCTCTTGTATCTGCTGCCGCCGGCGCTGTTGTTGTGGAAGAGCTTCGCGCACGGCTCGGGCGCCCTGGTGCTGCTGGTGCCGGTGCTGGTGATGGCCGCGGGCCAGCTCGCGGGCGGCCTCGCCTGGCTGGCGATTTCGGGTGAAGACGCGCCCGACCTGGTGGCGACGGCGCCGGTCGCGGCGGGCGCGATCCTGCGCGCCAAGATCAAGGCGGTGATGGCGGCGATCGTGCTGGTGTTTGCGCCCTTCCTGCTGCCGCTGGCGATCGTCGCGCCCTATTTCGCACTGACCGCAGGCATAGGCATCGCCATTGCTGCCATTTCCTCGACCGCCATCCAGCTCTGGTTTCGCAGTCAGGCCAAGCGCAGCCACTTTCGCCGCCGGCAGACCTCCTCGCGCATGGCGACCTTCGCGGAAGCCTTCTGCTCGATCACCTGGGCCGCGACTGCCGCGCTCGCCGCCGCTGGCAGCTGGCTCGCCGTCGTCACCGGCCTGATCGCGCTGATGATACTCGGCGGCACGCGGGCCTTGGCGCCTGGCGCTTAAGGCCACTTCACCACCGGCGGCATCGAGGAGAGGATCGACTCCACATTGCCGCCGGTGCGCAGGCCGAAAATGGTGCCGCGGTCGTAGAGCAGGTTGAACTCGACGTAGCGGCCGCGGCGGATCAGCTGCTGCTCGCGCTCGGCCTCGCTCCAGGGCGTGGTGAAATTCCTCTCGACCAGCGCGGGATAGACCGCGCGCAAGGCGCGCCCGACGTCTTGCGTGAAGGCAAAGGTCAAGTCCCAGTCGGTTTCGAGATAGTCGTAGAAGATGCCGCCGATGCCGCGCGGCTCGTTGCGGTGCTTGAGGAAGAAATATTCGTCGCACCATTTCTTGTACTTCTCGTAAGGGGCGACGCGCGCGTGCGCGTCACAGGCCGCCTTCATCGCGGCGTGGAAGGCGACGCTGTCGGGGTCGTCTTGCGTGCGGCGGGCCTCGAGCAGCGGCGTCAAATCCGCGCCGCCGCCGAACCAGGCTTTGCCGGTGACGACGTAACGCGTGTTCATGTGCACCGCCGGCACGTGCGGGTTCTGCGGATGCGCGATCAGCGAAATGCCGGAAGCCCAGAAGCGCGGATCGGCCTCGGCGCCGGGAATTTCCTTGCGGAATTCCGGCGCGAACTCGCCGTGCACGGTCGAGCAGTGCACGCCGACCTTCTCGAACACGCACCCGCGCATGATCGACATCACCCCGCCGCCGCCGGGCCCGCCCTTACGGTCGGTGCGCTGCCAGGGCGTGCGCACGAAGCGGCCGGCAGTGCTGCCGCCGAGCGGCGCCGATTTCGGCAGCGCGTCCTCGACCGCCTCGAAGGCCGCGCAAATGTCGTCGCGCAAGCGCTCGAACCAGGCGCGCGCACGCGATTTGCGGGTGTCGATGTCGGTATTCATGGCCATAATGCTATCACCGTCCAAATCCACCCGTCTGCCGCAGCGCCTCGCCGGCCACCATGGCCGCGGCCATGGCGACGTTGAGCGAGCGCAGACCTTCGCGCATCGGGACACGCAGGCGTATATCGGCCGCCCGCTGCACCTCCTCGGGCACGCCGGCGCTTTCGCGGCCGAACAGCAAAACCTGATCCGCGCCGTAGCGATGCTCGAGATAAGAACGTTCCCCGGCGGTCGTGATCAGCAACAGCGAGAGGCCTTCGCGCCGCCGCCATTCCTCGAACGCCGCAAACGAGCCGTGGCGGGTGAGCGCGACCTGATCCAGATAGTCCATGCCGGCCCGGCGGAAGGCGCGGTCGGTGACCGGAAAGCCGGCCGGCTCGATGATATGGGCCGGCAATCCCAGGCAGGCGCAAAGCCGCAGGATGGTGCCGGTGTTCTGGGGGATGTCCGGCTCATACAGGGCGATGCGCATGGGGACTGCCTGTGGGCTGCGGCGGCTGCGGCGCTAGCGGGCTTGCACTCCTATCGCAAGGATGCCAATAGAACGCCACCGCAGCGCCGTCCTGCCTTTTCCAGGGCTGCCGCGACCGGTCCGCCCCGTCGCCGCGGGACTTCATGTCTCCGGCTCCAGCC
>CAZLWN010000108.1:0-13540 GCA_964563195.1 uncultured Undibacter sp. | reverse complement strand
CTCCTGGCCGTCGTCACCGATCAGCTTGATGTCGTAGCCGGGCACCGGCTTGCCGGTGGTGCCGTATTTGGTCGCGCCCGGCACGTTGGTCAGGTAGATGTGCAGCATCTCGGTGGTGCCGAGCCCGTCATAGATGTCGACGCCGTAGCGCTCCTTCCAGCGCTGCGCGATCTGTTCGGGCAACGCCTCGCCGGCGGAAATGCAGCGGCGGATTTTCACGTCCGATTTCTGCGGCGCGTTCGAGCTAGCCAGGAACGCGGCATAGAAAGTCGGCACCGCGTAGAAAACCGTAATGGGATGCTTCTTGAGAAGCGCCGCCACGCCATCGGGCGTCGGCCGCTCGGCATTGAGCACCGTGGTCGCGCCGACAGTGAGCGGAAACGTCATGGCATTGCCGAGGCCGTAGGCGAAAAACAATTTCGCTACCGAATAACAGACGTCGCTTTCCTTGATGCCGGCAACCGGCGTGCCGTAGAGGTCGGCCGTCAATTTCAGACTGGCGTGCACGTGCACCGCGCCCTTCGACTTGCCGGTGGAGCCCGAGGTGTAGAGCCAGAAGGCAATGTCGTCGGCCACCGTCGGCGCCGTGTAGTCTTCCGGCTCATCGGCGCCAATCAGGTCCTCGAACAGCCGATAGCCGTGCGGAATGTCGCCGGACACGATGACGTGCTCGAGGTCCGGGCTTTCCCTAATGAGCTTCTCGAACTTCGGAAACAGCGCCTCCGACACCACCAGGCATTTGGCGCGGCTGTCGGCCAGCATGAAGCGGTAGTCGTCCTCGGTCAGCAGCGTGTTGACCGGCACCGCGACGATGCCGGCCTTGAGGCAGCCGAGGAACGCGGTCGGCCAGTCGATGGTGTCGAGCATGGCCATCAGCACGCGCTCTTCGCGGTGGATGCCGAGGCCGCGCAGCGCGGCGGAAAAGCGCGCCGCCCGGTCGGCGAGCTGGCCGTAGGTCAGCGTGCCGCGCGCGTCGATATAGGCCGGTTTGTTGGCGCGGCCGGCGTCGAGGTTGTTTTTCAGGACGTCGGCGGCGAAGTTGTAATCGCGTGGGACTTGGCCCACGGGCGCGTCCGGTCGCACCGCGCGTGCTTGCGCCATCGCCATTGTGTTTCCTCCATCGATGGGACGTATTATGGCAGAGGGACGGCGAACGCCGCAATGTCGCACTAAAGGAGTAAGTCCACATGATTTTCAGCCGGGACCGCATCCTGACCACCCATGTCGGTAGCCTGCCGCGCAACGAGAAACTGTCCGACCTCTTGGTGAAGCGGGAAGCCGGCGAACCGTTCGATGCCGCCGAAATGGCCGCCGAAATGGACAAGGCGGTGCGCCACGTGGTCGAAATGCAGCTCGAAGCCGGCATCGACATCGGCAATGACGGCGAGCAGCAGCGGGTCGGCTTCCAGACCTATGTGCCGCAGCGCATGGCAGGTTTTGCCGGCGTGTCGAAGCGCCGGCGAGGCAAGGAATTCGAGGAATTTCCCGAGCTGGTGGCGAGCCTGCTGCGGCGCTTTCCCCATGTCAGCAAGCAGCAGAACGCGCCGGAGTGCCAGAAAGAGCTGAAATATCTCGACCTCAAGCCGATCGAGAGCGAGATCGCGCGCTTCAAGAAGATCGCGCAGGGCAAGTTTGCCGAGCAATTCATGACCGCGCCCTCGCCCGGCATTATTTCAAGCACCATGCTCGATGCGTTTTACGGCTCGCAGGACAAATATCTCACCGCCATCTCGCGCGAGATGAAGAACGAGTATCAGGCGATTAGTAAAGCCGGCCCGCTGTTGCAGATCGACGCGCCCGATCTCGCCATGGACCGCACCATGTTGTACCGCGACCTCGACGACGCCGGCTTCGTCAAGGCGGTGGAGCGGCACATCGCCGCGGTCAACGAGGGCATCGCCGGCATTCCGCGCGAGCGCGTGCGGCTGCACGTCTGCTACGGCAACTGGGAAGGCCCGCACGTGTTCGACATCCCGCTCGAGAAAATCCTCCCCGCCCTCTACCAGGCGCAGGTCGGCGCGCTGTCGATCGAGTTCTCCAATCCGCGCCACGCCCACGAATACGCGGCCCTCAAGAAGCATCCGTTGCCGAAAGACATGCTGCTGATTCCCGGCGTGGTGGAGACCACCAGCAATTTCGTCGAGCACCCGGAAGTGGTTGCGCGCCGCATCGAGGAAGCGGTGGCCGCGGTCGGCGAGCGCGAGCGGGTGATCGCCGGCACCGATTGCGGCTTCGGCACTTTCACCAACCGCGAATGGGTGATCGAGCCGGCAGTGTGGCTGAAACTCGCCGCCATCCGCAAAGGCGCCGACATCGCCTCGGCGCGGCTGTGGGGACGCAAGACCGCGGCGTAGGTATTATTCGAGGAGCTTGAAGCATTCTCCGCTCATTCCCGCGAAAGCGGGAATCCAGTGCTTACTGCCCCTGGGTCCCCGCTTTCGCGGGGACGAGCGGGGAAACGCATTCGCCTCAAGGGTCTGACACATGATCACGCTCTACGATTTCGGCAACTCCGTCTGCTGCCAGAAGGTGCGCATCACGCTGCGCGAGAAAGGCCTCGACTGGAAGCCGATCCGCGTCGATCTGTTCAAGGCCGAGCAGTACGACCCGGATTATCTCAAGCTCAATCCCAAGGGCCTGGTGCCGACGCTGGTGCATGACGGCAACGCGATCAACGAATCGACGCTGATTTGCGAATATCTCGACGATGCGTTCCCCGAACCGCCGCTCAAGCCGGCCGATGCGGCCGGGCGCGCGCGCATGCGCATGTGGAGCAAGTTCGTCGACGAAGGGCTGTTCGAGGGCGTCACCGAGATCAGCTTCTCGGCCATGTTTCGCGAGCGCATGAAGAACATGCCGGAAGAAATTCGCCAGGTGCGGTTTCGCAACATCGGCGACCCGCGCCGGCGCGACCGTTTCATGTCGACTTACGAGAAGGGCGTGCAGTCGCCTTACGTGCTGCACGCCATCGGCGCCTGTGAGCGAGCGTTCAAATTGATGGAGCAAACGCTGGCCGAAGGTGGTCCCTGGCTGCTTGGCGAGCGGCCGACATTGGCCGACATCAACATGATGCCGTTCGTCGCCCGCCTCTCCTATCTCGGGCTGCTCGAGGTGTGGACCGACAAGCGGCCGCACATCAATGCGTGGTGGGAACGCGTGCAGCAGTGGCCGAGCTTTCGCACGGGCCTGAGCGATCTTATCAGCGAGACCGAATACGCCGAAATGCGCACGCACGGGCCGAAGATCCGCGACGCGGTCGCGGCGCGGCTGGCCGCGCTGCGGCAGGACGTGATGGCGGCGTGATTGCGCCTCATGGTGATGAGCGCGCAACGTCAAGTCACGCATCATCGCCCCTGTTCTTGAAGGCCCGGGATGAGCCTACTGTCCCTTTTTCCTTTTCCCCAAAGGGGAATGGAGCGCCGGGAGGGCGCCAGGGGCTGGCGAAGCCCCTTTGGCGGGTTTGGCGCAACCCGCCGCGCGCCTTGGCGAAGGCGCGCGAGCCCTTTGGCGCAAGGGCCCTGCGCCCCCCTGGCGCTCCATCCAGCGGCACCCATTGTCGGGGCGCCGCACCCGGCCGGCTTTTCGAAGCGCGTCGACGGCGCCCCGGCAGCGGGCTAGGCGGATACTACTATACTCATGATAGGAATAAAGTCAAGGGCCATCCGTTGTCGTCCCGGCTGAGCGCTGGCGAGGGCCGGGACCCATAGCCCCGGCGCTCAAGATACGGACGGACCGGGGTTAGGGTCCCCGCCTTCGCGGGGACGACGACTGAGATGATTGCACCTGAATTTGCCGCGCGGCCGGCCTATAATGCCGCCATTCCGCCAGCGATTGAGCCGGCCAAGCCAAGAACCCCAACAAGGGAGAGGACGCCATGGACGAGAGAACGCGCGATCCGGTGAAGATCACCGCCGAGGACATCAACCCGCGCTACAACTGGGGCCGCCATCTGCCGGTGCTTGGCACGATGGGCGTCGATTTCGAGGAACGCGTTGATTACCGACGCCTGCACCGCTACCGGCTCGGCCGCGCGCAGGCCGCGCTGGAGGCTTCCGATCTCGGCGCGCTGCTGCTGTTCGACGACAACAACATCCGCTACGTCACCTCGACCAAGATCGGCGAGTGGGCGCGCGACAAGCTTTCGCGCTGGGCGCTGCTGCCGCGCGGCGGCGATCCGATCCTGTGGGACTTCGGCTCGGCCGCCGTGCACCACCGGCTCTATTCGCCCTGGCTCAAGCCGGAGAATTGCAAGGCCGGCCTGGTGGGCCTGCGCGGCACCGTCGATCCGGCCTTCGGCTTGATGAAGCGCCATGCCGAGGAGATGGCCTCGATCCTCAAGGACCACGGCGTCGCCAAGATGCCGATCGGCGTCGACATCATCGAGCCGCCGATGATGTTCGAGCTGGAAAAGGCCGGCCTCAAGGTCAAGGACTGCCAGCAGGTCATGCTGGAGGCGCGCGAGGTAAAGTCGGCCGACGAGATCGCGCTCCTGAACCGCGCCGCCGCCATGGTGGACGGCGCCTACGATCTGATCGACCAGAAGCTGCGGCCGGGCGTGCAGGAAAACGACGTGGTCGGCATGGTCAACGATTTCCTCTATCGCCATGGCTCCGACGACGTGGAGGCGATCAACGCCATCTCCGGCGAGCGCTGCAACCCGCACCCGCACAATTTCACCGACCGCATGATCCGCCCGGGCGACCAGGTGTTCTTCGACATCCTGCAGGCGTTCATGGGCTACCGCACCTGCTACTACCGCACCTTCAATGTCGGCCGCGCCACGCCCTCGCAGCACGACGCCTACAAGAAGTGCCGCAAATGGCTGGACATGGCGATCGACCTGATCAAGCCGGGCGTCACCACCGACAAGATATGCAGCGTGTGGCCGGAGGCGCCGGAATTCGGCTTCCCGGACGAAATGGCCGCCTTCGGCCTGCAGTTCGGCCACGGGCTGGGCTTAAACCTGCACGAGCGGCCGATCATTAGCCGCGTGGTGTCGCTCGACCACCCGACCGTGATCAAGGAAGGCATGGTGTTCGCGCTCGAGACCTATTGCCCGGCAAGCGACGGCTACTCGGCCGCGCGCATCGAGGAGGAAGTGGTGGTGACCGACAAGGGCCACACCGTGATCTCGCTGTTCCCGGCGGAGGAATTGCCGATCAGCGCGAAGTATTGAGCAGGCAACAATGCGCAGCCTTAACCGGCCTCATCCTGAGGAGCGTAACTATAGCGACGCGTCTTAAAGGATGGGGCCGCCCTCAATCCTTCGAGACGCCCGCTACGCGGGCTCCACGGCGAGAGGCTGGTTATAAGTGCTTGCCGCCCTCGCCACGCTTCTGGTCTGCCAGCTCGCCGGCGAGGTGATCGTTCGCACTTTGAGCCTGCCGCTGCCCGGACCGGTGGTCGGCATGGCGCTGCTGTTCTTCGTGATGCTGGCGCGCGCGCCGGTGCCGAAGGAGATCGGCGAGACCGCCGACACGCTGCTCAGGCACCTGTCGCTACTGTTCGTACCGGCCGGCGTGGGCGTGGTGCAAAACTAGGCGCGCTGGGCCACGAGGGCCTGCGGCTGATCCTGGTGGTGGTGCTCGCGACCGTGATCACCCTGGCAGTGACGGCTCTGACCTTCGAATATCTCGCACGTTTCATGCAGGTCGAAGAATCCGCCGCTGATCACGACGGAACGCGCGAACCATGAGCGAATTCGTCAAGCTATGGGTCTATCTTTCCGGCTCGCCGCTATCGTGGCTGACGGCGACGCTGGTGGCTTACGTATTCGCTGACGCGATCGCCGCCGCTTGCAAACGCCATCCTCTCGCCAACCCGGTGCTGATGGCGGTGATCCTGGTGGCGGCAATTTTGCTGGCGACCGGCACGCAATACCCCACTTATTTCGCCGGCGCGCAGTTCGTCCATTTCCTGCTCGGGCCCGCCGCGGTGGCGCTGGCGGTGCCGCTCATCCGCTATCTGCCGCACGTCAAGCGCACCGCGGTGCCGATGGCGGTGGCGCTTGTGGTCGGCTCATTCACGGCGGTCACGTCGGCGGTGCTGCTGGCAATGGCTTTCGGCCTCGATCACGCCTCGATTCTGGCGCTGGCGCCGAAATCCTCAACCGCGGCCATCGCCATGGGTATCGCCGACGAGATCGGCGCGGACCCGGCCCTCACCGCCGTGCTGGTGATCCTGACCGGCATCACCGGCGCCATCGTGGTGACGCCGCTGATGAACGCGCTGCGGCTGAAGAACTACGCCGCGCGCGGCTTCGCGGCGGGCCTGGCCTCGCACGGTATCGGCACCGCGCGCGCGTTTCAGGTGTCGCCGATCGCCGGCACCTTCGCCGGCATCGCCCTCGGGCTCAATGGATTATTGACCGCGCTGCTAGTGCCTGTTGTGATCGCCTGACTGGTGAAGTGATGGCGCCCAAAAAACCCCCGGGCAAGCCGCTCGCGAACCCCTACGTGCCGCGCTACGTCTCGCCGAAGGAGCGGGCGGAGAATCGCGCGCGCTGGCGCCGGTTCTTCTATGGGACGGCGGTGGCGCTGCCGGTCGTGGCCGTGCTGATGCTGTTCGGCTATTCCGATCAGGCGCCGGCGTGGTTGCGCGCGGCGACCGAAAACGTCGATGCGGCATTCGGCTATCCGGTGCTGCGGCTGATCGCGTGGATGGCAGGTTGAATTTCTAGCCGCCGATCCCCATCGCCCATTCGAAGGCGCGGGCGCACCGACGGCGGCTGGCTCTACGACTACGACGCCAGCACCGCGCCGCTTGAGGAGGCGGCACCGGACGCAGCGGAGTAGCTAGCGGGCGGCGGGGACGAACCGGTGCCATAGCACCAGCGTAACGATCGCCGCCACGATACCGACCGCCAGCAGGCCGATGTGCCCGGCTTCCGGCACGAATTGCCGGTAGACCAGGCCCGCCGCCAGCGCGCCGGCGGTCGCGGCGCTCACATCGCCGAGCACACCGAGACGGCCGCCTTCCATATAGATGCCGACGAGCCAGCCGGCGGTGTTGCCGATGCACAGCATGAGCACGATGGTGAAGAGGTCCATGCCTTGGCATCCGGCCTTCCGGCACGGGTTATTGCACACCGATCGGGCTAGAGTCCCATCGCCTGTTCGAAGGCGCGGCGCACCTCCGGCGGCTGGCCGTAATGATGGCGGAAGCCGGCGAGCCGCTCCTTGAGCAGCGGGTGCTTGTCGTAGTCGGAAAGCGGCACGCCCTCGACATTGTATTTGCGCATGACGTCGGGCAGCGCGACGCATTTCGCCTTGGCGGGATCGCGGATGATGCCGGAAGGGTCCGCGCCTTTCGCGACCTTCTCCATGTCGGCGAAGAAGCGCTTGCGCATCTCGACGATGCCGAGATCGCTGGAGCGCAAATTCTCCTTGCTGCGGTCGGCGATGCGGCCTTGCCCGACCCAGCCGATGATGTCCTGGTTGATGACGTGGCTGTCGATCCAGCGGCCGTGCCCGTCGCGCACGGGACTCACCCAGGTCGGCACTTCCGCCTGCACATAGGGCTCGCGCCCCATGGGCACGCGCATGAAGAACCAGGCGATGCTGAGCGAATTCTCGTCGTCGACCGGCACGCGCCATTCAAAATGCATGCCGAGATAAAAGCCGTTCGGCCACAGCGCCACGCGGCCGACCGACCAGTTGGGATCGGCCTCGCTGCCGCCCTCGCGGATGCGGCGGTAGATGAAGCCGTGCTCGAATTCGTCATAGGCGATTTTCAGATGGCGCGCGGCGCGCGAATTGTGCCCGCGCAGCTGTGCACTCCAGTTCTCGTGCATCCATTCGAAATGCACCGGGTCGATGGAGTTCTCCTGGCACTGGAACCAGTTGCAGGGAACGTCGGCGAGCACGATCTCGCGGAAGCCGTTCTCGAAGGTGAACGGCTCCCACACCGGCAATTCCGGCGCCGGCTGCGGGCCCATATAGGCCCACAAGAGACCGGCGAGCTCGCGCACAGGATAGGCAGCAATGGCGCAGCCGTCGCGCGATTTCGGGTTGGGATTGGCAACGTCCTCGTAGGGCTGCTCGATGCATTGGCCGCGCGCGTCGAATTTCCAGCCGTGATAGAAGCAGCGCAGGCCGGTCTCTTCCACGGTGCCGCAAGAAAGGTCAGCGCCGCGATGCGCGCAGTGGCGCGCGATGAGGCCGAAGCGACCGCCGAGATCCTTGTAGAGCGTGAGGTCTTCACCCAAGAGGCGCACCGGCTTGATCGGCCTGTCGGCGCTGAACTCGCTGGCCCCGGCGATCGGCATCCAGTAACGCCGCAGCAGATTGCCCATGGGCGTGCCCGGCCCGACGCGGGTCAGCATATCGTTGCGCGCGGCGGTGAGCATCGGCGGCGCTCGCTGCTCACGCACTCATTTTGATGTAGACGTGCTCACGCACTTTTCGCGGTCGCCTCCCGTAAATGCGGGAAGCGCTCGCTCATCAATGAGCCCGGGTAGTAAGTCGGCTTGAAGGCGGGCTGAGCGCGGATGTTGTCATACCAGGCGGTGACGCGCGGCAGGTCGGCCCAGTCGGTCGTGCCGAGATCGTCCATGCGCACAAGGGTGGGCATCACCGCCACGTCGGCGAGCGTGATGTCCTTGCCCAGCAGCCAGGGGCCGCCGCTTGCCTTGATCTCGGCCTCCATGCGCTCGTAGGAGCGGCGCATGCGCGCAAGCGCTGCGTCCATCTCCGACTGCGGGAAGCCGTTCTGGCCCATGGCCAGCATGAACTCGCGGCGCAGCGGCTTCGATTCCGCCAGCGCCATGAAATCCTCGCGGCTCATCTTCTTGAAGCCCGGCACGTAGCAGAGATTGAAGGTCGGCACCCGCACGGCGGCCGCCGGCATCTCGTCGATATAGTGCATGAGCGTGCGCATATGGGCGCGCTTGACCGGATCCTCCGGCGTGAAGCTTTTATCCGGCTCCACCTCGTCGAGATATTCGGTGATGACGTTGGAATCGATCACGATCTGCCCGTCATGATCGAGCGTCGGCACCACGCCATTGGGATTGAGCTTGAGATAGTCGGGCTTGAGCTGGTCGCCGGCCGACAGGTTGATCTCGACGATATCGAAGGGCAGCCCTTTGGAATTGAGCACGAAACGCACGCGCTGGCTGCAGGTCGACTGCGGCGCGCTGTAGAGCTTGAAGGCCATTTGCGTCTCCCCGCTTTTGTTGGCGCAATGATGCGTCATATCGGCGGTGCAAATCCACCGCAAAATGCACCGCTAACCTAGTTGTGACGAGACACCGGTCTTTTCGAGCGCCTTCGCCAATATTATTCCCGCATCCCGAAAAAATTTCTCCCCTTCAAGCGCCGGAATAGACCCCACCGGGCCGGAATTTGTCCCTGCGGTAATAACATCAGCAGGGGGACCACCCATGAACAAGCTTCTCATCCTCGCCGTGACCATCGTGGCGGTGGCTTTCGCCGCCACTGCGATTGCCGCACCCGCCATGATCGGCGACAGCGCCAAGGGCAAAGTGCTCACAGACGCGAAAGGCATGACGCTCTACACCTTCACCAAGGATTCAGGCGGCAAGTCGGTCTGCAACGGCAAATGCGCCGTCAACTGGCCGCCGCTGATGGCCGCGTCCGGTGAAAAGGGCGGCGACGGCTACAGCATGATCAAGCGCGACGACGGCAAGATGCAGTGGGCCTACAAGGGCAAGCCGCTCTACACCTGGGTCAAGGACAAGAAGCCGGGCGACATCACCGGCGACGGCGTCTCAAACGGCGCGTGGCAACTCGCCAAGCCGTAACCCATCATGTGTCATCACCGGACCGGCGCGCAGCGCCGAGTCCCGGCGATCTCGATTAGGGAGGCACCGCGTCGCTGATCGGGATGGCCGGGACAAGCCCGGCCATGACACGCTGCGGCGTATAGGTCCCCGCCTTCGCGGGGACGACGGTTTTTGATTATTCCAGCCCCGTCGGGACGTTCTTGTTTTCCGGTGTCAGCTTCATGCCGGCGGCCAGCGCCATGGTTTCGACCAGCGCGGCGAAATCTTTCTGGAGATATTCCTCCGGATTCTTCTGCAGCATGGCGTGGCCGAAATGGCCTTGCAGCACCTCACGCGTTGCCGCCGTCACCGGCATGGGCACGTCCATCTCGCGGCCGAGTTCGAGACCAAGGTCGAGGTCCTTGCGCAGCAGCTCCGGCGTGAAGGTGGTGGTCCAGTCGAGATTGACCAGCGCCGGCGACTTGTAGGCCGTGAACATCGAGCCCATGACCGAATTGTTGAGGAAGGCGAGAAATTGGTGGCGCGGCACGCCCATCTTGTTGGTCAGCAGCATGATCTCGATCAGGTTCTCGATCACCACGCCGAGCATGACGTTGTGGGCGATCTTGCACACGCGCGCCAGCTCGCCCTCGCCGGCCAGCGCCACCCCGCGGGGCGCGATCGCCTCCATCAGCGGCATCACCATTTTGCAGGCCGCTTCCGGCCCGGACAGGATGGCCGACAATTTGCCGGCCTTGATCACCTTGGCGTTGCCGGAAACCGGCGCCGCGACGTAATCGCAGCCCTTCTCCTTCAGCCGCTTGCGGATGTCGGCGGATTCGGAAACCTGAATCGTCGAGCAATCGACCAGAACGCCGGGCAGCCCGCCGCCGGCGGCGAGACCGTTGGCGCCCAGCGAGACCTCCGCCAAATCCTTGCCGGTCGAGACGATGGAGAAAACCACGTCGCAGGAAGCGAGGTCGGAGAGCTTGTCGACGATGGTTGCGCCTTTGGCCGCCAGCGGCTCGGCCTTGGCGCGGGTCCGGTTCCAGACCGACAGGCCATGGCCAGCCTTGAGCAGGCGCTCGGCCATGGGCGTGCCCATGCGGCCGGTGCCGATCCAGCCAATCTTCAGCGTATTGTTCGACATCACGAAACTCTCCCGTTGCTTTGGCCGCCGCTTTAGCCGTTCCGCGCGCCATTCGCCAGCGCCAAAACCCGTCTGCGCTTGTGATTGCCGCTGTCCGGGCATTATCGTGTCCGCCGGGCGGGAACAAGGCAGGTGTCGGTGCAATGAGTGCAGAACGTGCGAGCGGTCCGGTTCTCTGGCGGGTGGATGAGCGCGGCGTCGCGCGTGTCACGCTCAACCGCCCGGAGGTCTACAACGCCTATAACGGCGAGATGAGCGCGGCGCTGCTCGAGGCCTATGACGCGCTCGCCTCGGAGAATTTGCGCGCGGTAGTCATCACCGGCGAAGGAAAGAATTTCCAGGCCGGCGCCGATATCAACTGGCTCGACACGGTACGCCGCTCCTCGCCTGAGGAGAATTTGCGCGCCTCGCGCATGACTGCGCAATCCATCCAGCGGCTCAATCTTTTGCCGGTGCCGACGGTGGCGCTGGTGCAGGGCGCCTGCATCGGTGGCGGCACCGGCATTATTTCAGCCTGCGACATTGTGATTGCCGCCGACAATGCCAGCTTCTCGATCGCGGAAGTGCGCGTGGGCGTGGCCGGCACTATCATCGTGCCGCAGCTCAACGATGCCATTGGCCTACGCCAGGTGCGGCGCTACGCGCTGACCGGCGAGCGCTTCGACGCGGAGGAAGCGCGCCGCATCGGCCTGGTGCACGAGGTCGTGCCGCTGGCCGAACTGGCGGCGGCCGGCGAGCGCATCATCGGACATCTGCTGGCGAGCGGGCCGGAAGCCGTAGCGCAGACCAAGATGGCCGCACAGCGCTTTGCCTGGAGCGATCTCGATGAAAAGACCTTCAGCGAGTTGATCGACAGCCATTCCGCCAGGCGTCAGAGTGACGAGGCGACCGAAGGCTTGGGCGCCTTCCGCGAGAAACGGGTGCCGCGCTGGGCGCCGCGCAAGAGCAAGGCTTGAGCGGCGCGCCGGAGAACGGTAAGCCAATGCCCGGCGCGGTCCCGCGCCGGCATTCTTTTTGAAATCAATCGGAGACGTAAATGGCCGCCGCAAAAAGTCCGCTCGGCAAGAGCGGGGAGCCCGTGAGCTGGAATTTCAAGCTGCTCGCGCAGAACGATCTCGGCGGCTTCGGCGGCATGGGCGAAGGCATGTCGGTGACGATCGCCAAGGACGGGCGCCGGATCATCTGGCTGGCGCACGAAAGCGCGCCGAAAAATTTCACCGGCGTCGACGTCTCCGACCCGCGCAAGCCGAAAGTGGTGGTGCAGACCGAACTGCCGCAGGCCCATATGCGCTCGAACTCGCTGGAATGCTCGGGCAACACCATGGCGGTGGCCTATCAAACGCAGAAGACCGGACAGCAACCGGCAGGTCTTGAATTTTTCGACGTCTCGGTGCCGGAAAAGCCGCGCTCGATCTCGTTCTTCGACTGCTCGGGCGCCACCTCGCGCGGCGTGCACCAATTGTGGTTTTGCGACGGTGAATACGTGCACATGGCCTCGGGCGCCGCCGACTTCACCCCCAGCCATCCGCTCGACGACCAGTTCTACCGTTGCATCGACGTGCGCAACCCCGCAAAGCCGGTGGAAGCCGGACGCTGGTGGATGCCGGGCACGCGCGCCGGCGACAACGAACCGCCGCCGCCCCGGCACGAGCTCGACAAGGGCTATCGCGCGCACAACACCAATGTCTACAAGCAGCACGGCGACCGGCTCTACCTCGCCTATATCGACGGCGGCATGTTCGTGATGGACATCGCCGACAAGGCGCACCCGAAGCCGATCTCGCATTGGACCAATTCGCCGCCCTATACCGGCTTCATGCACACAGTGATGCCGCTGTTCGAGCGCAACTTGCTGATCGTCACCGACGAATCCACCGAGAACAGCGCCAAGGACTGGCCCAAGCTGGTGTGGATTTTGGACGCGCGCGATGAGACCCATCTGGTCTCGATCGCCACCTGCCCGCTGCCGCCGGTCGACGCCTATAGGGACCGCGGCGGCCGCTTCGGCGCGCATAACCTGCATGAAAACCCGCCGGTGCCGACCGCGTGGAATTCGGATCAGATCGTGCTCGGCACCTTCTTCAACGGGGGCCTGCGCGCCTACGATATTTCCAATCCGTACCAGCCCAAGGAAGTCGCCGCCTTCGTGCCGCCGCCGCCCAAAGGCTCGGCCGCGGGCGCGATTCAACTCAACGACGTGTTCGTCGACGAGCGCCAGATCGTTTACACGGTCGATCGCTTCTCCGGCGGGCTGTACATCCTCGAAATGGATTTCTGATCTAAAGTCGTCATGCCCGGCACTCGGGTCCGGCCCTTGGCCGGCGCGAGCACAAGCCTTGTGCCGGGCATCCACAACTTTAAATTCGCAGCAACCAAGACGTGGATCGCCGGGAAAAGCCGGGCCATGACAAGTGAGCCATGAACGAGCTGTTCCCATCCCCGGCCGCGGGCCAATTCGGGCGCCGGCAGAAACGCGCGCGCGGCGCGCGGATTCCCGTGACGGTGTTGACCGGCTTCCTGGGCGCCGGCAAGACCACGCTGCTGCGCAGTTTCCTGGCAACACCGGAAGGGCAAGGCACCGCGGTGGTGGTGAACGAGTTCGGCGCCGAGGCAATCGACGACGCGCTGGTACGGGAAAGCGCCGACGAGACCGTGCTGCTCGGCAA
>CAZLWN010000107.1:0-13557 GCA_964563195.1 uncultured Undibacter sp. | reverse complement strand
AGGCGTTGTGGTAGAGGCCGGTCGCGCGCGGGTCGTCCGGCTTGAAGCCGGGCCGGTGCTCGAGCATGAGGAACGGCACGCCGCCAGCGCCGAGCCGCACCGTGTCCGCCGTACGCTCGATCTCGACGAGACCGAGCAGGCCGCGGTAATAGCCGGCGACCAGCTCGAGGTCGCGCACGGCGAGCGCGGTGGTGCCGATGCGCAAGGGCGTGCGGTTGGCGAAAGTGGGGATGGCTGAGGGGTTCGCTGCGTCCATGATCCCAATATGTCTTTCGTGGCCGCCTATGCAAAGCCAGCCGGGTTCCATTCTAGGCCATTGCCGCCGGACAATGCACCACTCTGCGAAAGCGCAGATCCGAGTGCGCCGGTCCTGGAATGATGAAGAGAAAAACGAAACACCGGAGAGCTAATCGCTCTCCGGTGTCGTATTGCTTTGCCCTTCGGCCTTGTTGGTTTGGCGTCGTCGTCGGCCGCTTGAACTCAGAATGCTCCCAGCAAAATCGCGCCAACGAAAACGAATACGGCGCACACCGCGAGTACATTCAGCTTCAAGGCAAGGTCCACGGTCGGTGCCTCCCTTGTTGATGTGGTTTCAAGCTAGCATAGAACGCAAAGGCCCCTAAACGGTTGCATGGCGACCGAGAGAAATTTGTGCAAAAAGTCATGCGCGGCGGGAATGGCGACATCAAGCGCTTGATCCGCCGATACAAAAATCGCCGTGCGAAAAAAAGCGGCAGTGTAAAACCCGCCCGCCCGCTGTAGTTAGCCTCGGAACTCGCCGCAATCGGGGGCCAAACCGGCGGTATCCTGGTATGGAGCATGGCCAGACTCCACAAGATTGCATGGGCGTCCGCCGGCCAGATTCCCCAGCGCCGGCGTTCCGGCGCGCGCCCAACTCCGAACCGAAGCGGCACGCGTCGGGGCCGGATGGGGCGGCAAGAGTTCCTTATCCTTAACGAATTCGCGGCCCCGCAGCGTTGAAGCCTCATTAAAGAAACTGCTCGCATTTTCGCGGGTATGACGCGCGGATGGGGTTTCACCATTGCCGGAGGCGTAGTTTTGCTGGCGCTCGCGGGGTGCGGGCGTAGTTTTTTCATGGACGGCGAGCGCGCGGCCTGGCGGCACGAGGCCGAGGTGGCCTGCATCAAGTCGGGCGCGGTCAAGATTGGCGTCGAACGCATCGACCCGATCGAAGGGCCGGGCATGTGCGGCGCCGATTTCCCGTTCAAGGTGACGGCGTTGGGCGAAGCGCAGCTCATGAGCTACGCCGACGAACTGCGTCCGCCGGCGTCGATCCCCAATGTGTCTCCCGACATGCCGCGTTGGCCGCCAAGCGAGCCGCGCTACGTCCCGCCGCAGCGGATCGCGCCGGTCGATGCGGTGCCGGCACGATCCGCCCCGGTTTACACGGCGCCGGTGCGAGGCGAGACCATGCGCTGGGTGCCCGGTCCGCAGGGCGTCATCCGCTCGCAATCCGGTGCGCCGGCCGGCCAGCCGATGGCGATCAGCCCGCCCGCCGCCGCGCCGACCACGACCATGTCGCCCCGCACCGCGCCGATGCGCGCGGCGCCATTGCCGTCGCCGGGCACTTACCAAAACAATTATCCGCGCGCCGCCGCGCGGCCCGACGATATTCCCGCCGACGCCGTCATTCCGCAGGGCGGCAGCGCCGCGGTGCCGGCGTCGCCTCCGCAGCGTTATCCGGCACAGCGTCCGCAGAGCTACAACGCCCCGGTCTATCAGCCGCCGCCGCAGCGGCGCGCGCCGCCGCGGCTCGGGCCGCAACGCGCGCCTTATAGTCCTGCCGCCGTTCCAGCCGCCCAATTGACGCCGGCGGCGACGCTTGCCTGTCCGATCGTGTCCGCGCTCGACCGCTGGGTCAGCGAAGGCGTGCAGCCGGCGGCGCTGCGATGGTTCAGCTCGCCGGTCGCCGAAATCCATCAGATCGGTTCCTATTCCTGTCGCAGCATGAACGGCGCCGGCGGTCACGGCATTTCCGAGCATGCCTTCGGCAATGCGCTCGACATCGCGGGTTTCACGCTCGCCGACGGCCGCAAGATCACGGTCAAGCAAGGCTGGCACGGCTCGCCGGAAGAACAGGGCTTCCTGCACGACGTACAGCTCTATGCCTGCGAGACTTTCGTCACGGTGCTGGCGCCCGGCTACAACGCCGCGCACTACGACCACATCCACGTCGATCTGATGCGGCGCGAGCCCGGCTACCGTCCCTGCCGGCCGGAGGCAATCAAGGGCGAGATCGTCGCGGCGCGCGCACGCGCACACTATGCGACCCATCACCGTGGGCCGGACTATACCGGTTCGATCGGCAAGGCGGACGGTCACATCCTGACCGCCGTCCCGGGCGCCGACGGCTATGTTGCCGATGATGACAATAAACAGCCGGCCGCTTCGGTCGAGACGCCGGCTCATCTCGGCCGCCGCGTTAAAATGCAGAATGAAGACCGCTTCGCGGTGCAGTAAACGCGGCGCCGTCAGCTGCCGCCGGCCAGCACGCTTTTCGAGCCGAAGAAGCGCAGGCCGTATTTCAGCACCGCTTTGCTGAACAGCAGTTTGATGATCAGACGCCGCAGCCAGGGACGCGAGCGCGCGCCCGGCACAAACAAGTCGGCAAAGCGGGCGGCGTCCTTCCGCCGTCTTTCCACATGCGGCCGGAGGAAAATCTGATAAGCCGCGAAGGCCGTCTCATGGTCGCTTTGCCGCGCCAATTCCTGCGCCAGCACGTAGCCCCCCGCAATCGCCATGTGCGAGTCTTGGCCGGCCAGCAGCGTGAGACAGCCGCAGGCGTCGCCGATCAGCGCCACGCGCCCCTTGTGCCATTGCGGCATGACGATCTGCGTCACGCTGTCAAAAAAAATCGGATCGTCTCCGGCGTAGGCGTCCAGCACTTCCTGTGCGATCCAGCCGGCGCCGCGATAGCGCGCGCGTAAAAAGGCGAGCCGCTCGGCATGCGGCACGTGTACCGCGGCTTGGCGGAAGACATAAGTCGCGTCCAGGCGCCGCGCGTCGAGCGGATAGAGGAACGCCACACGGTTGGTCTCCTCATAGAGCTTGACGGTGCGGCCGATCGAAACGCCCTCGCTCGGCGCATGGAAGCCGGCGACGTAGAGCCCGAGGAAGCGGGCGAATTGCGCTTCCGGCCCGAACACAAGTTCGCGCACTTTTGAATGCACGCCGTCGGCGCCGACCACCAGCGCGAACGTCTCCGTACTGCCGTCCGCGAAGCGCGCCTTAACGGCGTCACCCGTGTCATCGAGCGCCGCCAAGGAGCAGCCGTAGCGCGGGGCAATGCCGACGTCGCCCGCGCGTTCGGCCAGGATACGCTCGAGGTCCTGCCGGCGCAGATAGACATATTTGTCGTCAAGCGCGCGGCGCATGCGCTCGATCGGCATGTGGACGTAAGGCTTGCCCGTACTGTCGACGAATTCGAGGTTATCGATCGGATAGCGGATTTCACGCAGGGCAGGCAGGAGACCCATGCGCTCGGCCACGTCCCAGCCGGTGCCGAATAAGTCCATCATGTAGCCTTCGCGGCGCAAGGCCGGCTCGCACTCGATCACCAGCGGATCGAAGCCGTGGCGCTTGAGCGCGATGGTGAGCGTGAGCCCCGCGATGCCGCCGCCGGAAATGAGGATGCGTTTGGCGTTCATGCCCGGCCGTGGCGGTGGTTCAAACCACCACTTGGAGCAGCATGGCGGCGAACAGGATTAAACCGGCGTCGCGGTTCGATTTGAACAGCTTGAGGCAATGCGCGGCATCGTCAATGTCGAGGCGGTTGACCTGCCAGGCCAGATGGGCGGCGAAACCGATAATCCCAATCGCGAAAATCAGATGGCCGCCGGCCATGAAGCCGGCGACGGCGATCAGCACCGTCGCGGCGGCGTAGAAGCTTGCCAGCATCGGCCGCGTATTGTGCTGGAACAGGAGCGCGGTCGACTTGATGCCGATCAGCAGATCGTCCTCGCGGTCCTGGTGGGCGTAGATCGTGTCGTAGCCGATCACCCAGGCGATCGAGCCGGCATAGAGCACCAGCGCCGGCGCGTCGAGCCGCCCGAAGGCGGCCGGCCAGCCCATCAGCGCGCCCCAGGAGAAAGCGAGGCCGAGCACGATCTGCGGCCAATAGGTGACGCGCTTCATGAACGGATAGACGACAACCACGCAGAGCGAGACCAGGCCGGTCACGATCGTGAAGCGGTTGAACTGGATCAGCACCAGGAAACCGATCAGCGACTGCGCCACCATGAAGGCGGTAGCCTGCGCCACCGACACCTGCTTCGACGGGATTGGACGCGAGCGCGTGCGCTCCACCAGGGCGTCGAGATTGCGGTCGACCAGGTCGTTCCAGGTACACCCAGCGCCGCGCATTGCAAACGCGCCGATAAAGAACAGCGCGATGTGCCAAAGACTGGGAAAATGACCGGTGCGTATGCCGGCGAGCCCGACTGACCACCAGCACGGCATCAGCAACAGCCAGGATCCGATCGGCCGGTCGAGGCGCGCGAGCCGCAGATAGGGGCGGGCGAACGAGGGCGCGAGACCGTCGACCCAGTTTCCGGTCGCATCGGCGACGCGTCCGGTGCTCTCGCTCATTTTGGGCCGAGTGGGGTGCCAGTCAGGGTGTCGAAGGTGCCGTGGCCGGTCTTGATGTTGCTGGAGTCGGGAACAGTGCCGCTAAGCGCGTCGCTCAGGCTCGGTCCCGGCGGCCGCGGTGGCCCGGCCGCGGCGACGCGGCAAATTTTGGTGCGCATCTCCGAGGTCTTGGCGTGCGCCTGCTTCATGCCACTAATGATCTGGGCTGGGATGCCGCACCACACGTTGTTGTCGCTTGCATATTTCAACATTTTGGCTTCGGCGGCCGAGAATGTATTGAACAGCTTGCAGGCGACCTGCGGCGGCACCTTTTTCTCGCTGGCGGTCCTGATGGCCGCCGCTTTCTTCTCGACGTCGCCACGCAACCTGAGGAATTCCTTTATGCAGGGCGGCTCCTGCTGGCCCTGTGGTGCCGGCTGGAACTGCGCTGCAGCCGGTACCGCGGCGGCTGGCAACATCGACGCGAACGCCGCAACGAACGCTGCCCGCCGCAAGTTCATGGCGAATCCCTCCAGGTCCCGGGCGTATTATATACAAGCTGCTGGCCGACCGGGCACTCCTACCAAGCCGCGGAATGCGTCGGGAACGCGGCAATTCGCACAAAATCGTCAGCCCTCGCCAGGCCCCGTCGGCTCAAGTAAACCGGCGGTGGCCGACCCACAATAGCGACGATTTTGCCCATGCCGGCTCACGATTTCCGCACCCCGCGCCTCTACGTCGATGCCCCGCTGGCCGGCGCCCGCGAGGTTGCGCTCAATCGCGACCAGGCGAACTACATGCTCAACGTGCTGCGGCTCAAGCGCGGGGATGGGCTGTTGTTGTTCAACGGTCGCGACGGGGAATGGCAAGCCCGCCTCGCCGGCACGGGAAAAAAAGCGCTGATCGCCGAGCTCGGCGCGCGCATGCGCGAGCAGCCGCGCGTGCCCGACCTGCATTTCCTGTTCGCCCCGATCAAGCATGCCCGGCTCGACTATCTGGTGCAGACGGCGGTGGAGATGGGGGTCTCTCGCCTACAGCCGATGATAACGCGGCATACCCAGGTGACGCGGGTCAATCTCGCGCGCATGCGCGCCAATGTGATCGAGGCCGCCCAGCAGTGCGGCATCCTGGCCTTACCGGCGGTGGCCGCGTCGGCGGCGTTCGACGGGGTGCTGGAAAATATCGATGCCGGCCGCCTGCTGGTGTTCTGCGACGAGCGCGCCGAGGTGCAGGATCCGGTGGCGGCGCTTGCAGCCGTGCGCGGCGGGCGGCCGCTCGCCGTGCTGATCGGTCCGGAAGGCGGCTTTGCCGAAGAGGAGCGCGCGGCGCTGCTCAGGCGCCCGCACGTGACGCGTATCGCGCTCGGGCCGCGCATTCTGCGCGCCGATACCGCGGGCGTCGCGGCGCTGGCATTGGTGCAGGCGGTATTGGGCGACTGGAAAGGTGCGTCCGAATAACCAGGAATTTCGGCATGGTTGCCGGCGAACCGCCGGCAACCATGCCGTTGACGCCAACTAACGGGCGGACACGACTTAAACGCCACTCACAACATGGCGCACGCGGTCGATACCATTGCGACCGGACGCCGGTCGGTCGCACTCGACAACGCAACGCGACCGAAGGTGGTGGTGCGACCGATGCGGACGATTCGCGCGTCCGCCAGAACGTCGAAACTGGCCGGCCGCAGGAAATGCGTGGTCTGATCGATCGGCGTCATCGGCCGGTAACCGTTCCACGCCGCCGCGTAGGCAAACCTCATCGCGCTGTCGGCCAGAGCCATCAGCGCCGGAGCACACGCACACACCACGCCACCGTCCCGGCAGTTCCGTGCGGCAAAGGGCAAACGCAATACCGCCCCCGGCTGCCAGTCCTCCGGCGCTGCCGCCGGCCGTGTGGCTTCCACCTTCTCGATCACCAGTCCGAGGTCCTGCGCCCACGGGGCCAAAACTTCGGCCAGCAACCGCGCCGCTGATTCCAGACTAAACACTGGGTCGGCCAGCTCAGGCCGCCATAGTGCTGCGGTCATAATCCCCCCGACGCCGGGCGGTCATGGCGGGCGCGCGCAACGTCACACGCAACGCCGGGCGCCGACCCAATTCGCGAGGAAAATGATGCAGTGCCGCGGGCGGAATCACGAGTCCCAGGCGGCGCAAAACTGTGTACGAATCGGCTCCCGTTCCGAAAAACCTGTGATAAAGTCGGCCGCGGTGACAGGGGTTCGGCAATGAAGCGCACATCTCTCAGAATTTGGGCCTTCGTAGCAGCCGTTACGTTCGGCCTCGGCGCCTGGGCGCCGGCGAAGGCGGCCGGCTGGCTGGAGAAACCGATCTATATGACCGGGCAGAATTACACCGGCCTGCTACCGGACTGCGAAGCCGGACTCAGCACTATCGCCGCGGAATTTGCCTACAAGGAAGCCCGGTTCTGGAACTCGGACCTGCAAATCCTCAATTTCGGACGGGTGCGGGAAATCGCCTATAGCCCGTGGGCGCCCGGCACCATTCCGCGCCGCTTCTGCCGGGCGGTGGCGCTGGTCAGCGACGGCCGTAAGCATGCGGTCAATTTCTGGATCGGCGAGGACACTGCCTTTGCCAGCATAGGCTGGGGCGTGCGCTGGTGCGTGGTCGGGCTCGATCGCAACTGGGCCTACAACCCGCGCTGCAAGATGGCGCTGCCCTGAGGCCGGTCTCAACGCCGCTGCGGTGGCCTCCGGGCGACGATCCTGGTCCATTCGCATTTTGTTCTTGATTTGTTCGTGACGTTGTGGTATGAGTTTTCGGAACCGTTGAGTTGGGTCAATTTCCGGTTTGTTCTGGCCGCGGTTCGCCTCGCTTAGGCATCAGCGTTGTTGGGGGCGTCCATGGTACATCATCGCGTTCGCCGGGCGGCACAGACCGCCGCCATTGTCTTCAGCTTCATTTTCGTTTTTGCGGTTGTCGCGCTCGCTGAGGAGGCCAAACCAAAACAGCCCAGCCAGTTCGACTTCTATGTCCTGGCGCTGTCCTGGTCGCCATCCTATTGCGAGAGCGTTAGGCAACGCGCCCCCGACCGCACGCCCGCTCGGCAATGCAGCGGACGGCCATTCGCCTTCGTCGTGCACGGCTTGTGGCCGCAATTCACGCAAGGCTTCCCGTCCTACTGCCAAGTGCCGGCGCCGCGGGTCGACGTCAAGCTGGTGAGCACCATGCTCGATTTGATGCCGAGCCGGCGGCTGATCTACTACGAATGGAACCGCCACGGCACCTGCAGCGGGCTCAGCGCGCAAGGCTATTTCGACACTCTGCGCAAGGCGCGGGCGGCGGTGACGGTTCCGGCCGCTTATCGCGAACCGGCCGAACCGCTTACCGTGTCGCCCGCCGTCGTCGCCGCCGCATTCATCAAGGCCAACCCCGGACTGTCGGCGGCCGCCATGGCGATCGCTTGCAACAAGACGCGGCTGACGGAAGTGCGCGTGTGTCTAGGCAAGGATCTGTCGTTCCACGATTGCCCTGCGATCGCCCGCGAGAACTGCAAGCGCGACAAGATTACGATGCCGGCCGTGCGCGGCGAATGAAATAAACAAGGATTGCGCGCGGACTTTATTTCCGCGATCACGTTAATCCGCCACTAACGATGGGCGCTGACGTGTCGGGATAACCGCGGCGCGTCAAGAGTTCGCGCAAGACTCTCGTAAGGAAAATCCGCAAACTTCCGCGCGCGATGACACGCGGTCGGGGAAGGCGGCGATGAATCGTATAAAGGACTATATCGGCCTTGCGATCTGGCTGTTGGGCATCGGCTACATCGTATCTTGGCCGTTCACATCAAGCGATAATGGCGGGCCGTTCGCCGCTTCGCTGATCTGCTTGTTCCCGCCGCTGGCTTTGCTATGCCATTTGCCGCATCCGCTGACGCTATCGCCGGGCCTGCAGCTGATCGAGTTATTGTCGGCCGGCTGGGTCTGTTTGCGGCTGGCAACGCGCGCGATCGTGCGCTTGCGGCGCGCGTGGGTTCACCGCGCCGGCGCGGCTTCCGCGCTCAACGCGCGCATTCCGGCCGCGCTGCTGCGCCCGTCGCAGCGCAAGCCGATTTCCCCGCTGCGTCAGGTCAAGCCGCGCAGCCGCTTCGGCCTGCGCGGCACGCCGCGCTGAACCCGCAGGCGTGGCATGAGCCGGCCGCGGCGACGGCTGATGGCAGCGCAACCGGAGCCTTTAAGCGAGCCCGCTAATCCTGGTCGACCCGACTTGGATCCCGGCGGGCGAGCTCGCCATCCTATTGCCGGCGTTGGCGAAAAATCATCGGCCGCGGCCACCAGCCGGGCTCCCGGCTGGATTGGCCGGCCGACGAAGCCGCCGCCAACCGGTGATACCGGGGCCTTTCCAGCGGAACCCAGTTGGTGTCTAGTTCCATCACTGGCAGTGACGTTCCGCCTCCGTCTTTTGGGGGGTCGGCGGAGTGACTGAAGCCGCGGCTGGCGGCCGACGCTTTCCCCGAACGTGGATGTCCGGCCGAGCCGCCGCCGTGGGGGCTGGCGGCGGAGCAGTGCGGGGAGGGGGAGTGTTCCCGATGGCACAAACCGGAGTCGTGAAATTTTTCAATGGCGAGCGGGGCTACGGCTTTATCAAGCCGGACGATGGCGGACGCGACGTGTTCGTCCACATCACGGCGGTGGAGCAGGCCGGCCTCAAAAGCCTAAACGAAGGGCAACAGATCAGCTTCGACGTCGAGCCCGACAAGAAGGGCAAGGGCCCGAAAGCCGTGAACCTGGTGGTCAGCGGTTGATCGAGGGCGCAGCCGGCGGGCGGCGCGCGTAAGCAAACTTCGCCATTCGATTGACGCGGGTCTTGAAACCTCGCACCTGCGGCGGCACAACATTTTCGCATGATCCTGCGCTCCACACCCGCCTCGCCGTTCGTGCGCAAGGTCCGCATCACGATTGCGCTGCTCGGCATGGCGGACAAGATTGCGGTGCAGGAAACCGATCTCAACGATCCCGCCGACTCGATCCGTACGCAAAATCCGCTGGGCAAGATCCCGGCTCTGGTGCTCGACGACGGCACCGCGCTGTATGACTCGCGCGTCATCCTGGACTATCTGGATCATCTTGCCGGCGGCGGCCGCATCATTCCGCGCGATGCGCCGGCACGCTACGATGCCTTGCGTCTTCAGGCGCTGTGCGACGGCGCGCTCGATGCCAGCGTCCTGATCGTCTACGAAAGTCGCTACCGCACGGAGGCCCAGCGCGTGCAGGCCTGGGTCGACCGCCAGGCCGACAAGATCAAGCGCACGCTCGATGCGCTGGAAGCAGCGCCCCCGCCGCTCGATGCGCTGCCCAGTGTCGGGCAGATCGCGCTCGCCTGCTTGCTCGGCTACCGAGATCTTCGTTTCGGCGGCACCTGGCGGAAAAGTCACCCAAAGCTGGTCGCCTGGCTCGACCGCTTCGCCGCGCAGGTGCCGGCATTCGCCAAGACCAAGGTCGAAGCCTGACGTCGCCAAATGAAAACCCCGGAACTTTCGCTCCGGGGCTTTTTGTCATCGTTTGCGCGTCGATCAGAAGCGGTAATTCAACCCCGCGCGCACCACGCTGGTGTTGAAATCCACGTTGGTCGAAACACCGCAAGTGGCCGCGCTGCATGTGGCCTTGCCGAGATCGACGTAGAGGTATTCGACCTTGGCCGTCCACGGACCGGTGAGTGCGAACTCGACGCCGCCGCCGGCGGTCCAGCCGGTGCGGGTATCGGTCTCGCTGCCGATCCCGGGCAGGTTCATCTCGACGTCGCCGAAGGCCGCGCCGGCGGTGACGTAGGGCATGATGCGGTCGAAGGCGTAGCCGATGCGGCCGCGCGCGGTGGCGAGCCAGCTATTACTGGTCTCACAGGTGCCGCCGGCGCAGATACCGGTGCTGGTTTGGCCCTTAATGCCGCTCCAATCGACGTCGCCTTCGAAGCCGAACACGATCTGGTTGACTTGATAATTGTAGCCGATGGTGCCGCCGACCACGCCGCCGTCAATGTCGAAGCCGCTGGTGCCGGCCGGCGCGCTCCAGTCGGAATGGCCGAAGCCGTAGCCGCCGTTGATTCCGGCGTAGAAGCCGGTCCAGTTGTAGCCGGGCTCCATATAGACCGGCGCCTTCGTCGGCATGGCATGCCGGCGCGGCAGGTCGGCCGCGTTCGCCGCGCCCATCATCGTCACCATGGCGAGCGCACCCATGCCCGCGAGAACCACGCGCTTCATCGTCAAACCTCCGTAAACCAAGGCCCCAGTCCCGATTGCTGGCGGGAAAGTATTCTGAAATAACGCCGTGTCTAGTGCACAGAAGCCACACTGTCGATCAAGTTGTTGTAATGTATATCTTAATTCAGACGATGAATTGCCATGCTTTTGCCGTGACAAAGACTTGGAACCTTCAAAATGAATACTTGAACTTAAGTCGAGGATGGAACTTCTACGAGGCGGCCGCTAAAAAAGAAAACCCCGGGCCGCGAGGCCCGGGATTTTCCGCCACGCGCGAGTGCGCCGCTCAGAAGTGGTAGTTGATGCCGAAGCGCAGCATGTTGGCCTCGAAGCCATTGTTCGCGCCGGTGATCGAATAGGCGCGGTCGCTCAGGTCCATGTAAAGGTATTCGGCCTTGGCCGACCAGTTCGGGGTGAAGCCGACCTCCGCGCCGAGGCCGCCGGCCCAACCGATATGAGTCTTGCTCTCGTCGAGCCCGCCGATCTCGCCGGTGATGCCGCCATAGGCGAGGCCGGCGGTGGCAAAGACCAGGATGTTGTTGAGCGCGAAGCCGGCGCGCCCGCGCAAGGTGCCGAACCAGGGATTGGAGAACTTCCAGGGCGCGAAGGTATCATCCGCGCCGGAAGCCTGAATGTCGGTTTCGGCGCCGAAGACGACTGGGCCGGCCTGCCAATTATAGCCGGCCTGCACGCCACCCATGATGCCGGAAGGTTCCGCGCCGTTGTTGGTGATGTCGCCCCACTCATAGCCGGCATTGAGACCGGCATAGAAACCGCGCCAACTATAGGCAGCCGGCGGCGGCGGAGAATAATAGGGACTCGGACCGCGTGGGATGTCGGCTGCTACGGCCGCGCCGGAGACGGCCGCCATGGCCGCCAGGGTCACCACCCGCATGGTATTCTTCATCACACCCTCCAATGGCTCCCGCGCCGCACGCCGCCGGCGCGCCTCACGGAACCCGCTGTCGCGCTCCGTCGTGGCAGGCTGCCGCTTTTGTTTGCGCGACTTGAATGCGCGAAAAAGGTGCGGCCGGGCCGGCGAACCGGCGGAAGTTCGACATTTTCGTGGAAGATTTATCGGGCATTTTAAGTTAAGCGGTTGTGAATCGGTAACTATCAGCGGGCGTTATCCCTAAGGGAGTCTTATCAACGCGCTGCTCCGTGGTTTCGGTTGCGGTCCCGCTTCATCCTTTATTGACCATAACCGGCTGCGGGCCGCTCTCTGCCCACCGCAATAGCGCCCGATGCTGAGCACCGACCGAGTGGCGGTCGCCACAGCCGCGGCGTATGACAAGCCGCCGGGGAACTCGGGATGCCCGACGAAAGCAATCAATCAACGCCAGGCGCCGCCCTGATCACCGGCGGCGGCCGGCGGATCGGCGCAGCGATTGCGCTTGCGCTGTCGCGCGCCGGCTACGCCGTCGTCCTGCACGCCCATCGCTCGCGCGCCGACGCCGAACGACTGGCAGGCGAGATCCAGGTCGCGGGTGGCCGCGCGGCGGTGGTGCTGGCGGATCTTGCCGAGGACGCGGCGGTGCGCGGGCTTATTCCGGCCGCCGCCGCCTTCGGGCCGCTGACGCTGCTGGTCAACAATGCCGGCGCTTTCGAACCGGACGAAATCGACACGCTCGAACGGGCGGCCTTCGAGCGCACCTTCGCCGTCAACCTGGCGGCGCCCTTGTTCCTGGCACAGGCCTTCGCCGCCCAGGCGCCCGACGGTGCCGACGCCTCGATCGTCAACCTGGTCGACCAGCGCGTGTTCAAGCCGACACCGCGGTTCTTCTCCTACACGTTGAGCAAGAGCGCGCTGATGACCGCGACCGTAACGTTGGCGCAGGCGTTGGCGCCGAAATTGCGCGTCAACGCGGTGGCGCCGGGCCCGACGCTGCCAAGCCCGCGCCAGACGCAAGCGCAATTCGCCGAACAGGCGGCCAGCCTGCCGCTGCAAAAGGGGCCGAGCCCGCAGGATATCGCCGCCGCGGTCGTCTATCTGGCCGGGGCAAGAAGCGTCACCGGCGTCACCATTGCGGTCGACGGCGGCCAGCATCTGGCCTGGCGCACGCCGGACAGCGACGTGTCCGAGTAGCGCGGGCGCGCATACTGATTATGTTTGCTCCATGAACGGCGCCAAGAAAGACATCGATCCGGAAAGCGAGCTGCGCGAGGAGGAAGATGACTCCGCGCTGCCCGAGCTCGAGCTGGACGAGCAGCCTGCCGGCACGCTCAAGGCCGGCCGCGCGGCGATTGCGCGCGCGATCAAGCATGCGCCGTCTTCGCCCGGCGTCTATCGCATGATCGACGGTAAGGGCGAGGTGCTCTATGTCGGCAAGGCCAAGAACATCAAGAAGCGCGTCACCAATTACGCGCGGCCGGCCGCCTATGACGCCCGCATCGCGCGCATGATCGCGGGCACGGTGACGATGGAATTCGTCACCACCAAGACCGAGACCGAGGCGCTGCTCTTGGAAGCCAACCTGATCAAGCGCCTGCGCCCGCGCTTCAACGTGCTGCTGCGCGACGACAAGTCGTTTCCCTATATTCTCATCACGTCGGACCACTGGGCGCCGCAGATTCTCAAGCATCGCGGTGCGCGCACGCGCCCCGGTCACTATTACGGGCCGTTCGCTTCGGCCGGCGCGGTCAACCGCACCATCAACGCATTGCAGCGCGCGTTTCTGCTGCGCTCCTGCTCGGACAGTTTTTTCGAGGCGCGCACGCGGCCGTGCCTGCTCTACCAGATCAAGCGCTGCTCGGCGC
>CAZLWN010000106.1:13049-13658 GCA_964563195.1 uncultured Undibacter sp. | reverse complement strand
GGCGCGTTGCGGATGATCCATTCGCGCGTGTTGTGGATGTTGCGGCCGGTGGACAGGTCCATCACCGTGTCGGCGCCCCAGCGGATCGCCCACACCATCTTTTCGACTTCTTCTTCCACCGAGGAGGTGACGGCGCTGTTGCCGATATTGGCATTTATTTTTGTGAGGAAGTTGCGGCCGATGATCATCGGCTCGAGTTCGGCGTGGTTGATGTTGGACGGGATGATGGCGCGGCCTCTTGCTACTTCCGAGCGCACGAATTCCGGCGTGACGAAGGCGGGCACCGCGCCGCCGAACTGCTCGCCGTCGGCCAGCGCCGCTTGCGCGCGCTCCAACTGCTGCTTGCGGCCGACATTCTCGCGCTCGGCGATGTAGATCATTTCTTTTGTAACGACGCCCGCGCGCGCCCATTCGAGTTGGGTCAAAGGATGTTGAGTCTGCGACACGGCAAAGCCGGACTCCCTCCCCCCTTGTGGGGGAGGGCTGGGGAGGGGGGTGGCGGCGGTTGAAACAGAAGGACCCCCACCCCGACCCCCGGCGGCGGGCGACCCCCCCCCCAAGGGGGGGGGGGGAGAAGAAAACCCCCGCCCCCGCGGCGGCGGGGTGGGG
>CAZLWN010000106.1:0-13039 GCA_964563195.1 uncultured Undibacter sp. | reverse complement strand
TTGTTTGTGTTTTTTTTTTTTTTTTTGGGGGCCCCCCTAAAACGCCGCACCCCCCCCCCGGGGGGGGGGGGGGGGGGGGGGGGGGGGGGGCGGCGGTTGAAACAGAAGGACCCCCACCCCGACCGCCTTCGGCGGTCGACCCTCCCCACAAGGGGGAGGGTGAAGAAGAAACCGCGCGCCACGGCTTCGGCGTGTTGGGGAAGTTGCGCGCCAGATGCTTGCCGCTGACATTGCCGTTGTCGACCGGCTGAATCGGACGGCCCTCGTATTGCTCGACGCCGCCGCGCTCCTTCACCCATGCGATGCGCGTGCGGGCGAGGCCCTTCTCCACGTCCACGGTCACGTCCGGATCGCTGTAAGGCCCGGTGGTATCGTACACCGGCAGGGCTGCCTCGCCTGACGAGGGATCGAGATTGATCTCGCGCACCGGCACCCGCAGGTCGGGCGCGGCCTCTGGGCTCGCATACACTTTGCGCGAGGCGGGCAGCGCCCCGGTGGTGACCTGCGGCAGCGTGACCTTGGGATCGTGGATGTTCATGTCCGTATCTCCGATTTCAGCGCGGCGCTTCCGCCACGTAGCCTTTGAAAGTGATGAAGCCGCCAAGCGCGAGCAGCACGATGCCGGCGCCGATAAAGAATCCGCTGTGCGCAATGATCGACCCGGCGATGTAGTTGACAAACTGCGGCGCGATGAGTCGGAACGTGCCAATGCCGGAAAGGATCCAGCCGATCGCCGTGATCAGGCTGCGCCAGTCGGCCGTCCAGTCGTGGTACGAATTGAGGATGGCGAGGCCGGCGACCAGCATGAGAACTCCGGAAAAGTAGATGAAGGGATAGCCGTGGATGAACTGCCCAGCCATCTGGCGGTAGACGGCGCCGTTCGCCAGCATGCCGATGCCGATGACCGACAGCACCGGCCCGATCAAGCGCGCGATCAATAAGGAGCCGCGCATGCATGCTATCCCTTCGCCGCGCGATTGTTCATGTCCGTCTGCTCCGTTTACGCGCCGTCCGGCGCGCGGGCGGCGCCGTTGCCGTGTCGGCATAGCCGAAATAACTGAGCACGCAGCCCAGCACGAGCATGGCGAAACCGGAGAAAATGAACAGCGCGCCGCGTTGGCTGATGACCGCGTCGCCGACTTTGACCACCAGGTTCGGCGCGACGATGCGGAAGGTGCCGCCGATGACGCTGAGCCAGCCGAACAGTGTGATGATCAGTCGCCAATCGCCGACCCAGACATTGTGCGCCAGCACCAGCGCGATGCCGACGGTGAGCGTGAGCAGGCCGGCGAGATAGATGAGCGCAAAGCTCGACAGAAACTGCTCGGCCAAAATGCGGAAGATGGCTGAGTTGAGCAACATGCCGACGCCAACGGCCACGGATACCGGCCCGATGAGCTTGGCGAGATAGATCGATCGCTGCATGGTGTTCCCCCCGCTCAGACGAACGCGCCGGTAACGACGGCCGGCCGTAAGGGCCCCGTCGATCCGGTGCGGAATAACGATATCGGCATGGTGTCCTGTCCCTTCGCCGGCATGACCCGGATCAGGTTCAAAGGGTCGCCGCCAGCCAGCGGTCTCTCAGCCCCTTGCGGGGCCCCCCTCGGAACAAAACTCAATGTATGCCCCATGCGAAGGCTGTCAATGCGGGCTGGATAACGCGTCATGCTGCCACCGCGGGCGGTTGAAGCCAGGCGCGCACGCGCGCCTCCGGGTCATTGTTGAGGGTGACGTCGCTCACCACAGCGATTGAATCCGCGCCGGCCGCATAGACCGCGGCGGCCTTTTCCAGCGTGATGCCGCCGATGGCGACCAGCGGGATTTTGCCGACGCGCCGCTTCCACAGCGTGATCGGCGCGAGCCCCTGCGGGGCGAAACGCATGGCCTTGAGCGTGGTCGGATAGATCGGCCCGAGCGCCACGTAGTCGGGATCATGGCGCAGCGCGTTCTCCAGTTCGGCATCGTCATGCGTGGAAAGACCGAGCGTCAGGCCGGCGCGGCGGATGGCGGCGACATCTGCTGTGGCGAGATCCTCCTGGCCGAGATGCACATGCGATGCGCTGGCCTCGATGGCGGCCTGCCAATAGTCGTTGACCACCAGCCGGTTGCCGGCCGCAACAATCGCGGCGCGCACCAGCGCCAGCGCTTGCGCGGGCGGCAGGTCCTTGGCGCGCAACTGCATGGTGCGCACGCCAAGGGCGCACAGCCGCTCGAGCCAGGCGAGGCTGTCCACCACGGGATAGAAGCGGTCAGGATGCGGCATGCCAGAACGGTGTCCCGACCACCGGCGTTGAGGGAGAGGCGAAATCGCGCGCGCCCATAAGTCCCGATTGGAAGGCGAGGCGGCCGGCGTCAACGGCCAGACGAAAAGCCTTCGCCATTTCGGGCGGATCGCCGGCCTTGGCCACCGCGGTGTTGAGCAGCACGGCGTCGTAGCCGAGCTCCATGGCCTCGGCGGCATGCGAGGGCGCGCCGAGGCCGGCATCGACCACCAGCGTGACCTCGGGCAGGCGCGCGCGCAAAAGCTTTAGGCCGTCGCGGTTGGTAAGGCCGCGCGCGCTGCCGATCGGCGCCGCCCACGGCATGATCGCGCGGCAGCCGGCGTCGCGCAGGCGATGCGCCACCGTTAAATCCTCGGTGCAATAGGGAAACACTTCGAAGCCGTCCTTGATCAGGATCTCGGTGGCCTCGACCAGGCCGACGGCGTCGGGCTGCAGCGTCTCGTCGTCGCCGATGACTTCGAGCTTGATCCAGGTCGTGCCGAACAATTCGCGCGCCAGCGCGGCGGTTTTCACCGCCTCGTTTACGCTGCGGCAGCCGGCGGTGTTGGGCAGCACCGTGACGCCCAGGTCGCTGATCAGCGACCAGAAGGCATTGCCGGCGCGCCCGCCCGCGGCCTCGCGGCGCAGCGACACCGTCACGATCTCGGCGCCGGCGGCGCGAATCGCCTGCTGCATGATGGCGGGCGAGGGATAAAGCGCCGTGCCGATCAGCAGGCGGGAGGAAAACTCCTTGTCGTAGAACTTAAGCATTCAGCCACCTTGCCGCGGCGTGATGATCTCGATGCGGTCGCCGCTGTTGAGCTCGGTCACTGCCCACTGTGCGCGTGGCACCACCAGGTCGTTCACCGCGATGGCGACATGCGTGCCTTCGTGATCGAGCTCGCCGAGCAGGCGATCGAGGCGCGTCGCCGCGATGTCTTTGTTGCGCCCATTGACGATTACACGCATCGCACCACCTCGTTGTCGGTGCGCCCGTGCAGCACATGGGCGACGGTCAGTTCCGCCAGCGCCGGCGCCAGCAGGAAGCCGTGGCGGTAAAGTCCGTTCACGCTGATGCGGTCTTTATCGATGGTGATGCGCGGCAGGTTATCCGGGAATGCCGGGCGCAAAGCGGCGCCGATATCGACGATGCGCGCTTCGGCGAAGGCCGGATGCAGGGCGTAGGCCGCGGTCAACAGTTCGAGCGCGGAGCGCACGCTGACCCCCTCGTCGTGGCTTTCGATGGAGGTGGCGCCGAAGAAAAAGCGGTTGCCCTCGCGCGGTACCACATAGACCGTCCAGCGCGGATGCAGCAGGCGCGCCGGCCGCTTCAGCGTGATCTCGTCGGTTTCAACCACGATGATCTCGCCCTTGACACCGCGCAGATCGGGAAAGATATCGCGCGCAGCCATGCCGCGGCAGTCGATCACCGTGCCGTCGAGCTCGCGCGGCTCGGGCGCCGATTTGAATTCGATAGAAACGCCCGATGCGCGCAGGCGTGCGTGCAATGCGGACAGCACGTGGCGCGGATCGATATGGCCTTCCTGCGCGAAAAACAGGCCATCTGAAAAACGGCCGGCGAGATCGGGCTCAAGCGCGGCGATCGCCTCGCCGCCGAGCCGCGCGTAGCCCTTGGATAGCCGGGAAAAACGCTCGAGATCGACGCGGTCGCGCGCATGCGCCAGCACCAGCGAGCCGTTGAACGGCGTGTCCGGCAGTGCCTCGCGCCACAGGTCGAGCGAGCGCAGGCCGAGCCGGGTCACCAGCGGTTCCGCCGTCTCGCCCTCGCAATAGGGCGCCAGCATGCCGCCCGCCCAATGGGAGGTGGCCTGCGCCATCGAGGCGTCGCCGCGCTCATAAAGCGCGACCTGACAACCAGCCTTGGCAAACAGCAGCGCCTGCCAAGTTCCGGCGATGCCGGCGCCGACGACATTGACCGACGCCGGAGACTGCGTGCGCGTTTGACTTTGGGGCATCTTTTCCGTCCCTTCGCCGGCATGACCCGGATCAGGTTCGAAGGGTCGCCGCAGCGTCAGCGGTCTCTCAGCCCCTTGCAGGGGCTCCCCTCGGAACGCTTTTAATCTATGCCGCGCGCGGTCGGTGTCAATGATTCCCCACTGTCGTCCCGGCCGAGCACTCGGATCGGCGCTTCGCGCCGTCCGAGCACAGGCTCCGCGAGGGCCGGGACCCATAGCCACTGCGCTATCGAGGGGCTGCGGCGTATGGGTCCCCGCCTTCGCGGGGACGACAGCGTAGGTTCACATCGCCGGCAGTTGCGTCACCGCCACCCGGGCGGCGCCGTTGGCTTCCGCAATCACGCGCAACGTGTGCGAATCGAACTGGATGCCGGTGAGCCGCAGGTCCTGCACGGTCGCGTCGACTTTGACGTCTTCGCCGTTGCGGCGGAAGTCCTCGAGCGCCATGCCGATCTTCTTGCGGGCGTCGAGGGCAAACGGTTTGAGATCGATCACCGCGTGGTCGGCAAGCGCCTGCCGGACATAGGGAATGGCGGCACGCGCGGCGGCGCTGAGCAGGCCGAAGGCGGCTGCCGAATCCACATCCACGGACAGGTCGGTAAGGCGGAGAATTTGATTCTGCGCATCGAGCGCCGGCTTGCCCCAAATCTGCACGGTGGCGCTGGCGCCGAAGCCGAACCAGCTCTTCTTCTCGCGCGCCTTCACGTCGAGCGCGATCAGCAGCCGGTCGCCGGAGGCGCCGATGTTGACGTGACGCACCTCGACATCGACCGGCGAGCTGTTGTCCTCCGGATAGCGATGGCCCTTGAGCTGCGCTTCCAGGAGCTTGTCGAGCTCGGTGAACGGCACGTCGATTGGCAAGCCGACCTGGAGCCGGCCGTCGTCCATCGGCGCGACCAGCTCGAGCTTGGCCGGGAACGGGCAATTCGGCTTGGTTTCGGCGGATGAGATGCGGGTTTCCGCCAGCACGCCGACGGTGAGCGTGACGTTTTGCGGATCGATGCGCGGCTGCGCGGCGGCGGCGTGCACCGGGCGCAATTCTAGCCAGAGCTCCGGCATGCCGGTATTGCCGCCGCCGAGCGGGATGGCGCGGCACATCTTCGCCCATTGCTCGCGGGCGGCCTGCTCGATGATCGGGGAGTTGCGCAGCCATTTCTCTAAGCTGGCGACCTGCTCGTTCACCATGCCGTCGATCATCGGCCGCGCGTCTTCGGTCATGTTGATGTTGAGGCCGGCGAGCTGAAGCGCGCTGTCGCCGAGATCGAGCTTGACGGTGAGATTGGGCTGCAGCCGCCAGTCTTCGGTGAGGGCCGGCCGCGAATGCACGATCACATTTCCGCGTACGTCGACGCGTTGGTCGAGCACCTTGGTGGTCGCATCGCCGACCGATTTGCCGACCTTGCTGTTATTTGTGCTGGCGCCGCCGCCGCTTTTGTTGGCGGTGGTGTCGTTGTTGCCGAATATGCCGGAGAGAAGCCCGGAAATCGGATTGTCGTCTTTGCTGTCGGCGGGCTCTTTCTTGCCGATGGCGCCGTCGATCAAGCCGGCGAGCGATCCGACGAGATTGCCGGCTTGGGTCGCGATCTGGCCGGTGACCTTCAGTGAACCGTTGAGCGCAGTGGTGATGGCAAGGTCGCCGGGCTGACCGGTAAGCGCGAACGGCCCGCGCCCGACGGTGATGCCGATGTCAGCGGCCGAGAGCAGGGCGCTGACCGGATTGTCGTCCTTGCCGAGCAGCTGGCGCGGCGCCGCGGCTTCCATGCTGTCGCGGATGGCGGTGATTGAAAACGCCACCGGCGCGATCACGAAGGAAGAGCGGGTCACCGGCTGCAACGCGGGCAGCGGCGGCAGATTGGCGAGGGCCGCCGGCGTGCCGGCCGGCATGACACGGTCGAGCGCCCACAGGGCGGCGTAAAACGAGCCAGCGAGCACGATGATGGCGCCGACGCCCCAGCGAAAACGCCGCGAACGTCCGAACAGGCGAACGGGGGCCATCGCGGCGCGAATGACGGTAGCGAACACGTCAGGCATGGCGAGGCGGCCCCTGTTCGTTGATGGCGATCATCTTAATCGCCCGGCCCTCGCAGCGCCAGCATGGGAGCATCGCCACATTGCCGCGCCGCATAAGCACGTGTTACGCAATGCCGATTTTCATCGAGCCAACCGAGACGAGGCGCGGCGGGGCTTGATTCAAATCAGTATGCGTCCCGTGCGAACGCGCATATTCACTTGGCATTTGGGCGCTTGACCCTGCTGCATTTGCGCCGCAGATGTGACATTTGAAGCTTGCGGCGGCTTGCGATGAAAAATGCTGTTTTAGGCAAATTGGAGCGGCGTCTGGGACGCCTGCATGCAAGGCAACGCCTGGGGATCGAGAATGATCACGAGGCTCAGATTTTCGGCCAGGGCCTCAATTTCTTCCATATCGAGAACTGGAACGCGGTTCATTCGTTTATTCGCGTCACCCTTATGCTTGGGGGGTTGTATTGGCGCGGGCGGCGCAACTCGGAGCGTATCCAGGTCAGACACAACGACATCACCTTTGCCAAGCTGCCGGCCGCATTCGACGGCTTCACGCTCCTCCATATCAGCGATCTCCACGCCGACATTAATGAAGGGGCGTTGAAGCGATTGACCGAGCTCGTTCCTGAGCTTGACTACGACGTATGCGTACTGACGGGCGATTATCGCGGCGCGACGTTTGGGCCGTTCGACGCGGCGCTGGCGGCCGTGCAGCGACTGCGCGCCGGCCTGCGCGAACCGGTCTACGGCGTGCTCGGCAACCACGACACCATCCGCATGGTTCCGGCGCTTGAAGAGATGGGCATCCGGATGCTGCTGAACGAGTGCGAGCCGATTTGGCGCGGCGACGAAACGATCTACATCGCCGGCGTCGACGACGCCCATTATTATCGGGTCGATAATATCGAAAAGGCGGCCGGCGACATTCCGCACGGCGGGTTTTCGATTCTGCTTTCGCATACGCCGGAGATTTACCGGCAAGCCGCCCATGCCGGGTTCGATCTGCTGCTGGGCGGTCACACCCATGGCGGCCAAATCTGCCTGCCGGGGTCGATTCCGATCACGTTGGATTCGGTTCTGCCCCGCTACATGGGCGCCGGCGCCTGGAAGTATCACAACATGATCGGCTATACGTCGGTCGGGGCGGGGACCGCCATCGTCCCGGTGCGGATCAATTGCCTGCCGGAAATCACGCTGCACCATCTCCGGCGCGGCTGAGCGCGGCGGTCAGTGGGGCTGATCGCGTAAGTGAAAACGGAATAGCAAGCGCGACAGTAAGATTTCGCCGACGAAGAATATCGCGCAGACCGCCAGAATATCCAGCGCGCTCAAGGCCAGCGCCGCGCGGCAAGCGAGCAGGGGAAAAAGCGCTTCGGGAATCTGGTCGAGGCCGGTGGCTCGGCTGCTCGGCGGCCGGCCGAGGCGGCGCTTCACGAAACTCGAAAACAGGTCGCCGGCCATGGCGGCCGCGCCCACCAGCAGGCCGATCTCGAATCCCATCCCGAGCAATGGCGCTGCGGCCGCCGTCACCGCGATCGCGAGCAGCAGGCCTCGGATCGTCTTGGTGGGGCCGAGCAGCGGCTTGCCGTCGATGAATTTCTTGTCGAGATCGAGTGGCCTTGAAAAATGCTTGTCCAAGATCAGTTTTGCTACGACGGGCGCGCCGTTCGCCAGCGTCAGCAAGATCAGCAGTCGCGCGATGGCAAGGGGATGCATGGCTGAAGGCTATTTCGCCGATCCCATGCGGTGCAACTTGAGCGCGGCGTAGACCGTGTCGTTGACCGGCGTCGGCACCTTGAGCTCTCTGCCGAGCCGGCAGACCTCGCCGGCCAGCCAGTCGAGCTCCAGCCGGTTGCCGCGGTCGAGGTCGTTGGCCATCGAGGCCTTCATGGTCGGCGGCACGTTCTTGTCGGCGAAGGCCATGCGCTCGTCGAAGAAGCCGTCGTCGAGCGCGACGCCCTTGGCCATTCCGACCGCCAGCGTCTCGCGCATGATGTTGCGGAACAAGGCGCGGGTGTCGGGATCGGCGAGGATCGGCCCCATCGGGTTACGGGTGACCGCGGTGACGCCGGAGGTCCCCGACAGGAAAATGAACTTGTGCCAGCGGTCGCGCTCAATGTTGTCTGATAGCGTGATAGGAATGCCGGCGGCCTTGGCGGCATTGACGAAAGCCGCAAGCGGCGCGTCGGCGCGGCCGTCGACGGTGCCGCAGATGATCGACTGGAATTTGCTGGTCTGCTTGATGACGCCGGGGCGGTCGATTACGGTCACCACATAGGTGACGCCGGCAATGGCGCGCTCTGCGCCCACGATCGGCGCGATGCGCTCGTAGCTGTCGACGCCGTTCTGCAAGGTGATGACGCGGGTGTTGGGCCCGAGCAGCGGGCGGGCGGCTTCGGCGGCCTTCTCGGTGTCCCATAGCTTGACCGCGAACAGCACCACGTCGACCGGGCCGACCTTGGCGGGGTCGTCGCTGACATTGGGCTTTTCCAGATGCACGTCGCCGTGCACGCTCTCGACTTTGAGCCCATTCTTCAGCATGGCGTCGCGGTGGGCGCCGCGCGCGATGAAGAACACGTCGTGGCCCGCCGCCGCCATGCGTGCGCCGAAATAACCGCCGACCGCGCCCGCCGCCATCGCTGCAATTTTCATGGGACCTGCTCCGTTGTAGGGCCGGAGGTATAGCAAAAAAATCGCCCAGCGCGATGGTCGGGTAAAGTCTCGGGGGAAGTTGTCGTGACAATCAGTAGAGGCCGGTCGGGCGATCTACGTTCCAGTTCATGTCGGCGCGCCGCTCGGGCGCATAGGACAATGGCTGCGGCGCGTTCTGGCGCGCCAGCTCGACGGCCATTCCCTAGCGCGCATGTCAAAAATTCGCTAACGCCGGGAAACTGCGCGGGGCGGCGGCGTTAGGCGGCGTCTAGAGCGTGTGCTCGTAAAAATAGGCCGACGTCCGCTTGACCCCGAAAGCCGACATTCATTGCGGCAGGCGGATCGTCCGCTTTGTGCCAATCGCGACCGATGCCCCGCAGCAGTCGGCATCTTTATTCGATCAACGCGTCGGCGCGCTGTTGCAAGAGCAAAGGGACGGCGAGGCCGAGCGCTTTGGCAGTTTTAAGGTTGATCACCAGCTCGAACTTGACCGGGGCCTGGACCGGAAGCTCGCCCGGCTTCGCGCCCTTGAGAATGCGGTCGGCGTAGGTCGCCGAGCGCCGAAAATTATCGACCACGTCATTTCCATAGGACATCAGGCCGCCGAGTTTGACAAAGAAACGAAACGGATAGACGGCAGGGAGATGATAGCGAGCAGCCAGCGATATGATCTCTGCACGATGGGTGACCAAGAATGAATCCGTCATTACCACAAGACCGCCATGCGGCGCGCGTGCCTGTGCGGCAATGGCGGATTGGAGCTCTGAGGGATCGCGAACAGGGGCTGCAATCGCCTCCAAGGAGAGGGACGCAGCGGCGGCTTTGAAGGGGCCCAGGTAATATTCGGCATAGGGTGCCGTTGCCGGGTTGAACAGGAACGCGACCCGGGTGACGCGCGGCGCAATCTCCTTGAGCAGCTCCAGCCGCTTGCCGGACATCGTCGGCTCTACAGGGATGAAACCGGTGGCGTTGCCGCCCGGCTGCGCAAAGCTCTTAACAAAACCGCTGCCGACTGGATCGGCCACGATCGCGAAAACGATGGGGATGGTGCGCGTTTGTTGCAGCAGCGCTGCGGTCGTGGGGGTGGTTGACGAAAGAATAAGGTCGGGCCGCAGCGCAACGAGTTCTTTCGCGAATCGCTGTCTCGACCCCGCATCGCGGGGTGTCGCCCAGCGAATGTCGATCCGGATATTGCGGCCCTCCACCCACCCGAGCTTCTGGAGTTCCTCGCGGAACGCCGCGACGTGGGCCTATGCCTGCGGGTCGCTCTCGGCTAACGCCATCAGCACGCCGACGCGCCGCATGCGCTCCTGCGCATGCGCAACGCGCGGCCAGGCGAGCGCCGCGCCGCCGAGGAGCGTGATGAAATCGCGCCGCCGCATCAGCTCGCCCCACTAGGACCACTGCATGCTCAATCCCTAAAGCCTGTCACTTTACGCCCAGTCGGCGAGTAGGGAAAAGCATGCAACCGGCCTCAAATACCGATCGGGCCCAATGTCTAAGATGGGTCAATCGCGTCATAGCAATTCCGGGCCAGAATCAACTGTTGTCCGTTGTTGCCCAATAGCGACCAAAATATTGCGCCGCAGCGAATGACGCGACGTGCCAATGGCCGACATCCAAGCGGATAGCGTGCCGGTGTGTAGGCGACTACTTGTGATGTTTGCTCTCGCCCCGAAAGGCGAATGATCATCTCCGGCCTAACAATCGCAAACGATCTGTTCCAGTTATGCTCTCATCGTCGATTATTCGAGCGCGTCGGCTCCGGCCTGCGCCACCTGCGCATCCTGATCCGAAGCGACACCGGACACACCGATCCCACCGACAATGGTGCCGCGTGAGACGATCGGTACACCACCTTCGGCAACGCTGGCGCCGAAGGTCAACACACGAAGACCGATGCCGCCTCCCGCCACCGCGTCTTCCAGAACCTTGGTAGGACGTCTGAATTCGACCGCCGTGCGTGCCTTAGCTTCGGCGATGCGGACGGCGGGAAGCTGCGCGTTGTCGAGCCGTTGTAGCATCACCAAGTTGCCGCCCGAATCGACAATGGCGATCGCAACGCCCCAATTGTTCTTCGTTGCCTCGGCCTCAGCTGCCGCCATTGCCTTCTTTGCCACCTCGAGCAAAATCGGCGCGCCATACGGCGTGCTCGGCGGCGCGACCTGTTTCTGACTCATAGATCCTCGCGTTACGTTCCGATATTCAGGCCGCCGCCGTCACCGAGAGTCGGTCGGCCAGGACGGTATTGTTCAGCACCGCCGCCAGCGCCGCTATCTCGTCGCGACTGAGCGGCACATAAGGTGGGTAAGGCTCGCCGACCGGTATACCGATCAAATTCATCGCAGCCTTCAGGACCGGCGCAAGCCCGCGGTGCATCCATTTCGATGGAAACAGCGCGAATTGAAGCTGAATTCCGCCGCGTGCTCGTAGTCCTTGGCCAGGACGGCGTCGATGACATGCCGCGCGATTTCCGAGCCGGGTGGCGGCATGGTTGCACCGGAGCCGCCCAGTTGCAGCGTGGCGAGCAGCATCTGCATCGTGGTGAAGTAGCGGGCGTGACCGGCGCGGTCGATCTCCACAATCAGCCGCGACACTCGCGCGAGATCGCGTGAGCTTTCTTTGATGAGCTGAACACAGGGCAGTTTTGCGAGCGCGATCGTATCCGGGATCGAGACGTCGGCACCGGGGCCGGGATTGAGATAAAGCGTGATCGGAAGACGGGTCTCACGGCCGATCGCCTCAAAGTAGGCAATCAGGTCGGCCTGCGTCGGTGGGCCGGCGAAAGGCCGCAGCGGCGCGAGTAATTGCACCGCGGCGGCGCCAAGCTTCTCCGCGTCGTGTGCGAGCTCGATCGCGGTCTTGAACGACGGATGGGAGATGCCAACCATGACCGGAACGCGCCCGTCGACGAATTCGATGGTTCGGCGGATCAGCGCCTTGCGCTGCTCGAAACTGAGGTAGGTGTATTCTTGGGTCTCGACACCTGCGGCGACGACCATGGTCGCACCGCCGTCCTTCACTACGTAGTCGATCTGACGTTGCAGTGCGGGTTCGTCCAGCTTGAGGTCGGAGGTGAACGGCGTCAAAGGCGCGACGATCAGTCCTGGCTTTTGCATCGTGATCCCCTCCAGCGCATGTGGAGCGCGTCATTGCGGCTGCGATAATAGCGAGAATTACAGTGCGGTTACAGGTGGGTTACGAACCGGTCGATGTCCGCTTCGGGTTATTAGCGGACAAACCATTCCCGGCCAAAATCCACATTGTCCGCTGTTTCCCAAAGCAGACATTGAACGGCGCATCCACGGCAGTATTTGACTCGCCGCTTATGAGTCCACGTCCTAGTCTTTGTGCTTGTGCCAGCCCACCACCGCCTCCGGCACGCTGTCGGTGGTGGCGAAATAGGGCTTGATGTCGATGAGCGGCGTGCCGTCGAGACAATCGAGCCCGGTGACGATCAGCTTGTTGGCCTCGACGCGCTGGAGCCTGACCACGCTCATGGCGATCGGGTTGGGGCGGGCCGGCGAGCGAAGGGCGAAGGTGCCGTGCTGCACGCCGTAATCGCCGGGCACCTGCAGCACCAGATTGCGCGGCGAGCGGTCCATCCAATAGAGCAGCACCAGATGGCTGCAGGTCTCCACGTCCTTGAGGCCGTCGGCAAATCGCGCGTCGAGTTCGACCGTACAGATCGCGTCGGACTCCCGCGCGTTCTTGGGGCAGTCCTTGCGCTCCTTCCAAGGCGTATGGATACGGCCGATGAAATAGACGCCGGCGTCGGTCTTGCCCGGTAATTCGACCGCCTTCTCGCCGGGGCGGATGCCAAAGTCCTTGCTGGCCATACAGGTCCCCTGGTTGGCGGCCATGTCCTCACATAGCGACGGCAGGCCGTCGAGAGTTTCGTAAACCAATCCGCCCGAAAGGCCCTGCCGAGGGGTTGCCGGCAGGGGTTTCAACGTATAAAGATATCTTTATATAGTGGGATGGCGCCTAAACAGCGACCATGCGGCGCCGGTCAGGCGGTAGACGTGGCAATACGGTCCGGCAAGAGCCCCGGCGATCGACTCGGTTTCGACGCCCTCAACGCGGCGCTGAAGGCGGCGGGCGAGGAGACGCGCCTGCGCGTGCTGG
>CAZLWN010000105.1:0-13725 GCA_964563195.1 uncultured Undibacter sp. | reverse complement strand
TGATGATCGAAGGCCCCGGCCACGTGCCGATGCACAAGATCAAGGTCAATGTCGAAAAACAGCTGAAGGAATGCGGCGAGGCGCCGTTCTACACGCTCGGGCCGCTGACCACCGACATCGCGCCCGGCTACGACCACATCACTAGGGCCATCGGCGCCGCCATGATCGGCTGGTTCGGCACGGCGATGCTCTGCTACGTGACGCCGAAGGAGCATCTCGGTCTGCCCGACCGCGACGACGTCAAGGAAGGCGTGATCGCCTACAAGATCGCCGCGCACGCCGCCGACCTGGCCAAGGGCCACCCGGCGGCGCAACTGCGCGACGACGCGCTCAGCCGCGCGCGCTTCGAGTTCCGCTGGCAGGATCAGTTCAACCTGGGCCTCGATCCGGAGACCGCGCAGCAATACCACGACGAGACGCTGCCCAAGGAGGCGCACAAACTGGCGCATTTCTGCTCCATGTGCGGCCCGAAGTTCTGCTCGATGAAGATCACGCAGGATGTAAGGGATTATGCGGCGACGTTGAATGAGAAGGAAACCGGCATGGCGGAGATGTCGGAGAAGTTCCGGCAGATGGGCAATAATGTCTACGTCGAAGCGGACGCCGTAAAGGAAAGCAACAAGGCGTTGTAATTTGTTTAGGACTTAGCGAACGCTACCCTTAGCCCTCACCCCTGTGGAGGCGCAAAACGCCGTATCGAAGGATGAGGCTTAGCGCAGACGCACTTCGTTTCGCTCCGTGCGGCGCTACGCGCCGCCGGCCGCCGCCACCGGCAACTTGAACTGCCGCCGGTAGTGGCTCGGCGACAGCCCGGTGGTGCGCTTGAACAGCCGGCGGAAGAAGGCCGGGTTCTCGTAGCCGATCTGCCAGCCGATCTCGTCGACCGGCGTCGTGGTGCGCTCCAGACGCCGCTTGGCCTGGTCGACGCGCAGATGCTGGATGTATTCGATCGGCGTCAGACCCGTGGCCTTGGTGAAGCGGCGCTTGAAGCTGCGATCCGGAATGCCGGAGAGGCGCACCATTTCCTCGACCGGGTTGGGCGCGGAATAATTCTTGCCTGCCCATTCCTGTGTTTTCGTGACCAGCGCGTCGCCGTGGTCGGTGACCGGCACGAACACCATGAACGGCGCCTGCCCGTCGGCGTGCCACTGCAGCACATGAAACTTGGCGAGCGCGTGGGCCGCCGGCACACCCACCTGCCGGGAAACGATATGCAGCAGCAGGTCGTGCCACGACGTCGAGGCGCCGGACATCACCAGCTCGCCGCGGCTGCCGGCGGTGATGAGGATCTTGTTTAGGCTCAGCTTTACCTTCGGGAACACGCGCTCGAACGCCCGCGCATGCGACCAGTGCATGGTGGCTTCGTGTCCGTCCAGCAGGCCGGTTTCCGCCAGCAGGAACACGCCGGAGCAGGCGGTGCAGATGGTCGCGCCACCATCATGCATGGCGCGCAGCCACTCGATCGTCGCCGGATAGCGGCCGGTCTCCCAACGATTGGCGTCGAGCATGATCGAGGGAACGAAGACGAGATCGGTGCGCGCGATCTCGCCGATGGCGCGGTGCATCAGGATCGGAACATTGCTGGCGGTGTTCATCGGCCCGCTGCGCTCGGAGACGATCTCCGCGCGGTAAGGCGCCTCCGCCGGGATCGCCTCGTCGAACGACTGCAGGCCGCCAAGCGAGTTGAGCACGTCGTAGATGCCGAGCACCGGCGACGCCATGGTGTCGGGAACCGCCAGGATGCATGCGTGCAGCGGCAGCCGCGCCGTCATGAGTGACCCCTCAATGGCACGAATGGACCGGTTCTGGCCATTATGGGTCTTACCCGGTGACCTCGCAATGTCGATAACGCCGCACGCAATCGACCCCAACCCAACACTGTTGTGAGGAACACCATGAGCAAACTGAGATGGGAAATTAGCGGCAAGGAATTCGTCAACTGTAACTGCGCCTACGGCTGCCCGTGCCAGTTCAATGCCTTACCGACCGACGGGAAGTGCGTCGGCATCGGCGCCATCGCGATTGAATCCGGGTATTACGGCAAGACCAAGCTCGACGGCCTCAACGTCGTCTGGTTGCTGGCTTGGCCGAACCCGATCCACGAGGGCAACGGTACGGCCCAAGTCATCGTCGACGAACGTGCGAATGCCGACCAGCGCCATGCTCTGGTGCGCATTGCAAGCGGCGAGGACACCGAGCCGGGAGCCACGCACTGGCAGGTGTTCTCCACTACCATGAGCACCGTGCTGGACCCGCTGTTCAAGCCGATCACTTTCGACATCAATGTCAACGCGCGCACCGCCAAGCTCTCGGTGCCGGGCCTGATCGACACGCGCGGCGCGCCGATCCGCAATCCGGTCACCGGCGACGTCCACCGCGTGCGCATCGATTTGCCCGGCGGCTTCGAATACTCGGTCGCCGAAATGGGCTCCGGCACGTCCGAGGTCGGCGGCGCCGTGCCGATGTCGCTCAAGGACAGCTACGGCCAGTTTGCCCATGTCCACCTGAGTAACGTCGGCAATCTGCTGGCCAAGGCGGCATAAGGAGACCGATGGCCATGTCGATCTCAACCGTTGAAACCTTGCTGCGCAACGACAGGGCCATTGTCGCCGCCGGCCTGGCGGCGACGACGCTGCTCGCCTGGCTCTATCTCTTGACCGGCGCCGGCACCGGCATGGATCCGGCGGCGATGACTAGCCTCAAGCTCTTCGGCCGCATGGCTATGCCCATGGCCGGCGGCGCCGGCTGGAGCGCGCCCTATTGGGCGATCATGCTCGCCATGTGGTGGGTGATGATGATCGCCATGATGCTGCCGAGCGCAGCACCAGCAGTCCTGCTCTACGCGCGCGTTCATCGGCAGAGCCGGAAGACGAGTGCGGCATCGGCGGTGCCGACCGTCGCCTTCGTTCTCGGCTATCTGCTGGCGTGGCTCGTCTTCAGCGCGGCGGCCACCATGCTGCAGGCGGGACTCGAGCGCATTGGCCTCGTCGACCACATGATGATGTGGAGCACCGATCGCACGCTCACCGGCGCGTTCCTGCTGGCCGCCGGCATCATCCAACTGTCGCCGCTCAAGTCGATCTGTCTCGAGCATTGCCGCACGCCGGTCGATTTCCTAACCCAACATTGGCGGCAAGGCACGCTTGGCGCCCTGCGCATGGGCCTGCATCACGGCCTGTTCTGCGTCGGCTGCTGCTGGCTGTTGATGGCGCTGCTGTTCGCCGGCGGCGTGATGAACTTGATCTGGATCGCCGCGCTGACCGTGTTCGTGCTGGTGGAGAAGCTGGCGCCGTACGGCGGCTGGACTGCAAAGGCGACTGGGCTGCTGCTGATTGCCACCGCGGCGTTCGTTCTGCTCGCCCCGGCTACCGCAGAGGCGCAGAGCCGAAGTGAGTTCCGCCATGCCATTCGATTCTGTCCGGCCAATCCGCCATTCGGCCATTCACAACGCGGGCCAATAGGCCCGCGCCTCCCCTACTGCCCCAACCCCGCAATATACGCCGCCACGTCCGCCGCCTCCGCCGGGCGCGGCGAGAAATTCATTTTCGGATAACGGGCCGGCAATGACTGAGTCAGCGCCGCTTCCCACCCTTGCCCCGCCACAAATCGCCCTTACATTTTCAGGGCTCACAAGAGGGGAAACACGCCATGTGGTCAGCCTTCGCCCGTCAGATCGCCGCCTATGCCATCACCCGGCGCGGCAAGAAGCTGTTCGCCTTGCTCGGCGCGCTGCTGTTGTGCTTCGCCACCGCGCTGCTGATCGACATGCAGCTCCCCGTGTCCGCCAGCCTCACCGGCGCGCTGACGGTGGTCGCGCTCGGCGCCTGGGTGGCGCAGCACTTCAAGCTGAAGCGACGCTTGCGCGAGCGGCAGCAGCGCGTCGCCGAAGACGCCATCCGCCGCACCGAGCGGGCCAAGGCGCGCAGCGAGAAAATCAACCGGACCAAGGCCGCGGTCGGCGGCGCCTTCGGCAACGCCGCGCAGCTGTTGTCGGAGGCCGTCACCGGCACGGCACAGTTTTTCGCCGACGCCTTTGCCGAGATGGCGCAGGAAGTGACAGACGCCTATGGCGACGTCAAACAGACGGTCGGCGGCGCGGTGGACGGCGCCGCGCGGGCCGTATCCAGCGGCGCGGCAAGCCTCATGCAAGCCGGCATGGAGGCGCTGGCCAGAGGCCTGGCGCTGTTCGCCCGCGCGGGCGAAGCGCCGCGCCAGCCCGGAGAATTGTCCGAACGCCGGCTCGGCGCGCCGCATGCCATCCCGCGCATCGGTTTGCGGCCCGATTTGAGCTAGGCGAGGCGAAAGCTGCCGCTCACTTCACCGTAATCGCCAACCCATTGAGGTCCGCGCTGACAATCGCGCCGACCGAAGAGCCGGTGAGCGCGAGCACCGCGCCTTTATGGTTGGTCAGTACGATCGCCTGCGCGCCGCGGCCGACCGCCGCGCCCACGTTGCCCGCGGCATAGACGCCGGAGACATCCGACGGACGGTGGATGTTGCTGACCGTGCCGTGGAAGCGGGTCTGCGAGGCGCCGAAGGTGAACCCGTAACTAATGCCGCCGATCGAGATCGGGTAGCTCTTGCCGTGGAAGCTGAGCGTGCCTGAACCGCCCGAGCCGCCGACGACGAAGCCGGCCTTGACCACGCTGAAGCTGATGGTGCCTTCGTCGGCGCGCGCGGCGGAGGAAAAGCCGACGCTGGCCACCGCGATTATCGCGATCAGGGCCGCACGAAACCGTTGTGAAATTCGCATGCTCGTTTTCTCCTTGGGGTGAATTCTTGCGCCTTGCGTCATGCGGCCTATTTCCCCGCCGCCTTGCGAAGCGCCGTATTGATGCGCTCCTGCCAGCCCGGCCCCTCGGCCTGGAAATAATCCAAGACGTCGCGGTCGATGCGCAAGCTGACCTGCTCCTTGGCGCCGGGCATGGACGGCGCCGGCGGCGGCACATCCGCCGGCCGGGTGGTCGCCGCCTTGAAGGCCTTCTCGGCCTCGCTGCGCGAATCGCGGATCGGTCCTCGGGCCATGCCGCGTTCTATCACGACGCCACGACAACCGTCATGCCTCTCCCGGCCTTATCCTGAGGAACCGCCGCAAGGCGGCGTCTTAAAGCAGGGGCCGGCAGCCCCGCATTTCGCTTCGCGCCACGCGGGCGACGCGGCTAATCTGCCCGCCGGCTCCACTCCCTGCCGCAAAGGACACGCGCCCATGCTTTACGGAACACGCATCATGGCGCTGGCGGTGATCGCCAGTTGTGCGGTTTCAGGCCCCGCCGCCGCGCGCGACACCGCGCCGCCCGGCGGCTATCCGGCAGTCCCGCTGCTGTCGACCGGCAAGACAATCGTCGGTGAGACGATCCGTTATCCGAAAGGCGACGCCCATGTCACGGCGTCCATCGTCACGCTGGCGCCGGGCGGCCGCACCATCCTGCACAAACACGGCGTCCCGCTGTTCGCCTACATTCTCTCAGGCGAACTGACGGTGAACTACGGCAAGCACGGCACGCGCACCTACCGGCAGGGACAATCTTTCATGGAAGCCATGGATGTCGCGCATTTCGGCATCAACAACGGCGCGCAGCGGGTGCGCATCCTGGCGGTCTATATGGGCGCGACCGGCGCCAAGGACGTCATCCCGGTCAAATAGCCGGTCGGGCGAACGGGTGAAACGTCATCCGCCATTCGGCCGTGCACAACGCGGGCCGGATGCTCGCCTCTCCCTTATTGCCGCAACGTCGCGATATAGGCCGCAACATCCGCGGCGTCGGCCGGTCGCGGCGAAAAATTCATTTTCGGATGCGGCCCGGCGATGGCGTGAGCGATCTTGTCGGCATCGAAGCCGTATTTGCGGCCGATCACGTCGAACGGCGGCGCTTTGGCGACTTCGCTGCGCCCCTGCGGCGCGACGCTATGGCAGGCCGCGCAATGACTCTGCGCCAGGCGCCGGCCATTGCCGACGTCCGCGGCGCGCGCGTTCGTCGCCGCGGCCATTGCGAACAGCGCGATCACGCCCGGAATCAGCAGGACGCGGAACATGCAAAACCCCTTGCCGTCGCGCGGCAGCTCGGCCTGCCGTGCGGCCGCCGTCCGGCGCCGCCGCCTCACTGACGCCAGCGCAAGCCGGCGCGGCGGTCGTAATTGTCGACGGCCGACCGGTAGTCGTCTTCCACGACCGCAAGGATGAGAAATCGTGCCATCGCTGCACCTCCAGTTCGGGTCCCATCATGGATGGCCGCGACATTTGCGTAAAGACCGGGCGGTGTCTGTCATCGGGCCGTGCTTTCGCGCGGACCCGTTGGCCACTTTCGGGCGTAAAGACGGCGCTTGGCGGCTTTTGGCCGGCCATGGCGGCGAGCCTTGTGCCGCCTCATGGTTCGAGACGCGCCAGGCGGATCGCAGAGGCCGCTTGACAGGCCCGTCAATTAGGATTATATTCCGATCCGTCTCCTCCGCCGAGGGCGCTCTCATGAGGCGTCATGCGGGCGGGAGGGGATGCGGCGCCCGCGCACGTGCCTCGCAAGCACGCGCCCAGGAGGCCCCGGCCAGCCCGTCCGCCGGCACTACGCCCGGCTGCCTTCAATGGCTGGACGCGGCGGGAACGAAGGCAGGCGGAAGCCCGCCGGATAAGGGAAGCCCCTGGGCTTCCCCTCTTGTCCCGCCCGGAAGCTACGGCGCCGGGGACCGAAAAGCCGCGATGGAGCGCCGCGGGGCGCGCACCCACCGCAGTCAAGCTTGCGCAGACTGCGCGCTTGATTGCCAAGGGTGCCCGCGCCGCAAAGCGCGGCCAAGATGGGCGCCACGCGGCGCTCCGTCCCCTCTCCTGCGCGTGGGGGCCAAGAGTAATGCCCGGCGAAAGCCGGGAGAACGACGGCGTACCCGGCGCCGCTCAAAGAACACGGGCGATGGCGCGCGTCCTCACCCTGAGGAGCCCGCCGAAGGCAGGTGTCATCGCAAGTCGGCTATAGCCGACTTGCGCAGTTTAAATCCGATCTCGGGTTAACCCGAGATCGGTGGATGGCTTCATGGTTCGAGACGCGTTGCTTCACCACGCTCCTCACCATGAGGATCGAGGCGTCACCGCTTGAACAGCCCCATGATCTCCGCCTTCGCCAGCGTGGCGAAGTGCAGATTGAAGCCGACCACCGCGGCCGAGGTGTCGGCCTTGACCGGTAGGCTCTCGGCGTCGACCGCGAATACCGTGAACAGATAACGGTGCGGATGGTCGCCCTCCGGCGGGCACGGGCCGCCATAGCCGGGGGCGCCGAAATCGGTGCGCGTGGCCAGCGCGCCCACCGGCAGCTTGCCGCCGGCGCTGCCGGCACCGGCCGCCAGCTCCGTCACATTGGTCGGGATATTCACCACCAGCCAGTGCCAGAAGCCCGAGCCGGTCGGCGCGTCGGGATCGAAGCAGGTGACCGCGTAGCTCTCGGTGCCTTCGGGCGCGCCCGCCCATTTCAGATGCGGCGATTTGTTGCCGCCGGCGCAGCCAAAGGCAAAATCGGCCGACAGGATGAAATCCTTGGCCAGATAGTCGCCGTCCTTGAAGCTGGTGCTGCTGACGGTGAAGGCCATTTAACCTCTCCTTTTAGTCCGATCCATACGATTTGAATCAGAATCTCAACGAACATTTTGCTCGGGCATGATCTGATCGGAAAAGTCGCCCCCGCTTTCCGGGATCCTGCGCTAGGGCGTCGACCCCGTAAATCGTAGTCCGGTGCCGGAAATTCGCAATGGGCTCTCTTCCGATGAACGACGTCCTGGCCATGAACCCGTTCGACGCCGCGGTCTATGTCTGCCTGTTCGTGGCCGTGGTCATGGGTTTCGTATCCGGTCTGCTGCGCAGCCTGGCGGCGATTATCGGCTACGGGGCGGCGATGGGCATCGCGGTGGCGGCGGGTCCCCATTTGGCGTCCGTCACCGCGCAATTCAAAATGGCGCCGGCGCAGAACTGGCTGGTGTTCGGCGGCATCTTTCTGGCGGCCGGGTTCCTGCTCAGCGCGCTGCTGCGCTTTACCGTCGGCGAAATGGCCGGCCCCAAGGTCAGCATCCCCGGTCGCGTGGCGGGCGCCGGGCTGGGGGCCGTGCGCGTCGGCCTGCTGGCGGTGCTGCTGGTTCTGGTGTTCGAGCGCATCATTCCGCCGGGCCGCGAGCCGGCCTTCCTGACCGGATCGCAATGGCGGCCGGTGCTGTCGCGCGCCGGACAGCGGGGCTTGCAGACCCTGCCGCCGGACGTGGAGGCCTATATCGACCGCCTCAAGCGCGCGCGCCGGCTCTGAGCGGGCCCGCAGCCCCAGGGCGGATGAGCGAAACATCATCCGCGGATTCATTTTCCGCCATCCGATCGGCGCCGCGAGGCGGGCTCCGGCTTGAACTGACCCGCCCGCCACCGCAATTGCCGCTTTGACGGTCCCCCCGAATCGCCGCCATACTCGCGGGCGCTATGAGACGCTGGCTCGCGATTTCCGCCGCCCTCTTCGGTCTTGTTGGGTCCGTCGCCGCGCCCGCGGCGGCGCAGTCGCCGATGCCCTACGTCGTCGCCATGGCGCAGCACTTCGTGCAGAACCGGCTAATGAAAGCCTCCGCGAAGGAGCACTATCACATCGAGTTCGACCAGTCGTTCGTCTACTCGCAACCGCGCAAGACACTGTGGGTCGTGGTCGGCGGCTATGTTTCCGACCAGAATAATTATAACAGTTTTACCGCCGCGGTGCTGCTCGATTGTCCCGAGTTTCAGAAGATCAAATGCTGGTCGCTGGAGAAGCTGTCGATCAACGGCAAGATCGTGCTGGATAGGAAGCGGATTTGATAAGGCTTCGTGACAGCGGCGCGCGTCTCACGAAATTCTGATCGAACGTTAAACCCGCGCGGGGCCGGTCCGCGCTAAGCTCGCGCCATGCCCCCTTGTGCCCGCGCGTTTTCGCTTGGCCTCGCCGCCGTCGTGGTGGCTGGGCTCGTGGCTGCCGTCCGCGCCGCGCCTGCCGGCGAGCCAGTCAGCCTCACCGCCGCCGACGGCGTCAGGGTCTTCGCCACCTATTACGGCGCCGCCGACAAGACCAAGCCGATCGTGCTGCTGTTCCACATGGCCGGCGCCAATAGCGGCGAATACGCGCCCATCGCGCCCAGGCTCAATGCACTCGGCTTCACCGCGCTAACCGTCGACCAGCGCTCGGGCGGCACCGCCTTCGGCCGCTCTAACAAGACGGTCGAGACGCTCGGGCGCAGCACGGGTTACCGCGCCGCCTTAGCCGACCTGCAAGCCGCGCTTGCCTGGGCGCGCGCCAATCACGCGGCCAAGGTCATCGTCTGCGGCTCGAGCTACTCCGCCTCGCTGGGGTTCCTGCTGGCGGCGGACAATCCCGGCAAGATCGCCGGGCTCATGGCGTTCTCGCCGGGCGAATATCTTGGGCGCGCAAACACCGTGCGCTCCGCGGCGGCGAAGCTTAATGACGTCGCGGTATTTGTCACTTCCGCCAGCGACCGCGGCGAGATCGCCGCCGCCCGCGCCATCATCGGCGCGGTGCCAGTCAAGACGAAAACACAGTTCGTGCCCAAGCACGCGCCGCACGGTGCCTCCGCACTGCGCGAAGATGCAAATCCCGCCGGTTACAAGGAGGTGTGGGCGGCGGTCGAGCGTTTCCTCATGCCGCTGCGCTAGCGCGCGAGCCGCGTCCTCACCGCACAGGCGCGGCGCCGCCGAACTAATAGTCCAGGATATCGCCATCGGTAATCAATTCGGCGGCGTCGCCGTTGATATCCTGGATGATCTGCTGTTCCGGCGCGACACCGCTTGACGGCAGGTTATCCGGCTGTTTTGGCCGCCGCGTCGCCGCTATGTTGCGATAGGCCTGCATCGCCTGCTCGCTGCCGAGGAATGCGCATTTGCAAGTGTCGGGGTCGACATAAAGATAATACGGATGGCCGGCTTTGACGCGGCGCAGAAATTTGCGCGCCGGCACCGTACGTAGGCGCGCGATCTGCGTCTGCGTGTCCGCCACGCACACGATGAAGCCGGCGTCCCTAAGATGCATGTCGGTCGCTTCCTGGCCCGCCGCGCCGGGATCGCAGAAGAAACCGAAAATCAACAGCGCCAGCAGGCGCGCGTCGTTCGCTCGCATGGATCGTCGCCCCTTCGGCTATGGCTCCGAAGAGTCTCACTCCCGCGCCGCCAAGGCAAGCGTCATACTTTGCATGCGCCTGCCGAAGCCGAATATGCGACTGAACGCCTGGCAAACCTCAGACATGAAATTTTCGCCGTTGGCCGAGAAATAGAATACGCCGGCCTAAAGTTTTGCGGCGCGGCGCCAACGAATGCGGAAGAAATTTCCCTGCGCGTCCGGCAGCGCGCTCAAGGTGAGGTCGTCGCCGACAATTGTCGCGTGCCGGACTTGCATGGTGCCGACCAGATTTGGATTGAGCGCCGAATAAATCGTGTGATGCACAAGCTCGCCTTTAACCTCGAAGCGGCCTGTGTAAGCGACCACACCTTCGGCCGCCACGGCACGCTCGGTCACGCTGATACCGTCGAGGCTCATCGGGTTTGTGCCTTCGCTTACGCGGGGGCGCTTGGCCGGCGTGTTGACGACGCCCATGAATCCGTCCGGCGTGTACATGATCTGCGAGGTACGCGCGACGTCGGGCGTGACGCTGCCGTCGCCACTCACAAATTCACGGCCGAGCTCGCGCCAGGCGCCGACCAAGTCCTCGCTGCGCATGGCCGCCTCACTCCCACAAGCCGTAGCTCGCCCATTTGGCTTCGGGGATCTCGTCGCCGAGCGTGTAGCTGAATGAGGTCACCACCAAGTGGTCGGGCGCCGCGGTGCAGGTATAGGACAGCGCGTACCATTTCTTGCGGCTGCGGAAGGCGGCGCCCTTAGCCACCACCGTGTGATCATGAATCTGCGCGTCCGAGCGCGCGCTGGCAATCGCGCGGTCGGGCCGAAACGGCTTGTGCTCCTTGCGGATGCGCTGCATCGCTGTGTAGTCGCAGAGCTGTTCGAGCCGGTCCGCCGGCGCGAGCATTTTCAGGCTGCGCTCAAAGCGCGTGTCGTGTGCTGAGGCCGAACTCGCCAAGACGAGGGTTGCGCCGATCGTCACTACGAGCCGCCGCATACGCTCCTCACACGCCATGGCCGAATTGTCTCGGCGCATTTTTACGCAACCGGGCGCCGATGAAGCAAGCGCTGATCCTGGCTTATCCCTAGGGAATCGCGGCGAAATTGCCGCATTCAGGTGTATTTCGGGTCGCGATCAAGCAATTCGATTGAGATCCCCTGCGGCCCGCGCAGGAAGCAGATCTTGATGCCGGGGCGCGGTGAGTGCGGCTCCTTGCTGAATTCGACGCCCTTGGCCTTGAGCTCGGCGGCGATGGCGTCGATGCCGGTGACCGCCAGTCCGAAATGGTCGAGCCCCTGATAGGGCGTTGTCGGCGGCGCATTGACGCCGTCGCCGGGCGCCACCGGCGCGATAAAAATATTGGCGCCGCCGAGCTTGAGGTCGATGCGCGGCGCGCCTTGTTGCGTCGAGCGGACTACCTGCGCGCCCAGCATGCGCTCGAACCATTGCGCGGTCGCCTCCGGGTCGGGGCTGCGCAGGTGGACGTGATCCCAGGTGAGTTGCGGCATGGCGGTCTCCCGTTATGGCGTGTCGCGCCATTGTGGCCGCGGTCGGCGGCCATGCGCAACCGGGATGGCGGTTGCTCAGCGGGTGATGGCAATTTGAACGGGCGCTATTCCGCGTATGGCACGAAGCGATTGCGCGTTCGCTTAGCGCGCCCGAGCGCGCGGTGACAGATTTATGACAGCAATCGGTTTGTTCGAGTTGCCCACAAGCGCGCAAACACTTCGCGTTTTATCGCTCCCGGCCGGGAAATTTTTGCTAATCGGAATGCCGTCCGGAATAGAACGGAAGCCCCATGGCGCGCACACCGATCTATGCGGCAGGCGGCATCGTGGTGCGCGGGCGCGCGCGCCCGCTGATCGCGGTCGTGCAACGCAGCAAGGATGATGCTTGGGTGCTGCCGCGCGGCAAGCTCAAACGCGACGAAAACCCGTTGGCCGGGGCGCGGCGCGAGGCGTTGGAGGAGACCGGCCATCGCGTGCAGGTGCATGAATTTCTCGGCGCAATCACCTACCGCGCGCGCGGCCGGCCCAAGGTGGTGCAGTTCTGGCGCATGCAGGCTTACGAACGGCCGAGCCGCGACGTCATGAAGGACATTATCGCGGTCGACTGGCTGCCGGTCGGTTAGGCGGTGCGGCGCTTGAGCAATCCGCTTGAGAAGCTGTTCCTGCAACACGCCGGCCGTCGCGTGCTCAAGCACCGCAAGCACGGCAAACGACGCAAGACGCGCGCGCGCGATAAGTCCAAACCGGCGCAGCGCAAGGCGAGTTTGCCGCAGGCGCATCGGCGGATGGCCAAGGTGCGCACCCACAAAGCGGCTGTGCGCGCGGGCAAGTCGAGGACGCAGGTTCGCAAAGCGAGCGCGCGCGCACGCGGACCCGGTTCGCATGGTCACAAAGGCGCCGCGACGAGAACGAAAACTCGGACCATGTTACAGCGCGTGCTGGGCCGCCTGGGGGGCTGAGTGCGCAGGCGCGTTTCGCCGTAATTCTGCCGCAAGTGTTACCGGAATTTAATTTAATTGCCGCGACCGCACGCGCGCACATTCCCAGCACGGCGTCACGCGCAATCTCGGAACATCCCGCAACAGCTTGGCATTTTCTGATCTTCCCAAATCGCAGGAATCGAGCGGCAGCGCCGTTTATTCATTGCAATGAATGGATGGAGAGGTGTGCCATGAGAAAGACCTTGACCGCCATCGCGGCCGCCGCGACTTTCGCGCTCGCCACTGTGGCCGCTCCGCAGCATGCTGAGGCGCGCCATGGGCGCAACGCAGCGATCATCGGCGGGCTGGTATTGGGTGCTTTGGCCGGCGCGGCCATTGCCAATGGCGGCTACTACTACGCCCCGGCCCCTACCTATTATTATGGTCCACGCTGCTACTGGACCCGCGAGCGCTATTGGAACGGCCGGCGCTGGTACGCACGCCGGCTGCGCGTCTGCGATTAACACGCTCATAAGACCGAACTTCAACTTGGCAAATCCCGGAATCAACGAAATTCCGGGCTTTTCCTGTGGAGCCCAAGGCGTCCGGCCGATCACAATTCGGTCAAATTGCCACCGCCTCTTTCATCGGGAGCGGAACCGGCATAGGGTTTCGACATAGCCGTCGGCCTCGGCCGACCTTCACCCTGGAGGGAAATCTCATGAAGAAGGCCGTTCTCGCCATCGCGGCGGCCGCCACTATCGCCGCGGGGACCTTGACTGCGCCTACCCCCGCCGACGCGCGCTGCCGTGGCGCATGCGCCGTCGGCATCGGACTCGGCGTCCTCGGCGCGGCGGCGCTTGGCTCCGCCATCGCACGTGGCGGCTACGTGGTGTACGAAGGCTACGATCGGCCCTACCCGTACCGCTGCCACCGCGGCTATTGGGCCCGCCAGCGGCTTTACGACCGCTACGGCAGCTTCGTCGGCTGGAGCGAGCCGCATTTCGTCTGCCGCGAACGTTGGTAAGATTCGCGTAACAAGTTTGGGTGCATGATCCCTGCCGATCGTTATCGGCCCGAGGGACACCCATGAAACAGGCTATTATCGCGCTCGCCGCGGCCGGCTTGCTGGCCGCGGCGTTGCCGTCTTCAGCACAGGCCCGTTGCCACGGCTGCGGCGTCGCCGC
>CAZLWN010000104.1:0-13813 GCA_964563195.1 uncultured Undibacter sp. | reverse complement strand
CCACGGTGCCGCCGGGCGCCAGATTGAGCCGGCGGAACAGTTCCTGCCGGCGCGGTTCGGAGGCCGCGTGCACGGCGGCGGCGGTGGCATCGCTGGGATTCTCACGCCACGCGGCGATGGCGGTATCCAGCCGCGTGTTGTCCGGCCCGAAACGCTGGGCGAGCGCTTCAAAAAACGCGATGCGCGGCCCGGTGGTGAGCTCGGCGTAGCGAGCGAGGATCTCGCGGGCGAGCGCCACGCCGGAAGCTTCGCCGCGGCCGGTGAGCAGGTGCTCAGCAAGCTCGACCAGACTTTCCGAGCGGGTCGAATCGATGCCGCGGCGCTCGCGGGCGCGGTCAAGCAGCGCGCGGCCGCGCTCCGAAATGGTCTGCAACAGCTCGCCGAAAAATGAAGCGTTCATTGAGGCCTCGCGCCCGCATCCATCAGATCGTCAGGCCGCCATATACCAAGATATAAAGGCAAGATAATAATGCCGGCTTATCAGCCGCAAGCCCGTCAGACCAAAGAACAATTCCCGCTCTGGCCAGCGCGAAGCGATGGTTTTATAACCCCCGCCATCGCCGTTCATTCCGCGTTATCCGGGAGCTCCAAGACATGCCGAAGCCGTTGGCGGGCCTCCGCGTCCTCGAACTTGCCCGCATCCTGGCCGGGCCATGGGCCGGCCAAATCCTCGCCGATCTGGGGGCCGACGTGGTCAAGGTGGAGCGCAAAGGCGCCGGCGACGATACCCGCGGCTGGGGGCCGCCGTTCGTGGAAGGCAAGGACGGCGAGCCGATCGGCTCGGCCTATTTTCACGGCGCCAACCGCGGCAAGCGCTCGATCGAGATCGACTTCGACAGCGACGAGGGCCGCCACATCGTGCGCAAGCTGGCGGCGCGTTCGGACGTGTTGATCGAGAATTTCAAGGTCGGCGGGCTCGCCAAATTCGGGCTCGACTACAGGAGTCTCGCGCCGGAGAACCCACGACTGATCTATTGCTCGGTGACCGGCTTCGGGCAGGACGGGCCTTACGCCAAGCGCGCCGGCTACGACCTCATGGCGCAAGGCATGGCCGGCATCATGGACCTGACCGGCACCGCCGAAGGCGAGCCGACCCGCATCGGCATTCCGGTGTCCGACATCTTTACCGGCTGCTATTCGGTCATCGGCATTTTGGCGGCGCTCGCACAGCGCGAGAAGACCGGCAAGGGCGCCTATATCGACGGCGCGCTGGTCGATTCCACCGTCGGCGTGCTGTCGAACCAGGCGCTGAACTATCTGGTGTCCGGCAAGGTGCCGACGCGCATCGGCAACGCGCACGCCAATATCGTGCCCTACCAGGTGTTCCCGGTCGCCGACGGCCACGTCATCATCGCCACCGGCAACGACGCGCAATACGTCAAGCTCTGCAACGTGCTGGGCGTGCCCGAGCTCGCCGACAATCCAGCCTACAAGGACAATACCGGACGGCTCAAGCATCGCGACGAGCTGGTCGGCAAGATCGCGGCGATCACCGAACGCATGAAACGCGACGACCTGCTCAGCCAGCTGGAGGCGGTGCAGGTGCCGGCGGGACCGATCAACAATCTTGAGCAGGTGTTCAACGACCCGCAGGTCGTCCACCGCGGCATGCAGCTTAAATTGCCGAGCGCCGCTGCCAAGGGCGGCTCGATTCCCGGCGTGCGCACACCGGTTGTGATGGACGGCTGGAAGGCGGCCTCGGAACGCCCCGCCCCGCTGCTCGGCGAGCACACGGCGGAGATCTTGAAGGAGATCGGGGAAGGTTGAGCGGTCAATCGATCGGGATCACTACCGCCAGGCATTCCCCGCCCTTGACGCGCGTGCGGTGGCCCTTGCCGTCACCGTCTTCCATCAACACGGTATCGCCGGGTCCGAAGTTGCGGGTCTTGCCGTCGCTCGCCGTCACCTCGAGATGGCCCTTCAGGCAGATGAGAAACTGCTTTTTCGGCACCTGGATGGAATCGGCGGCCCAGCCGGCAGGCAGCCGGATGAACTGGACGCCGTCGGTCTGATAGGCGTGCGAGACGAACACCAGCGGAGCCGGCGGCCGGTAGTCGGCCTCATCGAGCTTGAGGGTGGCGTCCTCGAAATGGGTGTTGCCGTTCTTGTCGGCGAGCAGGCGGACATATTTCATTGGTTGCGCTCCCTTCCGGCCCGGCGGGCACCAAAATAAAAAAACATTATCGTGCACAAGAAGGTTTCGCGCGTTGACGTGGGTCAAAAGGGCCGCAGCCGGCTAGGTGACCGCGGTCGGTGCCAGCGCCTCGATGTCGGTGGCAATGTCGATGATCGCCGGGCGCTTTGCGGCTAGAGCCTTGGCCAGCGCGGGCGCGATATCGGCGGGTTTTTCAACGCGAATGCCAAGTGCGCCCATGTCCTCGGCGAGCTTGGCAAAATTCATCGCATTGTAGGTCCACAATTCGCGCGCCTTGGCTGTTTGCTCGCCGCCATAGGCGCGGTCGAAACCGCGCTTGGATTGGTTACCGCCGCCGTTGTTGTTGACCAACGTCACCGAGGCGATATTCCAGCGCACCGCGGTCTCGATATCGGCGATGTGGTACCAGAAGCCGGCATCGCCGGTGAACACCACCACCGGGCGATCCGGGCAGGCCGCCTTGGCGCCGATGCCCGCCGGAAAAGCCCAACCGAGATGGCCGGCGCTGCGCATGTAGCTTTGCGTCGGTTCGCGCAAGTCGTACATGCCGCCCATCCACATGCCGGCGTGACCGGTGTCGACGACCACGATGGCGTCGTCGGGCATGTGTTGCGTCAATTCGTGGCAGATGCGCGCGGGATGGATCGGCAGGACGTCCGATTCAAGATCGGCCTTGTATTTCGCATACCAGTCGCTGCGTAACGCGGCGATTTCCTTGATCCAGGCCGCGCGTCTGGCCGTGCTCGTCTTGTCGGCACTTGCCAGCATCGCCGCCAGCACGGTCTTGGCGTCGCCTAAGACCGCGGCTTGCAAGGGAAAATTGCGGCCGAGGGATTCCGGCGCAATGTCGATCTGGATCGCCGGCGTGCCGATCGCTGGCACTTGCCAGAAATGCGTGGTCATGCCGCCAGTTTCGCTGCCGATAAAGCAAACGAGATCGGCGCGGTTGACCGCACGGTTGGCGCTTTCGCGCGAATAGCTGCCGACCACGCCGACCGACAGCGGATGCGTGCCGGGGATAACATCCTTGCCGTTGAGCGAGGTCGCGACAGGGGTTTGCAGCGCCTCCGCCAGCGCGACCAGCTCCCTTCCCGCATCCGAAGCCCGCACGCCGCCGCCGGCGACGATGATCGGCCGCTCGGCTTTTTGCAAGAGATCGAGCGCCGCCATCACTTGCGCGGCGTTCGGGGCAGGACGGAACGGCGGCACGCGGGAGAACTGCGCCTCCACCAGCGCCTCCATCTCGGCTTCCTCGACGTCGACCTGGCCTTCGTTGCCGCGGAACTGGAGATGCACCGGCCCGGGCGCGCCGGTGGTGGCAACACGGAAGGCTTGGCGCAGCATATCGGGGATGCGCGCCACATCGTCGATGGTGGCGTTCATCTTGGTCACCGGCTCGAAAGCCGGCACGTCGTCCACTTCCTGATAGACCTTGCGAAACTTGGTCTTGGGATCGCGGCCGCCGGTGAATGCGATCACCGGCGAATGCGCCAAGTAAGCGTCGCGTAAGCCCGCGGCGAGATTGAGCGCGCCGATCACCTGCGCCATGCAGATGCCCGGCTTGCCCGAGGCGCGCGCATAGCCGTCGGCCATGTAGGCGGCCGACTTCTCGCCGTGGCAATGCACGCGCGCGATCGTGGTGCGCCGCTCCAGCTCGGCGAAAGTGCGCCGCAATACTGCCGGCACCATGAACACATGCGTCACGCCGTAACCCGCCAGCATGTCGGCGAGCACCTCGGCGCCGGTGCGTTTGACGTTGTGGCCAAGCTTCATGATTGAGTTGCCTCTCAGTTTCGACTGCAAGATTGACCGGACGACTGCTGCACGGGCGGGCAAGGAACCGAGCCGTAGGAGCAGAACACGCAACAATCGCCGGCAAGCGGCTTCAGTCGCTCACCGCAGCCTTTGCAGACGTAGAAGAACTGGCAGGCGTCCGCAGGCATTCGTTCGGTTGCCCGGTGCCCGCATTTCGGACAGGTGATGGTCGATTCTTCGATGATCACTTGATCGCCAGCGGGTTGATCGGCGAACCGACTGCGCCGGTGATCGGTAAAGCCGGCGCGACGAAAAGGAACTCGTAAGTCTTGTCGGCAGCGCAGTCGTCGGCCAGCTCCTTGAGCTGGAAAATCTCGCCCATGGTCATGCCCATGATTGGAATTGTGATCCAGTGCCAGGGCTGGTTGATGCCCGCTTCGCTTTCGTTCGGCCGCACCTCGCAGCCCCAGGTGTCGCTCGCCAAGGCGGCGAGCTCGGTGTCCTTGACGAAATCGAGCGTCTCGAAGCCGAAGCCGGGCGCATCGCCGCCCGGATAGCCGTCCCAGCTACCCGCCTTCTGGCAGCGCTCCATCATGCCGGTGCGCACGATGATGAAATCGCCGCGCTTGAGTTCGACGTTCTGCTGCTTGGCAGTGCCGTAGAGGTCGTCATTGGTGATGGCATAGCCGTCGTCGAGCGACTCGACGTCCTTGTAACGCGCGACGTCGAGCAGCACGCCACGGCCGACCATGCGGTTCTTGGTTTTCTCGATGCCGCATTTCTGCGCTCCGGCCGAGGTCACTTCGCGGCAATCGTAGCCGTTCCACATGTAGTCTTCATAGAACACATGGCCGAGCCCGTCCCACTGCGTGCCGCATTGCAGCGGCATGGTCACCATATCGTCGGCGGCGCGGATGCCGCGCTTGTCGAGCACGCCGGAATAGGCGTCGGTGCCGGTGCGCAGCATGGTGTGGATCGGATTGGTGCGGCCCATGGACGGGTATTTGCTCTTGGCGCCCTGCGGCCCGGTGTGATCGAAGTTGAGCGCCAGCGATATCACCTTGCCCTTCTTGACCAACCGTGTGGCGGCGATGATGTCTTCCGTGCTGGTGTAATTAAGCGTGCCGACTTCGTCGTTCGGGCCCCACTTGCCCCAGTTCTTGTACTTCTCCGCGGCCTCGCGCAGATCCTGACGGGTGATTTTCCGAGCGGCCATTTCGTTTCCTCTGATGAAAAACGGCGGGTGTGCTAGCGGGAATACAGCCTGCCGGGGGCCGCGCTGGCAAGCCCTTATGACGCCGCGCCGCGCCCTGCTACGATGGGAAAAACGGAGGCAACGCGCGCCAATGCGCATCACCGATATCCGCGAGACCGCGATTCCGCTCAAGTCGAAGCTTGCCAATTCGAGCTTCGATTTTTCCGAGATGACCACTTCGGTGGTGGCGGTGATCACCGACGTTAAGCGCTCCGGCAAGCCGGTCTGCGGCTTCGCCTTCAATTCCACCGGGCGCTACGCTTGCGGCGCGTAGATGCGCGCGCGTTTCATCCCGCGCATTCTGGCCGCCGCGCCCGACGCGCTGCTCGATAGCGATGGGCAGTTCGACCCAGCAAAAATCCTCGCCTGCATGATGACGCGCGAGAAGGCCGGCGGCCATTCCGAGCGCTCGATCGCCATCGGCACCATCGAGGTGGCGGTGTGGGACGCGCTCGCCAAGATCATGGACAAGCCGCTGCACGCCGTGCTGGCCGAGCGCTTCAGCGGCGGCAAAGTGCCGGACAAAATGTTCTGCTATGTCGGCGGCGGCTGGTACTGGCCGGGGCAGACCATCAAGAACCTCCAGGACGAGATGCGGCGGCATCTGGCCGCTGCCTACACCATAGTGAAGATGAAGGTCGGCGGGCTGCCGCTCGACCAGGACCTGCGCCGGCTCGAAGCCGTACTCGAAGTTGTCGGCAGCGGCGAACATCTCGCGGTCGACGCCAATTGCAAATTCGCGCGTGACGAGGCGCTGGCCTACGCCAAAGCATTGGCGCCGTTCAAGCTGCGCTGGTTCGAAGAGCCCTGCGATCCGCTCGACTTTGCGTTGTTCAGGGAATTGGCGGACATCTACGCGCCGCCGCTGGCGACCGGCGAAAATCTTTTTTCGACCCAGGACGTGGAGAACCTGGTGCGCTTCGGCGGCTGGCGCGCCGGCCACGATTTCATCCAGATCGACCCGCCGCATGCCTATGGCATCACGCAATATGCCCGCACGGTCGCGATGCTAAAGAAGCGCGGCTGCCCGCTTTCATCGCTCTACCCGCACGGCGGCAACCAGATGTCGCTTGCCATCGCGGCCGGTTTCGGGCTCGGCGGCGCTGAGTCCTACCCGGGCGTGTTCGGCGATTTCGGCGGCTTTGCCGACGACGCCAAGATAGAGAACGGCGCCATCGCGCTGTCTGACCGCCCCGGCATCGGCTTCGAGGGTCAGGCCGGACTTTACAAGATCATGCGCGAGCTGGCGGAGTTCTGAGGAGCCTGATGGGGCCTTGAGCCGCAGGTGCTGCTACCAATAAGCTTTGCAACGGGACCAGGACCAACGCCAATGATCGACGAAATCGTCCAAATCACCGTCCGCGATGGCACCTCGATCGGGGCGCGCATTTACAGGCCAGACGGTTTGGGATCTTATCCGGCACTGTTTGCCGCTTCGCCCTACCGTTTCGACAACAACAAACTGCCGGCGAGCGCACAGTTCCTGTGGCGCGAGACCGGACCGATCGAATGGTATGTCGAACAGGGTTACGCTTATGTGCACATGGACGTGCGCGGCAGCGGCCGCTCCGGCGGTGACTTCGAGTTTCTCGGTCGCAACGAGCAAAACGACCTCTACGACGTGATCGAATGGATCGGTACGCAGCCCTGGGCGACCGGCAAGGTCGGCGGCGGCGGCGGAATTCTCCAGCGTCGATTTCCATAAACGCGTGATGCTGCCGTTCTACGATCATTACCTCAAAGGCAAGAGCACCGATTATCTGGCGAGGCCCACTGTCGAATATGCGGTGCGTGGCGCCAATGTCATGCGCAGCGCCGAGACTTGGCCGCCGCCGGGCATTCAGTACACGCACTGGCACCTGAATGCCGCACCGTCCGGCAGTGTCACGTCGTTGAACGATGGCGGGCTTTCACCGCAGGCGGCACAGGGAGCGGCCACCACAACCTACCAATATCCCAATCCGGGTTGGGTGGCGGGCGTCGTGGCTTCGGGCCCACCGGACCCACCGGCGGCTTCGATCCGGTGCGCCGCGTGCTCACCTTCACCAGCGCGCCGCTGGAAAAAGACATGGAAATCTGCGGGCCGATCAAGCTCGTGCTCTATGCCTCGTCGAGCGCACGCGATACGGACTTCTTTATCAAGCTCGCCGACCAGGTCCCCCAGGCGCCTGAAGACCGCGGCAAGGGCCTCAACCCGTTCGCCGACCTGATCACCCGCGGCTGGCTGCGCGCCTCGCATCGCGCGCTCGATTCCGAACGCAGCACCGAGATGGTGCCCTATCACAACCACACCGACCCGCAGCCGTTGACGCCGGGCGAGATCTATCAATTCGAGATCAGCCTTGAGCCGATGGCCTATCTGATCAAAGCCGGGCATAGGCTGCGGCTTGAAGTTGTCAACGGCGATTCACCCACCAGCGAGCAGCTTTGGGTGCACTACTATCGCCCCGACAAGATCGGCAGCGACACCATCCATCACGACGCCACCCATCCGTCGGAGCTGATTTTGCCGGTGATGTCTCAAAACGGCTCGTAGCCGCGCAAACCCGGGATCACCTGTTCGCCGAACAGCTTGATCGAACGCACCAGATCAGCTTCCGGCAAGTCGGAGAAATTGAATTCGCCCATGAAGACATTGTACAGGCCAGCCTCGGCGGTCTTGCGCAGTTTTTCCGCCACCGTCTTCGGCGAGCCAATGAAGACCAGCTCGTGCTTCATCAAATAATCGGGGTTGAACACATTGGCCATGATCTCGGACGCCCCCGGCTCGCCGCGCCCGATGAAGCGCTGGGCATATTCGGCGACGCGCTGATCGAAACTCTCGCCAGGTTTTGGCCGCGGTAGAAAGCCCTCGTAAGCGCGCGAGGCGCGCTTGAGCGCGATGTCGAGCGCTTTCTCGTCGCTCTCGTCCACATAGACGACGGTGCAATAGGCAATCTTGGGCTTGTGCGGCCAGCCCGCCTTTTTCCAGTTATCGAGAAACACCCGGTAGCGCGGAGCGGCGTCCGCGCGCGGATAGACCAGGAAATAGCCTGGGTTGATGCCGTTGCTGGCGCAAAACTCGAGCGTCTGCGGATCGCGGCTCATCATCCACAGCGGCGGATGTGGCTTCTGCATTGGCTGCACCGAAATCTCGGCCGACTCGGTTTTGTGAATGTCACCGTGAAAGGAGAACGGCTGCTTGTCGGCGTAGGCAGCGCGCAGATAGTCGACGAATTCCAACGTGGGAGACTTGCGAAAATCGTAGTCGAAGCCGAACGGCTTGAAATAATCCGGGCTGATGCCGGGCACCAAGCCGAGCTCCATGCGCCCGCCCATCATCTGATCAACAATTGCAATCTCCTCGACCAGCCGCAGCGGGTGGTAAAGCGGCACGACATAACCCATGGGCCCGATGCGCATGCGCTTGGTGCGGGCGCCGGCACCGACCGCGTACAGGCTGGGTGATGACATCCAGCTCTCGTCGGGGCGGAAGTGATGCTCGACGCAGAACGAATAATCGAAGCCGAGCGCGTCGCACAAAATGAGCTCGCGCCACAATTGCTCGTAGCGCTGGTGCGGGCTCATGCCCGGCTTGGCCCAGACATGTGAAAAATGCGCGAACTTCATCGGTACTAATCCCCGGCTGTCAGCGGTCGCTATCGGAATTTTTCGAAGGTCGCAATAGGACCGTCAGTAGCCGCGCGTCCGATCGACCAGTCGGCTGAGCGGCCGCCCTGCCCGGAAGTCTCGAAGGATCGAACAGATGCGCGGCGCGAGATTGGACGGATCGAGCTTACGTGCCACGTGCGGCATGACCGTGATCTTGGGATGACGCCAGAGCGGACTGTCGCCGGGCAGCGGCTCGATCGGATAAACATCGAGGGTCGCAGCGGCGATGTGACCCGAGTCAAGCGCGGCGATCAACTCCGGTTCCACGACGTGCTCGCCGCGGCCGAGGTTGATGATCGCCGCGCCTTGCGGCAGCGCGTTGAGTGTCCTGGCGCCTATGATGCCTTGAGTTTCGGGCGTGAGCGGCAACAAATTTACCAGAATCTCGCTGCGCGCGAGGAATTCGTCGAGCTGCTCGCGGCCACTGAAGATGGCGATGTTGTCAGACGGGCGCGGCTGCCGCACCCAGCCGGCAACCTCGAAGCCGACCGAGGCCACCATCTGTGCGCAGGCCAAACCGATCGTGCCGAGGCCCATCACACCGACTGTACGCTCGCGCGCCGGCTTGATCGGTAGCTTGATCCATTCGCGGCGCTGCTGCGCACTCAGATAGTCCGGCATGTTGCGGTGATGGCGCAAGACATGCAGCAGCGTGGTCTCGTTCATCATGACGTCGCCTTCGGGATTGCCGGCCCGCACGATCGGCACGCCGGGAAGATCGGGATCGCGCAGCAGCGCATCGGTGCCCGCCGTCAACGAGAGGATAAGGCGCAGATTCGGCAGCTTGCGGAGTGATCCGGGCGGCGGCGGCCCGATCGCGGCTGCGTCGATCTCGGCCGCATTGCCGAGCTCGGGCCAGATTCGTACATCCAGCTCCGGCATCGCGGCGGTGAATTCGCGCCGCCAGACTTCGGCGCTGCCAAACAAAGGCGTGAGCAGGAGGGCCATGATGTTTCCATTTGTGTCGATGATCCGCCGTCTAATCAATATCAATAAACGTCAGCGGGCGCGCTACCATCTCCAGCGATTTGCGCTCGGCGGGAACGGCCCAGCGCCAGGCCACCAGGCCCCCCAGGATCATCAGCACCGCGCCGAGCAGATAGCCGCCGAACACGCTCAGGCGCGAGCCGGTGTCGATCAGCGCGCCGAACAGCCAGGGGCCGATGATGCCGCCGATGCCGGTACCGATCGCGTAGAAGAACGCAATGGCCAATGCGCGGATTTCGAGCGGGAAGGTTTCGCTCACCGTGAGATAGGCCGAACTCGCCGCCGCCGAGGCGAAGAAGAAGATCGTCATCCAGCAGATGGTCTGCGTCTCCGCGCCGATCAGATCGCGTGCGAACAGCCAGCCGGTGCCGGCGAGCAGCACACCGGAAATAATATAGGTGAAAGCGATCATCGGCTTGCGGCCTTGGGTGTCGAACAACCGGCCGATCAGCACGGGACCGAGGAAATTTCCCGCCGCAAACGGCAGCAGATACCAGCCCACATGATCCGACGGCACATCATAGAAATCGGTGAGGATGAGCGCGTAGGTGAAGAAGATGGCGTTGTAGAAGAAGGCCTGCGCCACCATCAGGCATAGGCCCACGTAAGTGCGCTGGCGGTGGCGCTTGAACAAAGTCTGCGCCACTTCCCACAGCGGCGTCGATTTGCGGGCGCGCAGTTTGACGCGCGGCAAGTCATGCGCCGGCGGCACATTCTCGAAACGTCCTTCGATCTCGTCGACCACACGATGGGCCTCGTCGGCGCGCCCATGCGTCATCAGCCAGCGCGGACTCTCGGGCAGCCACAGCCGCATGAAGAAAATCACCAATGCCAGAGTCGCGCCGATCAGGAAGGCGAGCCGCCAGCCGATTTCCGGATCGATCACATGGGGATCGAGCACCACCAGCGAGCCGAGCGCGCCCATGGCCGCGCCCACCCAGAAGCTGCCGTTGATGACCAGGTCGGTCCAGCCGCGCACGCGTGCCGGGATCAGCTCCTGGATGGTGGAATTGATGGCGGCATATTCGCCGCCGATGCCGGCGCCGGTGACGAAGCGAAAAAGCGCGAAGCTCCAAATGTCCCACGACGCGGCGGTGGCTGCGGTGGCGGTGAGATAGACCGAGAGCGTGATGAAAAACAGTTTCTTGCGGCCGAGCCGGTCGGTGAGCCAGCCGAAGAACAGCGCGCCCAGCACGGCGCCGGCGAGATAGGCGCTGGCGGCGAGCCCGATGTCGGCGTTGCTGAAGCGCAGCACCGGGCTGTCCTTCAGCGCGCCGGCGAGCGAGCCGGCAAGCGTCACCTCCAAGCCATCCAGGATCCAAGTGACGCCGAGCGCAGCCACGACCAAGGTATGGAAGCGGCCCCAGGGCAGCCGGTCGAGCCGCGCCGGGATGTCACTCTCAATGATCTGGCCCACGGCCATTTTGTGCCCTCGCCCGCCTCCAGTGTCTTTAGACTAACGCCTTGAACGGACGCGTGTTCGGCAAATTACCGCGGGCGTTGTCACAGAAATGCAACTACCGTCAAACAATTCGGTTTGTCGAGTTATCCACAGGAACTAGGGGTGCCGGCGGCAAATCACGATCGGCTATTCTGCGGCGGCGGCGATCCTCGTCGCTGCTGCCGTTTCGGACCCGCCCCATGGAAACCGAAGTCCTCCGCCGACTGAACTATGCCGCCGCCATCGCCTGCGGCGTGTTCGCGGCCATGGTCATGCACATCGTGCTCACGTTGTTCGGCGTCGGGCTCGACGCAGTGCTGCGCCAGGTCGCCGGCACCGGCAAGCAGCAATTCATCTCGGCGCTGGCCTGGTGGGCGATCGGCGCGGCCGGGTTCATCGGCGGCTGGGGAACCGGGGCCTATCTGATCGCGGCCACGCGCGAGCGCGAGTTCGTCTACCGGCTGGCGCGGGGCTTCCTGATCGCGCTGGTGTTCGCGGTCGCCACCGCCGGCGGCATCATGAGCAAGAGCGGCGACGTCGGCGGTACCGTCGACGTGATCGCCGGGTTGACCGCGCTCGGGCTCGGCGCGATTTGCGCCTATTGCGGCGCGCGGCTCGCCTATCTCAACGCCGAGCAGGTTTGAGCCGCCGCCCCGTCAGCTCGCGCCGGCCGAGCCGCGCTGCATCCATGTCTGCACCAGATCGACCGGGAACGGGAACACGATGGTCGACGAGCGTTCGCTTGAGATGTCGAACAGCGTGGCGAGATAGCGCAACTGCATGGCCTGCGGCACCGGCGCCAGAATCTGGGCGGCCTCGACCAGCTTGGCCGCGGCCTGTTGCTCGCCCTCGGCATTGATGATCTTAGCGCGGCGGGAGCGCTCGGCCTCGGCTTGGCGGGCGATGGCGCGGATCATGCTTTCATCGAGATCGATGCGCTTGATCTCGACGTTGGAAACCTTGATGCCCCAGGCGTCGGTCTGGGCATCGAGCACTTCCTGAATGTCGTGATTGAGCTTGTCGCGCTCGGCCAGCATCTCGTCGAGGTCGTGCTTGCCGAGCACCGAGCGCAGCGTGGTCTGGGCGAGCTGGCTGGTCGCCTCCATGAAATCGCGCACCTGGATGATGGAGCGCTCGGCATCCACGATGCGGAAATAGATCACGGCGTTGACCTTGACCGAGACGTTGTCGTGCGAAATCACGTCCTGCGGCGGCACGTCGTTGACGATGATGCGCAGGTCGACCCGCACCATTTGTTGGATGATGGGAACCAACAGGATAAATCCCGGGCCCTTGGTGCCGGTATAGCGCCCAAGGGTGAACATGACGCCGCGTTCGTATTCGCGCAGGATGCGTACCGCGGAATAGAGGATGAACAGCAAGATGACGGCGATCACGGCGATGGTGGTGGAAACGACCATGACTTTGGCTCCTTCTAAAATGCCAAGCGAGACCATCAGGCCGGCTCCACGAACAGAACCAGGCCTTCACGATTGACGACCTTGACGCGCGTTCCCGGCTCAAGCGGCTGCGTTGAGCGCGCGCGCCAGATCTCCCCCTGCACGCGAACTCTGCCCTCCTCCTGCTGCCACGCTAGCGCCTCGCCCTCGGCGCCGACCAGCGCTTCCTTGCCGGTCACGACCGGGCGCTTGCGCGAGCGCAGCAGCAGCGTGAGCACCAGCAGGATAAACGCGGCGGTGACGATCGTGGCTCCCGCCACGACCGAAAGTGAAAGCTCGAACCCCGGAGCTCCGGATTGGAACATCATCATGGACCCGATACCGAACGAAATCACGCCGGCGATGCCGACAACCCCGAACGAGCCGATAAAGACCTCCGCCACCATGAGACCAATACCGAGAAGAACCAGGCCGGCGCCGGCGTAGTTGATCGGCAGCAGATTGAGCGCGTAGAGCGCCAACAAGAGGCTGATGGTGCCGATGGTGCCCGGCACCAGGGTGCCGGGCGTGGTGAATTCGAAGATCAGCCCGTAGATGCCGACCAGCATCAAGAGGAACGCGACGTTGGGGTTGGTGATAATGGCGAGCAGTTCGGTGCGCCAGCCCGGCGCGATCGTCACGACGTTCAATCCGGCTGTTTCCAGCTTTTTAGGCTTTCCCGCGACGATTACGCTGCGCCCGTCGATCTTGCGCAGCAGGTCCGGAACATCGTCGGCAATGACGTCGATGACGTCGAGCTTGAGCGCGTCGGCCGCCGAGATGCTGTCGGCTGAGCGCACAGCCTTTTCGGCCCACTCCACGTTGCGCTTGTTGAGCTCGGCCAGGCTGCGGATATAGGCGGTGGCGTCGTTGACGATCTTGCGCGTGTGAGTGTCGGCCGGTTCGGTGCCGGACTTCTGCTTGTCGTCTTTTTTGCCGCCGCCGAACAACCCGCCCCCGCCGAGCTGGACCGGGGTGGCCGCTCCGATATTGGTGCCCGGTGCCATGGCGGCGATGGAGCTGGCATAGGCGATGTAAGTGCCGGCGCTGGCCGCGCGCGCACCGCCCGGCGCAACGAAAGTGGCCACCGGCACCGGCGAGGCCAGAATCGCGCGAATGATCTTGCGCAT
>CAZLWN010000103.1:0-13957 GCA_964563195.1 uncultured Undibacter sp. | reverse complement strand
CCTCGATCTTGGCAGTGGAGATCGGGTCGAGCGCCGAGCACGGCTCGTCGAACAGAATGACCTCCGGCTGCACCGCAACGGTGCGCGCGATGCAAAGGCGCTGCTGCTGGCCGCCCGAGAGCGACAGGCCGTTGGCGTTCATCTTGTCCTTCACCTCGTCCCACAATGCAGCGCGTTCCAGGCAGTGCTTGACGCGATCGTCCAGCTCGGACTTCGAAAGCCGTTCGTAGAGCCGGATGCCGAAGGCGATATTCTCGTAGATCGTCATCGGAAACGGCGTCGGCTTCTGGAACACCATGCCGACCTTGGCGCGCAGCAGATTGAGATCCTGCGACGGCGAAAGAATGTCGGTGCTATCCATCGTCACATAGCCGGCAGCGCGCTGGTTCGGGTAAAGGTCGTACATACGGTTGAGGACGCGCAGCAGGGTCGACTTGCCGCAGCCGGACGGGCCGATGAAGGCGGTGACCTTGTTCAGGTACAGCGACACGTTGATGTTTTTCAATGCACGATTATCGCCATAGAAGAAGTCGAGGTCGCGTACCGAGACCTTATCGGTAAGCCCCTCCGCGCTTGCAGGCGAGCCGGCGGCGGTCGGTGTGGGTGTGGTGAAACTGGCTACGCTCATGACGTTTTTCTCTGTGCCGCGAGGATCCGAGCGATGATGCTGAGCGCAAGCACCGCCATCGTAATAATCAGCGCGCCGGTCCAGGCGAGCTGCTGCCAGTCGTCATAGGGACTGAGCGCGAACTGGAAGATGACCACCGGCAGCGAGGCGACCGGCGCGTTCATGTCCGTGCTCCAGAACTGGTTGTTGAGGGCCGTGAACAGCAAGGGCGCGGTTTCGCCGGAAATGCGGGCGCCCGCCAAGAGCACGCCGGTGACCATGCCGGCGCGGGCAGCGCGGTAGGCGACCTTCTGGATCATCAGCGAGCGCGGCAGGCCGATCGAGGCGGCCGCCTCGCGCAGCGTGTCGGGCACCAAAGTCAGCATATCCTCGGTGGTGCGCACCACCACCGGTACCACGATCACGGCCAGTGCGACGGCACCGGCCCAGCCGGAGAAATGGCCCATCTGCACGACCATAACTTCGTAAATGAACAGGCCGATGACGATCGAGGGCGCGCTCAACAGGATGTCGTTGATGAAGCGCACCACGGTGGTCAGCTTGTCATAGCGGCCGTACTCGGCCATGTAGGTGCCGGCGAGGATGCCGAGCGGGGTGCCGATCAGCACGGCGATGAAGGTCATCACCAGGCTTCCCATGATCGGATTGAGCAGGCCGCCGGCGGAGCCGGGCGGCGGCGTCATCTCGGTGAACACCGCCAGCGTCAGGCCGCTGAAGCCCTCCCACAGCAGGACGGCGAGAATGAGCACCAGCCAGGTCAAGCCGAAAACCGTGGCGGCGATTGCCAGCCCGATGGCAAGTTGGTTGCGGCGGCGGCGGGTATCATAGAGCGCCATGGTCAGGCTCCCGCCCGCGCGTTGATGCGCATCAGCATGTAGCGCGCGCAGGCCAGCACGATGAAGGTGATGACGAACAGGATGAGGCCGAGCGCGATCAGCGACGAGGTATAGAGATCGCCGTCGGCTTCGGTGAACTCGTTGGCGATGGTGGCCGAGATGGTGGTGCCCGGCGCCAAGATTGAGCCGGAAATGCGGTGCGCGTTGCCGATCACGAAGGTGACGGCCATGGTTTCGCCGAGCGCGCGGCCGAGCCCGAGCATGACGCCGCCGATGACGCCGACCCGCGTAAAGGGCAACACCACGTAGCGCACCACCTCCCAGGTAGTGCAGCCGACGCCGTAGGCGGCCTCCTTGAGCACCGGCGGCACCGCGTCAAACACGTCGCGCGAGATCGAGGTAATGAAGGGCAGCACCATGATGGCGAGGATCAGGCCCGCGGTCAGGATACCGATGCCGTAAGGCGGCCCGGCGAACAGGGTCGAAAGCACCGGAATGGGGCCGAACACCTTGATGATGAACGGCTGCACGTATTGCTGCAGAAAGGGGGCGAACACGAACAAGCCCCAGATGCCGTAGATGATGCTGGGAATACCGGCCAAGAGCTCGATGGCGATGCCGATCGGGCGGCGCGCCCATAACGGGCACAATTCAGTGAGGAACAGCGCGATGAACAGGCCGATCGGCACCGCGATCAGCATGGCGATGAACGAGGTCACCACGGTGCCGTAGATCGGCGCGATGGCGCCGAACTGCTCGGTCACCGGGTTCCAGACTTCGGTGTAGAGGAACGAAAACCCGAAGGTTTGCAACACCGGCCAGGAGCCGTGGACCAGCGAGCCGATGATGCCGCTGAGGATCAGCAGAACCGTGATTGCGGCGATGCGGGTGAGATGGCGGAAAGCCCCGTCGCGAAGGCGTAGCCGCTGGAGAACCTTGCCCCGATCGACTTGCCGGGCCACCGGCATGGCCCCGGCCTGCAACGCCACGTCAACCACGGGTCGCCTCCCGCTGGGTTGCACCGGCTCCTCCCAATAGCCACGCGCTTCCGGGAGGGCCACTGAAGCGGCCCAAGGGCCGCAAGACAAGCCGCCCCTCGGGCGGCAGTGGACAAGGAAAGGGCGCCGCTGCCGGCGCCCTTTCCCGCTTTCACGAGGTCACATGGCCGCTGCTGCGATCTCTTTCTTCCAGTAGTTCTCGACGTCTTCCACCACATTGCTGGGCATGGGGACGTAGTCGAGGCCGGAGGCCATCTTGTCGCCGTTCTTGTAGCACCAGGCGAAGAACTTGAGCGCCTCGGCGGACGCCTTCGGATCCTTCGGCTTCTTGTACATCAGGATCCAGGTGGCGGCCGTCATTGGCCAGGACTCGGCGCCGGGCTGGTTGGCGAGGATAACGCCGTAGCCGGGCTTGGACTTCCAGTCAGCGTTGGCCGCGGCAGCCGCGAACGCATCGGCGGTCGGGGCAACGGTCTTGCCGTCCTTGTTCATCATCTTGGCATAGGTCAGCTTGTTCTGCAGGGCATAGGCATATTCGACGTAGCCAATCGAGCCCTTGGTGTTGCCGACGTTGTTGGCGACGCCTTCGTTGCCCTTGGCGCCGATGCCGACCGGCCACTGCACGGACTTCGCGACGCCGACCTTCTTCTTCCAGTCAGCGCTCACATCGGACAGATAGTAAACGAAGTTGTAGGTGGTGCCGGAGCCATCCGAGCGATGCACGACGGCGATCGCCGAGCTCGGCAGCTTGGCGTTCGGGTTCAGCTTCTTCAGGGCCGGGTCATTCCACTTCTTGATCTCGCCCAGGAAGATCTTGGCGAGCGTGGTGCCGTCGATGACGAGCTCACCGGCCTTGATGCCGGGCACATTCACGACCGGCACGATGCCGCCCATGACCATCGGGAACTGCGCGAGACCGTACTTGTCGAGATCCTTGCCCGACAGCGGCGCGTCGGAAGCGCCGAAGGTCACGGTCTTGGCCTTGATCTGCTTGACGCCGCCGCCGGAGCCGATCGACTGATAGTTCAAGCCGGTACCGGTCGCTTTCTTGTAGGCATCAGCCCATTTCGCGTAGATCGGATAGGGGAAGGTGGCGCCGGCACCCGAAATGTCGGTGGCTTGCGCGGGAGCGATAGCGGCGGCGGCGATGAAGCCGGCAGCTGCCCATGCGGTCCAGTGTTTCACGGGTTCTCTCCATTGTTTGCGGCCAAAGGCATTCCGCGGGCATGGCTGCCCGTGGTCTCTCACCTCCGTGCCCGTGGTTCGGGCGGCCGCTGTTGCTTTAAAACGCACTCCGAGACTTCAACTTCGGATGAAATTTTTATTGGTGTAGCTCGCGCAAATCCGAAGCCGAGGTCAGCCATAAGCGTCGCGTGTCACCGTTGTATAAACGTTCGGTGACGTTCACATGACAATTCAACCATCTGATTTAACGAGCAATTCGTCCTCGGCAGCAAATTCCCCAGTGGGCAAGGGCATGTGCATGGTGAAGGCGGCGCCGGCGCCCGGCGTGCTCTCGATGGTCACCCGGCCGCCATGGCGGTTGAGCACATGCTTCACGAGCGCCAGCCCTAATCCGGTACCGCCGTGGGCACGGCTTTCTGCCACGTCGACCCGGTAGAAGCGCTCGGTCAGCCGCGGCAGATGCTCGGGCGCGATCCCCGGGCCGTAATCGCGCACCATCAAGCGCGCTTCCGCAGTGCCGGCCCGGGTCTGCCCGCGTGTCAGCGTGATATCGACCCGCTTGCCGGCGGCACCGTATTTGAGCGCGTTCTCCACCAGGTTCTCGAGCGCGCGGATCAATTCGTCGCGGTCGCCAAGCACGATCAGCAGCTCCGAGGGCGTTGTGACCTTGATCTCGACGTCGCGGTCGCGCGCCAACGTCTGCAAGCCGTCGGCGACCTGGCGCACGATCGGCCCCAGGTCGACCGGCGTGTTCGGTTGCAGGTGCGCATTGAGCTCTATTCGCGATAATGACAACAGGTCGTCGATCAGGCGGGCCATGCGGGCAGCCTGGGCCTGCATGATGCTCAAGAACTTCTCGCGCGCGGCCGGATCGTCCTTGGCGCGGCCCTGCAGGGTTTCGACGAAGCCGAGCAGCGCTGCCAGCGGCGTACGCAACTCATGGCTGGCATTGGCGATGAAGTCGGCGCGCATTTCCTCGACCCGCCGCAGCGGCGTCAGGTCGTTGAACGTCATCAGCAGGATGTCGGAGCCGGTATCGCCTGCGGTCAGCCGCACCGGCGTCACGAAAGCCTCGAACCAGCGGTCGAGCGGCACGCGCTCGAAGAATTCCACGCGCTGCGGCTCACGCCGCTTGGTGGCGCGCCGAATGGCATCGACCAGTTCGGGCATGCGCAAGGTGATCAAAGCAGGCTCGCTGCGGCGGAGCGCCGGCGCAATGGCAGAGGCGGCCTCGTTGAACGCGATCACCCGCCCTTCACGGTCGAGCACGATGGTCGGGTTGGGCAATCCGCCGATTAGCGATTCGATCAGCATGGCTTGCGCGGACTGGTTGATGCGACCGGCCGCCGGCGCATCGACGCCCGATACGCCGCTCAATCCCGCCTGGCCGAACAGCGCGTGCCACGCTTCGCGGAGGCGGCCGAGCCCGCCAGCGCGCGTTGGGAAATTTCCGCTCTCTTCGTTCGTCGCCATTGTCAGCCGACGTCCGTTCTCTCAGGCTCGATTTCGCTGCGCAGCGGTGCCGCCGCCGTTACCCGCTCGAGCTTGGGCAGGGGCTTGTTGCTGCGCATATAAAACACCTCGCGCGCGCCCAGAATGGTAAGCGCGATCACGAACGGCGCCAGATAGTAAAGCAGGCGGAACAACAATAAGCCGGCCACGAGGTCCTCCTTGTCGAATTCCCACAGGGCCACCAGCATGGCGGCGTCGAACACGCCGAGACCGCCGGGCGCATGGCTGGCAAAACCCAACATCGTCGCCGACACAAAAACTACCAGCAGCGTAATGAAGCCGATATGCGGATCGTCCGGCAGCAGCATGTACATGGCAAGCGCGCAGAACCCAAGATCGAACAAGCCAATAATGATCTGTACCAGCGTGGACGGGCCGTTCGGCAATTTTACTTTCCATTCTCGTTGCCCAATCTCGCGCGGCGCGCTCCAGACCCAGCCGACATAGGATGCCAGCGCCATCAGGATCAGAATGGCAGTGACTCGATTGAGCCAGGGCGGCAGGTGGTCGATCGGCGCCGCAGCGTGCGGTTCAAATAGGATGCCGAGGCCCAGCACGGTGGCGTTGCCGAGCCAAAAGGTAAGGCCCGCGATGAAGCAGATCTTCGCCACCTCTATGGCGGATAGGCCATAGGCCGAATAGATGCGGTAGCGCACCGCGCCGCCGGTGAACACGGTGGCCCCAATATTGTGGCCGACGGAATAGCTGGTGAAGCCGGAGAGCGCGGCGATGCGATAGGGAATCTCGCTGCGCCCGATCGTGCGCAGGGCGAACCAGTCGTAAAACGTGAGCGTGAAATAGCCGCCCGCGACAAAAAGCGCCGCGGCTGCAATGTGGCGCCATTCGGTCGCCTTCAGCGCGGCGACAACCTCATCGACATTGAGATCGCGCAGCATATGGAACAGCACCACCGCCGCCACCGCGATGACAGTGAGGCTAAGCAGCACGCCAATTCGTTGCCAGCCAATATTGCTCTGGAAAAATCGCGCCACCGCGCGCAACGATTTGAGCATTCGTCCTCCGGTTCGGCGCGGGGGGCCGCGAGCGACATACCCCCCTCAACGCCGCGCACTAGGCGAGGCGCCGCGCGACCCACTAGCAGAACTAAACCGGACGCGCGAGGGCGGGAGTCAAGGGGCTCTATGCTCCCCATATTGCGGCACGAATTGGACCGTTTGCGGCCAATCGGATAGCGATCCGGCCTAGACCGCGCAAAAGGAAAGTCCCGGCTTCGCCGCATGCGAAGCCGGGACATTGGAAATCCACAGTCTACTCGCTTAGTAACAGACTTCCTCGTAGCGGACGTGCTTGACAGAATGCTTCCAATAAACGCGCTTGAAGAGGCAACAGTCCGACGCCGCGGCATAAACGGTGGGGGCGATGACGATCGGGCCGCTGTACCAGTGCTGATTCCAATGCTTGGCCGACGCGGCGGTCGGCGCCACTGGTGCAGGCGCGACCGGTCGAGCGCGTGAGCACAGGGCAGCGCTGACGGATCGCGGATTATGTTTCGCTTGCAGCAGACGGGCGGAATTCCCATCTGAAGGGGCGTTAACGCTTCCCGGACGTGCAATGACTGCCGATGACCAACCGCCAATGATGCCGCTGCGCGTGACGCGCAACGACAAAATCGCCGACGGCATCCATCTCCTGGAATTCCGCGACGCGGGCGGCAAGCCGCTGCCGGAATTTTCCGCCGGCGCGCATATCACAATTTGGGTACCGAACGGCCTGCTGCGCAAATATTCGCTGTGCAACGATCCGGCCGAGCGCGACCGCTACCAGGTTGCCGTCAAACGCGAGGCCAATGGGCGCGGCGGTTCAACCAATCTCATCGACGGTGTGCAGGCCGGCGACGAGCTGATGGTGGCGGCGCCGGTTAACGATTTCAAGTTGCCGCCGCGCGCGCAGGATCTCCTGTTTATCGCCGGCGGCATCGGCATCACGCCGATCATGGCCATGATCCGCCAGGTGCAGGCGGAGGGCAAACGCTTCCGGCTGTTCTACTGCACGCGCTCGCCGGAGACGACGGCATTCATGGACGAATTGAGCGTCCCGGAATTCGCCGGCCTCGTCACCATCCATCACGACCAGGGTGATCCAAACTGTTCGCTCGACCTCAGGCCGATCCTGGCCGAGCGCCGCAACCGCGAGCATCTTTATTGCTGCGGGCCGCGCCCGCTGATGGAGGCAGTGCGCAACATAACCGACCACTGGTCGTCGACCGCGGTGCATTTCGAGGCCTTCAGCGAGGCGGAAACCCACAAGCCGGGCGACAAGCCGTTCCGCGTGCGGCTGGCGCGCAGCGGCAAGGTGGTCGAGGTGCCGGTGACCAAGACCATCCTGGAAGTGCTGCGCGACAACGGCCTCGAGGTGCCGAGCTCCTGCGAGACCGGTACTTGCGGCACCTGCCGCACCAAGATGCTGGCAGGCGTAGCCGACCACCGCGATCTGGTGCTGGCCGAGCACGAGCGCGCCGATCACATTATGATCTGCGTCTCACGCGCGCGCAGCGAGGAGATCACGATCGACCGCTGAGTGGCTACTGTTGGATGGTCCGCAGGTAGTCGCGCAAGGCGCGCGCGTCGGGAAAATGAAATCTGAACTGCGGCATGTCCGGATGGCTGGATAAAAGGCCGGCGCTTAAGACACGCGCAAAATCGTCGAGATCATAGGTGCGGCCGATGTTGCTCAGCGGCGGGGCATCGCTATGCGGGCTGCGGCCGTGGCGCGTGATGGCATGGCAAGGTGCGCAGAATTCTTCGGCCAGCGTGCGGCCGCGGCGGACCGGGTCCTGTGACTGAGCCGCGGCGGATAGCATCGTCACTGCGAGGATCGATGCGGTCAGGAATATAGTCTTCGGCAGGGTTTTCATTCAGAATTCCGTGGAGAGGCAGTGGCGCGCCGGAAGGGATTCGAACCCCTGACCCCCAGATTCGAAGTCTGGTGCTCTATCCAGCTGAGCTACCGGCGCATGCTTCGATTGCGCGTGATCTTATCTGAGTGCCTGCCCTAAGCCAAAGCGTCCAGGCTGCGCCCTTAACAAAGGGTCACGGCGTGTTTGCCTTCTGCAAGAAACAGTCGGCGCTCGATCAGCACAACGATGGCCCTGTTCCGACAATCCGTGTTTCGGCGGAGAAGCCCCAAGCCGGATCGAACCGGTGCACGTAATAGACCGGACTCCGCCTCATGTGAGCCGGATACGCGCCTTTGCGCAGCGTCGTCGCGGTGCACGGCACCACGATCGCCGGGATGCTCCCGACATGACCCGCAGTGCCGCGTTGAACATGGCCGCTGAAAACGGCGACGACCCGCCCGGAGTGCTGCAAAGCTTGGGCCAGCCTCGCCATCATCTCCGGTGTTTCGAAGTTGACGGGATCCGGCCCCACCGGAACCTCAAATGGCGGATGATGCGCGCAAACCGCAATCGGCTTACCGGTCTCGGCATCGATCAAGTCAATCAAACGTCTGACCCGCTCGCGGCAAAAGTCACCCCTGTTTCCCCCTGGACTCAGAGTATCCACCGCAATCAGTCTGACCGGGTAGTCCTCAACCGCATAGTCAATAAAGTCGGAATTGGGCGCGGGGTATCCAAATGGCGAAAAGGCCGCGCGCAAATTCGCCCGGTCATCCTTGTTGCCAGCGAGCACATAGACCGGCGCGCGCGCCTTCGCGAGGATCGCCGCCGCCCGCGCGTATTCGTCTTTCCGCCCGTTATGAACGATATCCCCGGTGTGAACGATCAAATCGGGGGCCGGATCGAGTGCGTTGATATCCGCAATCGTGCGTTCGAAACCCAAAAATCTCTGATCGGTGTCGGGTGGGTCCAAAGCGATATGAGTATCGGAGATCTGCGCGATGATCATGATGCTGATCGCAGGCTCGCGTAATACTCCTTGAGGATCGCCACCACCTCCGGCCGGCTGAACTCAAGTGGGATCTCCGCATTGCTCGAAAGTAATTCGCGTTGCTGCGTGCCCGAGATCGAAATGTGATGCTCGGGATCGTGCGGGCAGGTCTTCGCCGTCGCCATTCCGTAACACTTCCGGCAGTAGAAAGTGAGGTCTATCTTCAGCGGCTTAGTATGAAGTGCGCCGTCCCACAGTTGATCGAAGATGTGATGCGCATCGAAGGGACCGTAGTAGTCACCGACGCCGGCATGGTCACGCCCGACGATAAGATGCGAGCAGCCGAAGTTCTGGCGAATGAGAGCATGCAGCAGCGCCTCGCGCGGCCCGGCATAGCGCATCTCGATCGGATAGCCCGCCTGGATGACCGTTCCTGGGCGGAAATAATTGTCGATCATTGCCTGTATCGCGCAGGTGCGAACGTCCGCTGGGATGTCGCCTATCTTCAACTTCCCAAGCACCTGATGGATGAAAACACCGTCTGATACTTCCACCGCAATTTTCACCAGGTGCTCGTGGCTACGGTGCATGGGATTTCGCGTCTGGAAGGCAGCAACATTCGACCAGCCCCGCTCAAGAAACATGGCCCGCGATTCGGCAGGGCGGATATAGAGGTCCGAGTATCTGGTAGGATATTCGCCTTCGCTCAGCACCATCACGGGCCCGGCCAGGTTGACATCCCCCTGCTCTAGGACCTTTGCCACGCCTGGATGCTTCGGATCGGCGGTGCGGTAGACGTGCTCGGCCTCCAGTATCTTGTCGATTGAATATTTCTCGTGAACCTCCATGACCGCGAGGATTGCACCGCTCTCCGCGTCGACGAGCGTAACCTCCTCTTCGGCATGAATGCTGTCGGCAAGGTCTCTGTTGACGGGAAGCGTGATTGGGATTGGCCAGAAGACGCCGCCGATCAGTTTCATATCCAGGCACGATCCGCGCCAGTCGTCATGCCCCATAAACCGATCGAGCGGCGTATAGGCCCCCATTGCCAGCATGAACAGGTCGGAGACCGCACGCGAGTCGAGGGGTATCTTCCTGAGTTTTTCCGCTCGCTTGCGTTCCTCAGCCCGCTCCGTCTCGGGCGCCAGCAGTGGCTTGACTGTCGTCGAGCCGTGCGGCGGTACAAGTTGCGGCATTGCGATTCTTTCGTGAAATAAAACTGTCTCGGACAGGATGATCTTTACGGATTGCACCGGGTGGCGGGGCTGACGCTCATTAAATAGTAGCCCAGAGCATGCAGAATCTGGGAGACGCAAGTGCCTCCGAGCGGCCGTGCGATCAGTCGATGATGTGATACACCGGCGCCTTTTCCATCTCCCACTTCCCGGACTCCCGTTCGTAGCACGACAGGGTAAAGCAATGCCAATCCTTGTCGTCCAGCTTCGGATAATCTCCCCGGTAATAATATCCCGGCCACCGCGTTTCTTTCCGGAACAAGGTATGCTGGGTGACACATTCCGAGGCCAAGACCCGGTGCTGAAGCTCCCATGCGCGCTGAAGCTGGTGAAGGTCTTCAGCCCCGAGATGGACGAGATCTTCCTTCAGCATGGTCAACAGCTCGAGCGCGCGGGTGAGTAGCGGTTCGTTGGTCATGTAGTGGGCGCTGATGCCGCCAACATATTCGTCCATGAGCTTCTCAAGACGCTGAAGCCCATGAATCGGCAGGATGTAACTCGGCGAAACGGTCCCAGCGACGATTTCGTTGCGGTAAATTTCGTAGGTTTCCATGGGCTGGTAGACGGCCTTTTTGAGGTCCTTGTACTCCGCCTCGCTGACCTGCGGCTGTTCTTTGCCCAAATCGTTCACGTATTTGACTGCCGCCTTGCCGGCGATGCGGCCTTCCGTGAAGGATCCCGACGAGAACTTGTGGGCGCTACCGCCGATGGTGTCACCGGCGCCGAACAGACCTTCGACGGTCATCATCCGGTTGTAGCCCCACTGGTATTCCGCGGGTGCGTAGTCCTCCGGACCGCTCGCCCAGGCGCCTGAACAGGTCGCGTGTGAGCCCATGACGTAAGGCTCCGACGTGGTCAGCTCGGGATTGACCTCCTTGGGGTCGATGTTCTGCGAGGCCCACACCACCGCCTGCCCGATGGTCATGCCGAGAAAGTTCTCCCAACCGACCGTTTCTTTATGCGGGTCTTTAAAGGCCTCCATCGTCACCATGCGAATAGGGCCGCGGCCGGCCTTGACCTCTTCGAGCAGAGCGTGATTGCGCAGGCAGGTCGGCACTGGGTGGTGATTAACGTAATCGCCGACCATCTGCTCGATAGAATCGCGCCAGAAGGCCTCGTAATCCTGCCCATAGGCGTTTTGCGTGTAGGTCTTGAGGTGCAGGAAATAGGCGCCGACCGGCCCATAACCGTCCTTGAATCGGGTGAGGACGATCCGGTTTTCCATCTGCGTCATCTTGGCGCCGGCCAGGATCGGCAGCGCGTATGCGGAGGCGCTGCTCCATGGGGCATACCACGTTCGCCCCATGCCTTCGCCAACTGCGCGGGGCTTGAAAATATGCGATGCGCCGCCGGCAGCCACGATCACCGCCTTGGCGCGGAACACGTAGAAGTTCCCGTTGCGGACGTTAAAGCCCACGGCGCCTGCAACTCTGTTTGGCCGCGTCGCGTCCGTCAGCAGGTGGGTCACCATGATCCGGTTGTAGACTTCGGTGGCGGCCTTGCGCGCGGCCTCGGCGACGATCGGCTTGTAGCTCTCGCCGTGGATCATGATCTGCCATTTGCCTTCGCGCTGGTACCTCCCGGTTTCCGGGTCCTTCATGATCGGGAGGCCCCACTCCTCGAACTTGTGCACCGTGGAGTCGACGTGCCGGGCGATATCGTAGCTGAGATCCTCCCGCACCAGACCCATGAGGTCATTGCGTGCGTAGCGGACATGGTCTTCGGGCTGGTTTTCGTTCCACTGCATGCCCATGTAACAGTTGATTGCATACAGGCCTTGTGCGACCGCGCCGCTGCGCTCGATGTTTGCTTTTTCGACGCACACGATCTTCAGGTCACGCCCCCAGTACCTGGATTCGTAAGTGGCCCCGCAGCCGCCCATGCCGCCACCGACGACGAGGATATCCGAATCCACGAACACGGTCTTACGGCGGCGCATTACACCAATCCTTGCTCGAATTGATCCGGCGTGAGCGCCGGCAGCGCAGCGATCTTGAGGGCCTCGGGTTCGTGCGCGAGCTCCTGCGATTTCATCGCGGCCGCGGTGGGCGCCTCATAATCGGACGGTGACTTGATCGATCCCCATGGCGTGGTTCTGATCGGGGAAACGAAATCTTTTTCGCGGCCGTCCCGGAACTTGATCTTCCAGGAAATGGTTGCCTTTTCTTCCTCCCGGCGCACCCGAACGCTGTGGCCCAAGGGGGCGAAGTCGGCGTAGCCGCGCACGTCGATCGCATGCTGAGGACATGCCTTTACGCACGAGTAGCACTCCCAGCAGAAATTGGGCTCGATGTTGAAGGCGCGGCGATAGGTGGTATCGATGTGCATGATGTCCGACGGGCAGATATCCACGCAATGCCCGCAGCCGTCACACCGGGTCATGTAAACGAAGGTCGGCATGATATTATCTTATTCTCCTTTATCGAAGATCGATGTGGAGGCCGATCAATAGTGGTTCGAGTGCTTGGCGACGCTCCCGTAGATTTCGGGCGCGTCGGCGGGAGCCGGCAGGTTGCTCCTGGTGCCATCTGCTTCGGCTACTCTTTTCTGCATGGCTGCAGCGGGCTTGAAGAACATATGAGAAAATTTGGACCACGGAATTGACCCAAACAGCACCGTCGTGGCGAGGAGATACAGCGCCAGAAAAACGGTGGCCCAGGCGGTGTTGCCCGCCGTCTGCAGCCACGCCCACACCAAGCCGAAGGTCGTGCTGAGAACGAGCGTGACGATGAAAATATCGGCACGCACAAAACGGAACGGTGAATTGCCCTCTGCGGCAACATCCACCCGGATGAAAAACCAGAACCAGTAGCCGCCGAGGCAAACCATCAGCGCCCCGATGTACCACAGCGTCGCTAGAGCATTGGGCGTGGGCGTGGCCGGCGTCGGGTAGGCGAAAACCATGATCGCGGTGGTGACGACGTAAATCACAAAGCCGTACATCGTCAGGAGATGGGCAATTCTGCGCCGCATGTTGCAGAATTCACCGGAGGTCATGACATCAACCACCGCGGTCTGCACCGCAATGGACACCATCTCTCCGCCGCCGACCTGCTGCTTCGCTTTGTTCTTGGAGCATCGCCAATTATCAAAAAAGTACCTGGCGCTCTTTTTATGAATGACGTCGAACAGCGTGCCGCTCACAACCAGGACGACCATGACAACAACATATATCTGCATGTCGGCGGTCGGCACCGACGCCGAAAGTTCAGCGAACGGATTGCTGGTGAACATTGGCCGACGTCTCCCGCGATGAATTTCAGTTTTGAACGTTACGATAGCCGACAGGGCAAACAGTTGCAATCATTTGATTGTAAGACTGCGTATGGCGAGCGCCGTGGATGTTGCCCCGATCTTCAGAGATGTCTTTCTATAATTTTGCGAAAGCGAGCGCAAAACCAGACGGGTCCACGCAGTGAGACTACGATCATTCACGCAAACGAACGTTTCATTCGATGATTTTTATTCTTAAATCAACCGCGACAGAGCGCAGCCGATGCGATGCATCTCGTCAGCAACGCCACGCCTTTGCGCATAAGACGCCATGCGCGGCGCCAAACGGCCGCCGGCTCGAAAATTCAGAAGGTTAGTGGCGCGCCCGAAGAGATTCGAACTCCTGACCCCCAGATTCGTAGGCGGTGTGGACAAAATTGTTGACGCGTGAATCTTGTTTTGATTCAAGGCTGCAGATTCGAGGAGGCAGCCTTGAGCCGCG
>CAZLWN010000102.1:0-13976 GCA_964563195.1 uncultured Undibacter sp. | reverse complement strand
CAGCCTTGAATCAAAACGGGATCCACGCGTCAATGATTTTGTCCACGCCACCTAGGGCGTGGACTTATAAACGGCGAGTCAAATACTGCCTTTGATGTGCCGTTCGATGTCTGCTGTTGGGCAACAGCGGACATTGGCCGTTCGTCAGCTTATTCGCGGACTTTCTCACCTTTTCGATGCCTTACGATGCGGCATTAACAGTGCATATGCGGTTGCAACGGCTGAGAGCAAATACGCCGAGTAAGCGGCCATAGGCAGATACAGACCGCCGCCCCAATGAACAATCAAACTGGCACCTCCCGCAGCCGCGACGAGATAGAAAAACGCGGCCCGCACGGGAACGCGAATGGATAAACCTTCGCGCTTACGAAGTACATTGACGATGACGGGTCCGGGTAGCAAACACGCGCTTGCTATATTGAAGACGATCAATTCAACGCCAAGCACAATCACGTCCTGCGGCAAGAGAACAAGATTTGAACCGATCATGATGGTGATCATGCTCAGAGTAGAATTCCGAGCGCGCAATCGCCAATGCAGCGAGGACAATAATTGATTTGCGCGAACCGCTGTCGCGACAATCAGGAGGCCAGCGATCACCGCGCCGCCGCTGGCAAGGATGGCATATGCTTCATGCCATTCTTTCGGTTGATACATGGTTTCCAAAAGAGGAAATCCTTTCAGTGTTACCCGCGTGTGGCAAAGTTGCCGCGGGATCTCATCTAGCAAAGCCGTTCCCCCAATTCATGTGGGAACGCAACGCGGCCACGCAACGCAAAGCTCATCACCCCGCGAACTTCGCCCGCACCCGCGCTGCCTTGTCGGCGTCCGCGCGCACCGTCACCGCCAGTTGCCCGTCGTCGCGCATATGCTTTTCCAGCACTTCGGAATGGCGGTAGAGCCAGCTCAGGCCGGCGCCGTCAGACGGATTAATCGCGATCTCCAGCGTCTGGCGGCTTTCGGCCAGCCGCGCTTCGATGGCATCGATAAGCCGCGGGATGCCTTCGCCGCTCAATGCCGAGACCGGCACCGCGCGCCGCTCAGGCGGCTGCCGTTCGGCCAGATTAAAAAGCCGCGCGCGCGCCTCGCTGTCGAGCCGGTCGATCTTGTTCCAGACTTCGATCAGGCGCGGATCGCTGGCTGCGATGCCGAGCTCGCCCAGCACCTTCTCCACGTCGTGCGACTGCGCGGCCGTGTCCTCGTGCGATACGTCGCGCACGTGCAGGATGACGTCTGCCTCGATCACCTCTTCCAGCGTGGCGCGGAAGGCCGCCACCAGCATGGTCGGCAGGTCGGAAATGAACCCGACCGTATCCGACAGGATGATGCGGTTGCCGTGCGGCAGATCGACCGCGCGCAACGTCGGATCGAGCGTGGCAAACAACATGTCGGCCGAGACCACGCGGGCCGAGGTCATGGTGTTGAATAAGGTCGACTTGCCGGCATTGGTATAGCCGACCAGCGCCATGATCGGATACGGCACGCGCTTGCGACTCTCTCTGTGCAGCGCGCGGGTGCGCTTGACCTTACCGAGCTCGCCTTCGATGCGGGCGATGCGCTCCTCGATCACGCGCCGGTCCGCTTCCAATTGGGTTTCGCCCGGGCCGCCGAGAAAGCCGTAGCCGCCGCGCTGGCGCTCGAGATGGGTCCAGGAGCGCACCAGCCGGCTCTTTTGATAAGTCAGATGCGCAAGCTCGACCTGCAACGCGCCCTCGCGGGTGCGCGCGCGCCGCCCGAAAATCTCCAGAATCAGGCCGGTGCGATCGATGACTTTGGCGTTCCAGGCCTTTTCCAGATTGCGCTGCTGCACCGGCGACACCGGGCAATCCATCACCACGACGGAAGCTTCCAGGCTTTTCACCAGTCCGGCGATCTCATCGACCTTGCCCTTGCCGATGTAAGTGGCGGGGCGAATGGCGGCGAGTGTCACCTGCCCTTCTTGCACGACGTTGAGATCGATGGCGCGCGCAAGGCCGGCGGCTTCCGCAAGACGGGCTTCCGGTGTGCGCAAGTCCGCTGATGCGCGTGTGGGCCCTGCCCTGCCCGCAGCGGTTTTGAGCCACGGCTCGATGACAATAGCGCGGCCGGTCTCAGGCCCCGTTGTCGTCGGGCTTAAGAGATCGGCGCGCTTGTCGCGGCGGCGTGGTTCCAATCAGGATGGCGCCTTCTCGGCGGCGGCCGGCGGCTCTTCGCCACCTTCGAACAGCTGGATCGGGTGACCCGGCATGATGGTTGAGATCGCGTGCTTGTAGACGAGCTGGGAGTGTCCGTCTCGCCGCAACAACACGCAAAAATTATCGAACCACGTCACCACGCCCTGCAATTTTACGCCGTTGACTAGAAAAATGGTGAGCGGGATTTTGCTTTTGCGGACGTGATTGAGAAAAGTGTCTTGGAGATTTTGCGCACGATCGGCTGCCATGGCCGTGTTCCATTTTTTGCTCGCGTCTAGCGCGCGAGACCGTCGTTGCCTGAGCCTTCCGCATGCGAGTTGCAATGCATGCGCCGCTTTGCCCCACGCAAAAGCGGTCTAAGGCTCCGGGGTTGCTATTAGATTGCAGCCGGTCCCCGGGTGCAAGCCAAGCCCGCTATTGGCCGACAAATAACTGATATGGTTGATATTTTTGCCGTTGGCGTGGATTGTCGAGCGCCGCCGCGCGCCGCAGCAACGACCGCTCCCGGCGCCAATGGTGATGCTTGCCGGCGCCCAGGATCAGGAGATTTCCGCGTAGCGGTGATAATCGCGGCGCAAGGCGGCGGCAATCAGGCCGGGCGCGCCGTTGCCGACCGGCTGGCCGTTGATGCGCACCACCGGCAGGACGATCTGGCTGGCCGACGTGATGAACGCTTCGCGCGCGGTATAGGCTTCCTCGACGCTGAAAGCGCGCTCCTCGAACGACAGCCCTTGCGCTTTGATCACGTCGATCACCACCGAACGCGTGATGCCCGGCAAGATGTCGGGCCCAAGCGGATGGGTGATGAGCTTGCCGTCATGGGTAACGATCCAGGCATTCGACGAGGCGCCTTCGCTGACGCGGCCTTGTGCGTCGATCAGCCAGGCTTCGTGGGCGCCGTCATCGCGCGCGGCCTGCTTGGCCAGTACGTTCGGCAGCAGCGCCACCGACTTGATATCGACGCGGCCCCAGCGGATATCCGGCACGGTGACAACGGCGACGCCTTCGCTCGCCAGCTGCTCGAGACGCGCAAGATCGCTGCTGCGTGCGGTGACGACCACCGTCGGGCGCGTATCGGCCGCCGGAAACGCGAAATCCCGCCGCGCCGCGCCGCGGCTGACCTGCACATAGACGATGCCCTCGGTGACGCGGTTGCGCCTGACCGTCTCGTGCAATACGACGGACAGTGCCGCCGGTGTCATCGGGCGCGCGATGCGCAATGCGCTCAAGGAACGATCGAGCCGCGCCATATGCCGGCGTTCATCGACCAGGTGCCCTCCCCGCACCTCGCAGACCTCGTAGACACCGTCGGCAAATTGAAAGCCGCGGTCTTCCACCGAGACACAAGCCTGCGCGCGCGGCAAATAGCGGCCATTGACATAGGCGATGCGGGACATGGGATTTTCAGTTTAACCGTTCGTCCCCGCTTGCGCGGAAACGAACGGAGGTTGCCTCGCGGCTACGGTCACTACCCGATCCCCAGCGCCTTGAGCTTGCGGTGCAGCGCCGAGCGCTCCATGCCGACGAATTCGGCCGTGCGCGAGATGTTGCCGCCGAAGCGGCTGATCTGTGCCACCAAATATTCGCGCTCGAACATTTCGCGCGCCTCGCGCAGGGCCAATCCCATGAGATGCTCGCCGCCATTGCCGTTCGGCATACTCGGCACCATCGAGCCGACGTCGGGCGGCAGCATGCTGGCGTCGAGCAAGGCGTCCGGGTCGCCACCGGCGAGAATCATCAGCCGTTCGACATTGTTGCGCAGTTGGCGAACATTGCCGGGCCAGTCGTGCGATTGCAGCACGGCCATGGCGTCGTCGCCGATGCGACGCCTCGGCAGTCCGGTGGCCTGCGAGATCTGGTCCATGAAATAGTCGATCAGGCCAGGGATGTCCTCGCGGCGTTCCGCCAGTGGCGGCATACGGATCGGCACCACCGAAAGCCGGTGATAAAGGTCTTCGCGGAATTTTCCTTCTGCAATCAGCGCTTCGAGATTGCGCGAGGTCGATGACACGATGCGCACGTCGACCGCGACCTTGGTGGTGCCGCCGACCCGCTGAAAGGTCTGGTCGACGAGCACGCGCAGGATCTTGTTCTGCGTTTCGCGCGGCAGATCGGCGATATCGTCGAAGAACAGCGTGCCGCCATGCGCCTCTTCCAGCGCGCCCGGCTTGCGGCCTTCCGATCCGTTGGACTGCTCGACGCCGAACAATTCCACTTCCATACGGTCAGGCGTGATCGCGGCGGCGTTGATGACGATGAATGGACCATTGGCCCGGCCCGACAATTGATGGATCGTGCGCGCCGCCAGTTCCTTACCGGAGCCGGAGGGGCCGACGATGAGGATGCGGCTGTTGCTCGGCGCCACCCGCTCGAGGGTTTGACGCAATTGGGCAACGGCCACCGACTTGCCGATGAGCGAGGCCGGAATCGGCGCGAGCTGCTTAAGCTGCTTGACCTCGCGCTTGAGCCGCGAAGTCTCCAGTGCGCGTTCGGCTACCAACACCAGCCGGTCGGCCTTGAAAGGTTTCTCGATGAAATCGTAGGCGCCGCGCTTGATGGCGGCGACCGCCGTTTCGATGTTGCCGTGGCCGGAGATCATGACCACTGGAACTTCGGGATGTTCTTGTTTGATGGCGTCTAGCAATTGCAACCCATCGAGCTTGCTGCCTTGCAGCCAGATATCCAGGAACACCAAAGACGGCCGGCGAGCGGCGATGGCGCCCAGCGCCTCATCGCTATTGCGCGCGGTCCGCGGCGCGTAGCCTTCATCTTGCAGGATACCGGCCACCAAATCACGGATATCGGCTTCGTCGTCGACTATCAAAATATCAGCGGACATGCGATTGCTCGTTCACCGTCGTTTTTTGCTTTTCGGATTTCGATTCCTCTGGTTCGCCAGACGCGGCAAAACGCAGGCGAATCCAGGCGCCACGCTGGCCGGGATTCTTTTCGCCGGCGTCGTGCAGCGCGATGCTGCCGCCGTGCTCTTCGATGATGCGTCCGACGATGGCGAGGCCTAAACCCGTTCCCTTCTCGCGGGTGGTGACATAGGGCTCGAGCAGGCGGCTGCGGTTTTCCGTCGGCAGGCCAATGCCGTTGTCGATGACGTCGATGACGATGTCGCCGCCGTCGCGTGCGGCGAAGATGTGGATTGATCCTTTGCCGAGTTCGCCGGTCGGCATCGCGGCAATCGCCTCGGCGGCATTTTTGATGAGATTGGTGAGCGCTTGCGAGATCAGGCGCCGGTCAAACCGAGCGGGCATAGGGTCCTCGGCTATTTCGACATCGATATTGATTTCCGCATTGCCGACGCGCATTAAGAACACGGCCTGCCGGACTGTGTCGGCTACGTCCTCGTCTGCCATCACCGGCTTGGGCGTGCGGGCAAAGCGCGAGAACTCGTCGACCATCCGCCGGATGTCGTCGACCTGCCGCACGATAGTATCGGTGCATTGGTCAAACACGGCGTGGTCCTCGCCGATGATCTTTCCGTATTTGCGGCGAAGGCGCTCGGCCGACAATTGAATTGGCGTGAGCGGATTCTTGATCTCGTGCGCGATGCGGCGCGCGATGTCTGCCCAGGCCGACGTGCGTTGGGCGGCGACCAGTTCAGTGAGGTCGTCGAGCGTCACGACGTAGCCGTGCTCGGATTCGCTCGATTGTTCGCTGGTGATCCGCACCGACAGGTTGCGCTCGTGACCGTTGCGGGTAATGGTGACCTGATCTTGTGTGCGCGTGCCCGTTTGCGCCGCCTCCAGGATATAGGCGAGTTCCGGGAATACCTCGGTCAAGGGACGGCCGAGCGCCTCCGCCTCAGTGCTCCCGATCAGCTTCTCCGCCGATCGGTTGAGGATGCTCACGCAGCCCTTAACGTCAACGCCGATCACCCCGGCGCTGGCACCCGCGAGCACGGCCTCGGTGAACCGGCGGCGGCTATCGATAACATCGCGGGCGCGCATGATATCGTCGCGTTGGGTGCGCAGTTCCTGGGTCATACGGTTGAAAGTTTCGCCGAGCTGCGCAAGATCGCCCTCCGACTCGCGAACAGGTACGCGCACATACAGATTTCCCGTAGATACGACATTGGCGGCGCCGATCAGGCGCCGGATTGGCGCGACCAAGACGTTGGCAAAATTCAGCCCGATCCAGACCGCCGACAAAAGGACGGTGAGCGCGATAACCGTGTACATCAACGCGAACGCGACCTGGACCCCGAGCCGGCGCGCTTCGAGCGCAGCGTATTCACTCGCGCTCGCCCGTGTCGCCTGCAATTGGGGCACGACGCGCGGATCTAGCAGCCGGGTTACGTACAGATAAAAGTCGTCATATTTCTGCAGTTTGACGACAGCGGCTACATAATTCGTGTCCGGCAGCAAGACGATCTGCGGTTCCTTGTCGCTGATATGCGAAAGCGCATCGCGCGGCGGCATGGCAAATGTCTCATTGGCTCGGACATTCGCGCGCGCGATAACATCTAGATTCTTGTCAATCACGATCGCTGCGGCAAGGCCGCGAACCGATGCCTGGAAGGTCAGGAACTGCCCAAGCTTGGCGCGATCATCCTTGAAGACAGGCTCTGCACGCGCCATATCGAAAGCCATCACCAGAACGTCGGAGCGCACGATTTGTGCGTGATCGCGCAAATATGCGTCCGCCACGATCAATGAGTTTTGGACAGCGGCGCGTGTGCGGGCGTTGAACAGGCGGTCGAGGCCGCGGTCGAGCGTGATGCTAGCGACGATCGCCACCAGGATCGCAGGAACAGCCGCGATGATGGCAAACAGGCCGACAATACGAATGTGCAAGCGCGCGCCGGCGCGTCCGGCGCGGCGCGCCTGCACCACCAGCCACACTTCCCGCACGATGATGCCAAGCAGCAACAGCACCGTCGACGTGTTCACCAGCAACAACGTGACGACGACATAGTGGGTCGGCGCAATCGGGGTGAGATCGGCGAGAACGATGAAGGTGAGGAAAGCCGACAGCAGAGCGAGCCCGACCGCAATCGGGCCGAGCACTCGCGTTTCCCCCCGCTTGGCAGGCGGAACGGCGAGCGCGGTCTCGGCGGCGGCAGCCTGTTCGACGCTCATTGACTCCTGGCGGCGGATGGCAGGGCACGGCGGCCCCGGGAAATGCGCGCGAAGGGGCTACGCCCTCCCCGGCACTGATGCTTTTATACAACAATGTTGCCGAATTACGACAATTCCGCGGCGAGAAATCACAACCTAATTCGTCGAGCTCAGCCGCCGCCGCGGAAAAATTGGATGTCGAGATCGCGCATCTTCTTGCGCAATGTGTTGCGATTGACCCCGAGAAGGTCGGCGGCGCGGATCTGGTTGCCGCGGGTGGCGGCGAGCGCCGCCATCAGCAGGGGATATTCGATCTCGCGCAAAACGCGGTGATAAAGGCCCGCCGGCGGTAGGCCATCCTCGAACCCGGCGAAATACGCCGTCAGATACCGTTCCACGGCGCTGCTGAGGCCCTCTTCGGCGTGCGGCTCCTCGCTCGTGGGCGGCAGCGCCGGCTGAGCCAGTTCGGCGTCGATGACCGCCGCGGTGATGATCTCCTGCGGGTATAGCGCCGCCAATCGGCGCCCCAGATTTTCCAGCTCACGCACATTGCCGGGCCAGCGATGGTGCTTAAGGCGGTCGAGCCCGGCCTGGTCGACTTGCTTCGGCGGCAGGCCCTCGCGTTCGACCTGGGCGAAGAAATGACGGATCAGGTCAGGAATGTCCTCGGTGCGCTCGCGCAAGGGAGGCAGCCGCAGCGGCACGACGTTAAGCCGGAAAAACAGATCTTCGCGGAACAAGCCCTGTTGGATCAGCAGCCGCAGATCCTTGTTGGTGGCGGCGATGATACGCACGTCGCTTTTGATCGGCGTGCGGCCGCCCACTGTGGTGTACTCGCCCTGCTGCAGCACGCGCAATAGCCGGGTCTGCGCTTCCATCGGCATGTCACCGATCTCGTCGAGGAACAACGTGCCGCCCTCGGCCTGCTCGAAGCGGCCGGATGAGCGCGTATTGGCGCCGGTGAAAGCGCCTTTCTCGTGGCCGAACAATTCGGACTCGATCAGATCGCGCGGGATCGCCGCCATGTTGATAGCGACGAAAGTGCCGGCGCGCCGCTTGCCGTAGTCGTGCAGCGCGCGCGCCACCAGTTCCTTGCCGGTGCCCGATTCACCGGAGATCATTACCGTCAAGTCGGTTTGCATCAACCGCGCCAAGACGCGGTAGATTTCCTGCATCGCCGGCGAACGGCCGACCAGCGGAATGCTCTCGAACTCCTCACCCTTGGCGGGCGCCGCCGGACGCGCCTTCGGTTCTGACATCGCGCGCCCGACAATGGCGATGAGTTCCTTCAGATCGAACGGTTTCGGCAGATATTCGTAAGCGCCGCGTTCTGAGGCACGGATCGCGGTCATGAAGGTGTTTTGCGCGCTCATGACGATGATCGGCAGATCGGGGCGCGCTTTGCGGATGCGCGGGATCAGATCGAAAGCGTTCTCGTCCGGCATGACAACATCGGTAATGACCAGGTCGCCCTCGCCCTGACTGATCCAGCGCCAGAGCGTTGCGGCAGTGCCGGTAGAGCGCACTCCGTAGCCGGCGCGCGACAGGGCTTGATTGAGGACGGTGCGGATCGCAGCGTCGTCGTCGGCAACCAGTATGCTTCCCGTCGGCATGGTGTTACCTCACGGGCTCTGGACCGACGGCGCGTCGTCGGCCACGTTGCCGGCGCCGACGTAGATGGGCATCAGCACGCGAATGATCGTCCGTCGTGGCTGCGATTTACATTCGATAATGCCGCCGTGATCGCCCACAATCTTGGCCACCAGCGCGAGCCCCAAGCCGCTGCCGCTCTGCTTGGTGGTGACGAAGGGGTCGAACAAATGCGGCATAAGATCTTCCGGCACGCCGGGACCGTTGTCTTTGACGCAAAACTCCAGTGGCAACGATACCCGCGTCTTGCTGCCGGGAAGCGACAAGCGCACGCCGGGACGAAACGCCGTCGTCAGTTGGATTTCGCCGTCGATGGCCGTCTCGCCGATCGCTTCGGTCGCGTTCTTCAGCAGATTCAGAAAGACCTGAATAAGCTGGTCGCGATTGGCAAGAATGCGCGGCAGCGAGGGGTCGTAGTCCTCGACGAATTTGATATGGCGGGCGAAACCGGATTGCGCCAGGCGCTTCACGTGATCGAGCACGACGTGAATGTTGACCGGTTCGCGCTTGACCGGACGCTCGTCCGCGAAGACTTCCATCCGATCGACCAGCTTCACGATCCGGTCGGTCTCATCGCAAATCAACTTGGTGAGTGAACGGTCGTCGTCGGCGGCCGACTGTTCCAGCAGCTGCGCCGCGCCGCGGATGCCCGACAGCGGGTTCTTAATTTCATGCGCGAGCATGGCCGCGAGCGCAATCACCGAGCGGGCCGCGCCGCGATGCGTGAGCTGGCGATCCATCTTGTCGGCGATGGTGCGTTCTTGCAGCATCACAACGACATGATTTGGATATTCCGGCAAGGGCGCTACGTACAGGTCGACCAGCCGCTCACCCGGATTGCGCGGCGTCGCGAGGTCGACCTTGTATTCGTTCACTGCCGCGCCGCGCTGGCGAACCTGCTCGATCAGCGCTAGCAAGGGTGAGCCAAACGGCACCAGTTCGCGCAGCATGTGCCGGCGCAGCACCGGGATCGAGGCCTCGAAAAATTGCTCGGCCGCCACATTAGCATCGGCGATCTTGCCATCGGGCGATACCGTAATGACGGGATGCGGCAGCGCGTGGAGCACCGCGTCGGCCGGCGAATTGACGGCGGCGGTAACGGCGTGGGCCCGGCTCATGCGGCGGCCCTCCAGGCGAAGGCGTCGTAGGCGTCGGCGAGCAGGCGACGCGCTTGGCCCGGCTCTTCGGCCGTGAGCACGCGGGCGCGGTGATCTTTCAAGAGTGTGGCGGACGCGCCGGCCGTGGCGCCGGCGGTGTCAAGCGCCCACGCGAGATGCTTGCGCGCATGATGGCGGCCGATGCGGCGGCCATGATGCTCGATCATCTCGTCATAGAGCGCCATCGTCATCGCGTGCTGCTCGGCGAGCGACGGCGCAGGCCTGCGCTCCCCGGTCGCGAGATAGCAGGCTACCTGGCCGGGAAACCATGGACGCCCTTGTGCCCCGCGTCCGATCATCACGGCGTCCGCGTTGGAAAGGGTAAGCGCACGATCTGCATCATCGAAAGACGCAATGTCACCATTCACAACTACTGGAATCGAAACTGCATCTTTTATCGCGCGGACTGCAGTCCAGTCGGCGACGCCGCCGTAGAACTGGCAGCGGGTGCGGCCGTGGACGGTGATCATCTTTATCCCCGCCGTTTCGGCGCGGCGCGCGAGTTCGGGGGCGTTGATAGCGTTGTGGTCCCAGCCCAAGCGCATCTTGAGTGTGACGGGCACGCGAACAGCGGCGATCGTTGCTTCGATGAGGGTCAGGGCGTGATCGAGGTCGCGCAACAGCGCCGAACCCGCCGCCCCATTGGTCACCTGCCTGGAGGGGCAGCCCATGTTGATATCGATGATTTGGGCGCCTTGAGCTTCGGCAATGCGGGCTCCCTCGGCCATCCAAACGGCTTCGCAGCCCGCGAGTTGCACGACACGGATGGCGATACCGCTGTTTTCGCTGCGCACCTGCGCTTCGCGCTCGCCACGGGCTAACCCCGCGCAGGCCGTCATCTCCGACACCACCAGCCCGGCTCCCAGCCGTTCGGCCAGGCGGCGGAAGGGCGTGTCGGTGATCCCCGACATCGGCGCCAAAATCACGCGATTTGGCACGGTCACCGGACCGATCTGCAAAGGCCCGCGCAAAACAGCCTCGATTTCGCGCGTTCCGGGATTGCTGCCTACCATTTAGGCGCCCCTCAAGTGATGCTCATAGTTTAGCCAAACCGATGGGCGACGCAAGTGCTGCAGTGCAAAAAAGTGTCAATAGGCAAGAACACGTCAGTTTCGCACAGGATTTCCTTCCCTCGCCGGAACGCGCTAAAGCCAAGCCGGAAAATCGGAGCAAAAGCAGCATGCCAGGCGTCGCAGCCGTGGTGGTGGCCGCCGGGCGCGGGGAGCGCGCCGGCGGGGATCGGCCCAAGCAATTCCGGCGAATAGGCGACGAGGTCATGCTGCGCCGGGCGCTGTCAATGCTCGTAGAAGCCCCGAACGTCGGCGTCGTACAGGCGGTGATCAGGCCCGAAGACCGCAAGCTCTACGAGGCCGCGGTGTCCCAAATCAACTTGCTAGAACCGGTCTTCGGCGGCGCCACCCGACAGGCCTCGGTGCGCGCCGGGCTCGAGGCGCTCGCACCGCAGCAGCCCGACCTCGTGCTGGTGCACGACGCCGCCCGCCCCTTCGCGACGCGCGCGCTGGTCGCCCGCGCGATCGACGCCGCGCAAAGGACCGGCGCCGCGGTGCCGGCGCTGCCGGTGACCGACACGATCAAGCGCGTCGATGCCGGCGGCTTGGTCGCGGCGACCCTCGACCGCAAAACGCTGCGCACCATCCAGACGCCGCAGGGCTTCGCGTTTGCGCCCCTGCTCGCGGCGCACCGCAAGGCCGCGGCCCAAGGCCGCGAGGATTTCACCGACGACGCCGCGCTGGCCGAATGGGCCGGCATGAAGGTCGCCGTGTTCGACGGCGAGCCGGGCAACATCAAGATCACTAGCGCGGATGATTTCGCGCGCGCGGAAGCGATGCAGTTTGCATCGCTCGGCGACGTGCGCACCGGCTTGGGGCTCGACGTGCACGCTTTCGGGCCCGGCGATCATGTCGTGCTGGGCGGATTGCGCATTCCCCACACTCAAATGCTCTCCGGCCATTCCGACGCCGACGTGGTGCTGCATGCGGCCACAGACGCCATTCTTGGCGCGCTGGCCGAGGGCGACATCGGCGCACATTTTCCGCCCAGCGATCCGCAGTGGCGCGGCGCCTCGTCGGACCGTTTCCTTGCCTTCGCGGTTGAACGCGTGGCCGCGCGCGGCGGGCGCATCGCCCATCTCGACGTCACGGTGGTGTGCGAAGCGCCGAAAATCGGCCCGCACCGCGACGCCGTGCGCGCGAAGATCGCCGAGCTTACCGGCATCCCGGTGGAGCGCGTAGCGGTGAAGGCAACCACCAGCGAAAAACTCGGCTTCACCGGCCGCGGCGAAGGCATCGCGGCTTACGCGACGGCGACCGTGCGGCTGCCGTTTGGCGCTGCGTAAGGGATTCGGCATGAACGAGGACCTGCACGCCGCCGCCGCCATCGCACTCGATGTCTGCCGCACGCGGCGGCTGAAAGCGGCGACGGCGGAATCCTGCACCGGCGGGCTGGTGGCGGGGGCGCTAACCGACATCGCCGGCTCGTCCGAAGTTTTTGACCGCGGCTTTATCACTTACAGCGATCACGCCAAGCAGCAGATGCTGGGCGTATCTTCGGAGACGCTGCGCGATCACGGCGCGGTGAGCCGCGAGACGGCGGAGGAAATGGCGCGCGGCGCCATCACCAAGTCGAACGCCGATATAGCCGTCGCCGTCACCGGCATCGCCGGCCCGACCGGCGGCAGCGCGGACAAACCAGTGGGCCTGGTGCATTTCGCCGCCGCCTCACGCGGTGGCGCCCTCACCCACAAGGAGATGCGCTACGGCGACATCAGACGCGCCAACGTACGGCGCAAGGCCGTGCTCGAGGCGCTGACGATGTTGAAGGCGATGGCGGAAGGCGCGTAGGTTGTTCCAGGTCTGCCGCCCCACAGCGATGCCACGGCTATCGCCCGCTCGCTTTGTGTGGATCAGTCCGCAGATCTAACAGATCCAGGTCTGCTTTACCCTCAATAGCGGACTCTTCCGTGTTGTGGCTGGGCTTATTGCACCTGCGGAACACGTCCGGTTATCGCATTCGCGCGAGCTTCATACGTGACACGCCCCTCGCCGTCCGCTGGTAATCGTGGCCGTGTGCGCGTTTTTACAAGTTCGACATCGTCGGGCGGCATCGCGGCAACGACCTTGCCAAAGCTCGAACTCTGCGCCGTGTTCCAAAATTCGTCGAAACCGGTGAACGTCCGCTGCACCCTGATTTCCCGGGTCGCAACCGCACCCAGACCCGCCTCAATCCACAAGTTCTTCATCGCGTCTATCTGCGAGATCGCGGCGCTTGGCGGCACTGGGACCGTAGCGCCGATGCCACGGAGTTCGATCAAAAGAGGGTCAAGAGGAAATCCGCCTCCCAGCATGTCCCACGCATAGGCGGCGACGATACCACCAGGTCGAACCACCCGGATCATTTCCGCGATGCCTTTGACCGGATTGGGCAGAAAGAAAATGACCAGCGCCATTGTCGCGGCGTCGAAACGATCATCGGAAAAGGGAAGCGCCTCGGCGTCACCTAGGCAATATGCGGCTATGCTTTTCTCGGACCGTTCGCGAGCGAACGCGAGCTGGCCGGCAGATGGGTCGATCCCCTGGACCTCAGCCGGCGCGCAGCGCTCGACGAGCAGCTCGGTGAAGCAGCCATTGCCACAACCAATATCGATCCACCGGAGATCCTGCGGTGGCGCTAGCCAGTCAAGGAACACGTCGCCGGCGAGCCGGCTCCAAATTCCCATCATCTGCTCGTATGCAACGCCGTCCTCGAAACGAATTTGCTGCTCGGTCATTGGGGCTACCCGTCGGTTCGCCCGCATTTGCGCGCTGAGAGCCTATCATCCCGAGATCGTGTGCAGCTAGCCCGATGGCAGCTATGGGTCATAAGCGGACATTTGCAGTGCGATAGACCATGTCCGCTTCTCTAATCGG
>CAZLWN010000101.1:0-13997 GCA_964563195.1 uncultured Undibacter sp. | reverse complement strand
GCGGCTCGGCCTGCGGGCGCTGCATGAAGACCTGCCCGATCAACAAGGTGGTCGACGCCGACGGCGCCGTGCTCACGCGCATCGCCAGTTGGTTCGGCGTCAACGCGCTGTGGCTCAAGCCGCTGATGGTGCCGATCGCCACCTGGTTCGACGACTGGATCGGCAACGGACGACGCAACCTCGCGAAGAAGTGGTGGTTCGACCATGAGATTGTCGACGGCGTAACAGTGCAGGCGAAAGCGACCAATGAGCGCGACATCGATCCGACGCGCAAGGTCGATGCGGCGACGCAGAAGATGGCCTATTACCACGCCAATATGATTCCGCCGCCGAACGACCCCTCGCCGCATGTGGTCGACCGCAAGACGGCGATGGCGGCAAAGGATTTACTGGAAACGCCGGACGAGGCGCGCGCGCGCCACGCCCGCGGCGGCGCCATGCCGGCGCATTACCGCCCCACGCCGCCGGTCGACGTCGCGACCGAGGCGCGCGCGGCCAAGAGCCCGTATGATTGACCGCTAGCTCGCCGCCTTGATCAGCCGCTCGGCGGCGGCGCGGGCCTCGTTGGTGATCTCGGCACCCGCCAGCATGCGAGCGATCTCCTCGCGCCGGCGCTCTTCGGCCAGCGCCACGACACGGGTGGCGACCCGCCTGCCCTTCTCCAGCGCGTCCTTGCTGATGAGATAGTGCCGGTCGGCGCGCGCCGCCACCTGCGGGGCATGCGTCACCGCCAGCACCTGCACGCCTTGCGCAAGCTTGGCGAGCCTGACCCCTATGGCATCTGACACCGCGCCGCCCACGCCGGTGTCGATCTCGTCGAAAACAAGCGTCGGCGCCGAGCCGCGGTCGGCCAGCACCACCTTCAGCGCCAGCAGGAAGCGCGCCAATTCGCCGCCGGAGGCGACCCTCATGAGCGGCCCCGGCCGCGTGCCCGGATTGGTCTGCACCCAGAATTCGACCCGGTCGATGCCGTTGGGTCCGGCGGCAGCAGGATCGCTCCCGATCTGCGTGGAGAATTTCGCACGCTCGAGCTTGAGCGGCTTCAGTTCGCCGTTGACCGCCTTATCGAGCGCGGCGGCCGCCTTGGCGCGCGATTGCGAGAGCGCGTCGGCGGCGGCGCGGTAATCAGCTTGCGCCGCGCGCGCCGCCGCTTCCAGGGCTTTAAGCTTCTGTTCGCCGGCGTCGATCAGCGCGATGTCGGACTTGTAGCGCGCGGCCAGCGCCGCCAGATCGTCCACCGGCGCGTTGAACTTGCGCGCGGCGGCGCGCAATGCGAACAGCCGCTCCTCGATGCGCTCGAGCTCGGCCGGATCGAAGTCGGCGGCGCGCAGCGCGGCTTCAAGATGCGCGCGGGTTTCCTCCAGCGCGGCGAGTGCGGCATCGAGCGACTTCACCGCCGGCTCGATCAGCGCCGGCGCCTGCGCGCTGCGCCGCTCCAGCCGGCGGATGACACCGGCCAGCGCCGGCACGTTCGAATTGGCGCCGGCAATCACCTCGTGGGCGTCGCGCAGGTCTTCCGCCACTTTCTCGGCCTGCATCATGGCGGTACGCCGCGTAGCGAGCGTGGTTTCCTCGGCCGTCTGGGGCGCGAGCATGTCGAGCTCATCGACCGCGTGGCGCAGCCAGTCGCTCTCGCGCTGGGCGCGTTCGACTTGCGTGCGATGGGCGGCGGCCTCCGCTTCAGCGGCGCAGCGCGCCTCCCACAGCGCCGCGACGCGGGCGGCGTAAGACTCCAGAGCGCCGAAGGCGTCGAGCAGGCGGCGATGGGTGGCAGCATCGGTGAGCGCGCGCTCGTCGTGCTGGCCATGAATCTCGACCAGCGCCTCGCCCAGCTGCTTCATCACCTGCACGCTCACCGGCTGGTCGTTGACGAAGGCGCGCGTGCGCCCGTCGGCGACCTGCACGCGGCGCAGGATCAGCTCGTCCTCGGCGGCGATCGCGTTGGCCGCGAGCAAGGCGTGCGCCGGATGGTCGTCGGCGACCTCGAAGGCGGCGGTGACCTGACCCTGCTCGGCGCCCTGGCGCACCAGGGTCTGGTCGCCGCGGGCACCCAAAGCCAAGGCAAAGGCGTCGAGCAGGATCGACTTGCCGGCGCCGGTCTCGCCGGTGAGCACGGACAGGCCCGCGGCAAAATCGATGTCGAGCCGGTCGATCAGGACGATGTCGCGGATCGAAAGTCGGGAGAGCATGTGACCTATCCTGGGCCGTCATCATCCGCGAAAGCGAATGATCCAGTAATCACCTCAAAGGGAGATTCTCACAAGAATCGCAACGGCCACAATGTACTGGATGCCCCAGCAAAAATCGGGTTTAGCCGATTTGTGCAACAAAAAAGTACCGATTTCGGGCAAGCCCGAAATCGGGCGCGCGGGGCGTGACAAGGGGGCCCGTGCGGCCTAGCCCAGACCGACCGCCTTGAAAGCCTTGCTGATCCAGGAGCCTTGGTTTTCGCGCGGCTCGACCCCGCCGGACTTCACCAGCGCATAGGCGTGCTTGTACCAGGGACTTTCGGGGAAATTGTGCCCGAGCACGGCGGCCGCGGTCTGCGCCTCATTGACGATGCCGAGCGCCATGTAGGCTTCCGTCAGCCGCTCCAGTGCCTCCTCAACGTGGCGCGTGGTCTGGTATTTCGTGACCACGACTTTGAAACGGTTGATGGCGCCGGTGTAGTCCTTGCGCTTGAGATAGTAGCGGCCGATCTGCATCTCCTTGCCGGCGAGCTGGTCGCGCGCCACCTGAATTTTCTGCTTGGCGCTTTCGGCATATTCGCTGGTCGGATATTTGCGGATCACTTCGGCGAGCGCGGCGAGCGCTTTTTCGGTTCGCGTCTGGTCGCGGGTGATGTCCGGAATCTCGTCGTAATAGGACGAACCGATCAGGTACTGCGCGTAGGCGGCGTCCGGGCTGCCGGGATGAAGCGTGACGTAGCGCTTGGCGGCGCCGACACATTCCTCATATTCGCCGGCCGTGTAGTAGGCGTATGCGGACATGATCAGCGACTTGCGCGCCCATTCCGAATACGGGTGCTGGCGGTCGACCTCCTCGAACTTCTTGGCCGCGTCTTTGGGATTATTTTTCACATTGAGGGCAAAGAGACCCTCGTTGTAGAGCCGGTCGGCGGGCTCGCCGGTCAAGGTATCCTTGCTGCCGAACAGGTCGAAGCTGCTGCAACCGCCAAGGCTCGCCGCCAGCAGCAGCATCGCCACCGCGCGCGCGAAGCGGGGTCGGTCGGCCAGGGCTAGCGCAGACGCCGGCGACGTAATGGACCGCAATGCCATGGGCGCGATGTCCTCACGAACGGAAAACTGCACGAATACCCACCCCAAACCTTCGTGTCCGCTCCCGTCGAGGGCCCGCGCAATTCGAACGCCAAGGCCCCCGAACCGCGCTGGTGTAACCGAAAAAATGCGGACTGGCCAAGCGATTAAGCCGACATTCGGCCGGGATTAAGGCGGAGGGTTAAGTGAAAATCCTGACGTTTTTCAGGACACTTCCGGCCCAAAGGCCGGGGCCACCAGGCCGGTGGCCGCATCGGCGTGGCCGCGCGCACGGCGCACGGGCTCGGCCGCCTCCACCACGCGCCAGCTGGCAGGGTCGTCCATCAGCGCGGAGAGGACCGCGTGGTTGAGCTTGTGGCCGCCGCGCACGGTGCGGTAGGCCGCGAGCAAGGGCTGGCCGGCCAGCGCCAGATCGCCGATGGCGTCGAGAATCTTGTGGCGGACGAACTCATCGGCAAAGCGCAGGCCGTCCGGATTGAGCACGCGCTCCTCGGTGACCACCAGCGTATTTTCAAACGACGCGCCGAGCGCGTAGCCCGCGCTCCACAGCTTGGCGACATCCTTCATGAAACCGAAGGTGCGCGCGCGCGCGATCTCGCGGCGGAACGTATCCGGCTCGATGTCGAGCGCCAGCGCCTGTTTGCCGATCTGCGGATGGTCGAATTCAATCTCGGCCTCGACCCGGAAGCCGTGCTCATAGGGCCGCAGTTCGCCATAGGCGCCGTTTTTGGTGACGCGCACCGGCTTGATGACTTCGATGTAGCGGCGCGGAAGCGCGCGCGTGGTCAGACCCGCCTGATCGATCGCGTCGACGAAGGGCACGGCGCTGCCGTCCATGATCGGCACTTCCGGCCCGTCGATCTCGATGGCGACGTTGTCCACGTTGAGCCCGCGCAGCGCCGCCAGCAGATGCTCCGCGGTCGAGCACAGCGGGCCGCCGGCGTCGCCCAATACGGTGGCGAATTCGGTGGCGGTGACCGCACGCACGTCGGCGCGGATCTCGCGCGCGATCGAGCCGTCGGCGGCGACGCGCTGGAAAACGATACCGCTATCGTCGTCGGCGGGATTGAGCGTGAGGGTGACGGGACGGCCGGAATGAACGCCGATGCCGGAGAGGGCAATCTGGTCGCGCAGCGTGGTCTGCTTAGCGCCCTTCATCGAACCCGTTTCCGCCAACCCGCAAGCGGACTGCACGGTCCCCTACCAGGCCCCCCACCGGAGCCATATTTCGGCCGTCAACTCAGCAACTACCCGCAGGTCGGAAAGTTAGCCCCCAGGGCAGAAAAGTCCCTTTCACCGTTTAAACTTAGGCCATGCCCCTGGCCATCTCCAACTCACGCTTTCTTACCGACTGTTACTCTTTTTTGCCGTAATTGCCGGGGCTAAGCGCATGATTGCCCCATTCGACGTTGCTCCGGCGAGCTGGCCGTCAGGCAGACGACCAGGGCGCAATAACCGGCACGCACCAGAAAATATAACCTAAGTCAATGACTTAACGGATTTCTACCGGCCAGCAAACGGCCCCGTTCCAGACTCCTGGAACGAGGCCGTGCCGACTTGAAGGGCTTATCAGTTTGCCTGGCGGCGCAGGAAGGCCGGGATGTCGAGCTGGTCGTCCTCGCCGGAATTATGCACAGGCGCAGGGCGGCCGTGCGGATCGAGCCCCTGGGGGGCCGATCGGCGGGCATAATCCGAAATCGGCGGGGTGGGCCGGCCTTCCGGCTGGCGCGCCGTCGGGCGCGGCGGCCGCTCGAATTGCGGCATTGGCTGCGCGGTGCGCGGGGCCGGCGGCGGTTCGTCCTCTTCGCCCTTACGGCCTAGGCCGACCGAGGCCAACCGCTGCATCAGCGACATGCGGCGCTTCTCGGGGTGATCGTCGCCGAGCTCCCCGCGTTGCGCCTTGAGTTCGTTTTGGGCCGGAAGCGGCAATTCGTCGATGCGCGGCATGCGCGGGGTGCGCGGCAGCACGCGTTCGGGCGCCGGCGGAATGAAGGCTTTTGGCATCGGCGCTTCGGCCGGAGCCTGCTCACCCGGGGCCGGCTCGAACAATGACGGCTTTATCGGCATTGGCTGGATCGAGACGTCCGTGCTTCCGCTCGGCGGCAGGAGAGCGGCGGCGACGGCGGCATGGGCGGCCGACTCGACCGAGGCGCTTGCGGCCGCCGGAGCCGCGGCGGGCTTCGCTGCCGGTGCGGGCGACGGCGGCGTTGCCCGCTCGACGCGGTCGGCGATACGGCGGGTATCGTTGCGTAGTTTGCCGGCGAGTTCCTTGAGGGCGTTTTCCGCCTGCGCTGGTTGTGTCTGCCTGATGGCGGAATGGTCGATGCCGGTCGCCACCACCGAAACGCGGATGATGCCTTCCAGGCTTTCGTCGAAGGTGGCGCCGACGATGATGTTGGCGTCGGGGTCCACCTCCTCGCGGATGCGGGTGGCGGCTTCGTCGACCTCGTAGAGCGTCAAGTCCTTGCCGCCGGTGATCGAGATCAAGAGGCCCTTGGCGCCTTTCATAGAGGCGTCGTCGATCAGCGGATTGGCGATCGCGGCTTCGGCCGCGGTCAGCGCCCGCTTCTCGCCGCTAGCCTCGCCGGTGCCCATCATCGCCTTGCCCATCTCGCGCATAACCGCGCGCACGTCGGCGAAGTCGAGATTGATCAGGCCTTCCTTGACCATCAGGTCGGTGATGCAGGCGACGCCCGAATAGAGCACCTGGTCGGCCATGGCGAAAGCGTCGGCGAAGGTGGTCTTCTCGTTGGCCACCCGGAACAGGTTCTGGTTTGGAATGATCAGCAGCGTGTCGACCACCTTGGCCAATTCCGCGATGCCGGCCTCTGCGAAGCGCATGCGGCGCTGGCCTTCGAAGTGGAATGGCTTGGTGACTACGCCGACGGTGAGGATACCGACATCGCGCGCGACCTTGGCGATGATGGGCGCTGCGCCGGTGCCGGTGCCGCCGCCCATGCCGGCGGTGACGAACGCCATGTGAGCGCCGGTGAGATGATCGCGAATCTCGTCGATCACCTCCTCGGCCGCCGCGCGGCCGACATCGGGCTGCGATCCGGCGCCGAGCCCTTCGGTCACCTGCGCGCCCATCTGGATGATACGCTCGGCCTTCGACAAGGTGAGCGCCTGGGCGTCGGTATTGGCGACCACGAAGTCGACGCCCTGCAGGCCTGCCGTGATCATGTTGTTGACGGCGTTACCGCCAGCGCCGCCGATGCCGAATACGGTAATGCGCGGCTTCATCTCGCGAATGTCGGGAATCTTCAGATTGATCGTCATGGGTTTGCCTCTATTTTGCACGGGCAGCAGGTTCGCGTGCGCGCGCGACTTGCGTGGACGCAATTGAACGCCGCCGAACAGTGCCGGTCCGCCACCGGCCGTTGCATCGTTCTGGTCAACAGGGTCAGAAACTTTCGCGCAGCCATTGTCCGACCCTTGCCATGTACCCGCCCGTTCCTGTCATCAATTGCCGCGTTCGCCGCGGTTCGAAGTGTTCAAGATGTGCCGTCTGCGGGTAGACCAAGAGGCCCGCCGCTACCGCAAATGCAGGCCCCTTGGCCGCGTCGGGGAGCCCCGCGATACCGAGAGGACGGCCGATCCGTACCGGGCGCCCCAGAATATGAGACGCGAGATCGGCGATACCGGCGAGCTGGCTCGCACCGCCGGTCAGCACCACGCGCCCGCGCGGCTCGGCCGCGAAGGGCGAGGCCTTGAGCCGGTCGCGCACCATCTCCAGGATCTCCTCGACGCGCGGTTTGATGATGCGCACGATTGCCGCCCGCGAGACGAATTGCGGCGGCTCGCGCTCGTCATCCCCGACCGGAGGTATCGTGATCATGTCGCGCTCATCCGATCCACCGGTCAAAACACTGCCATAAATCGCTTTGATTCGCTCAGCATCCGCGATTCGGGTGTTGAGACCGCGGGCAAGGTCCATGGTCACGTGGGCCCCGCCGAGCGCGAAACCGTCGGCATGGACGAAGCGGCCGCCGGAAAATACCGCCAAGGTGGTGGTTCCGGCGCCCAGGTCCATGGTGGCGGCCCCCAAATCGGCTTCGTCGTCGGCAAGCACCGCCAGGGCCGCCACATAGGGCGTGGCCACCATGGCCTCGACCGAAAGATGGCTGCGCTCAATGGTGAGCATCAGATTGCGCACCGTCGCCACTTCGGCCGTCACCATATGCATGTCGACGCCGAAACGGCGGCCGAGCATGCCGCGCGGCACACGGATGCCGGTGGCGGCGTCGAGCGCATAGCCGATGGGCAGCGAATGCAGAACGGCGCGGCCGTCGCGCACCGAATGGCGGCTGGCGGCGGCCAGCACGCGGGCGATCTCGGCGTCGGTCACCACGCCGTTGGCGAGGTCGATGCCGGCGATAAAGCGCTCGCTGCCAAGGCGGCCGCCGGACAGCGATACCACCACCGATTCAAGCTGCACGCCGGCCGCGCTTTCGGCGATGTCGATCGCCTGGCGGACCATTTCCTCGGCCTCCACCAGATCGATCACACAGCCTGCCTTCATGCCGTTGGCGGCGATGTGCGAGAAGCCCAGCACACGCACGCCGTGGCTGCGCCGGCGCAGCACGTCCTGCGGCGCTTGCGGCTCGAGCCGCGCGATCATACAGACGATCTTGCTGGTGCCGATGTCGAGGGCTGCGACCGCGGCGGAGCGCCGGGGCGACACCGGCTTCATCTTAGGCGTCAGTCCGAAGCGCAGGACGGTCACGCTTCGCCCCCCTCGCGCTTGGCCTTCTTGTTCTTCTCGGCGGCATGAAGCGCTTCCTCGCGCGCCGCCGCCGCGGCCTCCGACAGCCGCAAGGTGACGCGGTCGGCAAGCCGCAGATCGACCGCCACGATGTCGCGCGCGAACAATTTCTTGGCACGCTCGAGCTCGGCCAAAGTCTGCAAGGCCTGCTCCGGATTGTTTTCCGGCAGGAGCACCTCGATGCCGCCCTTCAGATGCAGGCTCCAGCGCCGCTCGGCCACCAGCACCGAGGCTTCGACCAGGCGCGCGATCGCCAAATGGCGGTTGACCACGTCAAGAAAAGCACGGCCGGCATGTGCAGCGCCGCGCCCGACCAGCAGCGGCAGCGTGGAAAAGCGCGCCGGCACATTGGGTTCGAGCACGGTGCCGTCGGTGGCGATCAACGACACCACGCCATCCTTCTGCCAGAGCGCGAACGGCTTGCGTTCCTTGATGCCGATGCGCAATCGGCCGGGATAGAACTTGAGTACGGTGGCGTCGGCGATCCATGGATCGGTAAGCAGCCGCGCGCGCGTCTTCTCGGCATCGAGGAACAGCAGCGAGGAGCGGCCGGTGATGCCGGCAAGGGTAAGAATATTCTCGCGGCTGAGTTCATGCTGGCCGGCGAGCGCGATCTCGGAGATGCGGAATCCTACCGAATTAGCGGCGGTGTCGCAGACGTCCTGCACCTGCGCCGCGATCGTTTCGAAATGGCCGCCCTTGACCACGCCATAGCACGTGCTCGCCAGCAACAGCAGAGCGGCGGCGCTGGCGCCGGCCCCGCGCGGCGGATCGAGCGCGATGATCGGGGCAAGCAAGCGCTGCACGTTGCGCCGCCAGCGCCTGCGGGTGGACGACCAGGCCTGCGCGCGACGCGGCGGCATCGCCTGCGCGGCCATTGGCGTCATCGATTGAGCAAAGCGTCGGCGACCGTCCATCGCATCATTTCTTTTAAAGTCATGCCCCGTGTTGGGCATCGGCGAGCGCTGGCACGAGCGAGAATTCGGTCATGCCCAATTGGCTTTTGGCCGTGAGCGACCGGTCCCTAACGGTCCGCTCAAGGCTGTCGTCAACGGTGATCCCGCAACGCAAGACGAAAACGGCGCGCGATGCGCCGCGAGACGCCGCGTCGGGCCCTAGTCTTCGGGCCAGTTGGTAAACAAATAGTAAAGTTTGAGGGATTGGACGGGTCTAGGCGCAATAAGGGGCGACTTTTGCAACGGGGGCACGGTTCACCGGTCGAGCGAGGCATCCTCCACCATCCAGCGCACCAGTTCCCCGAAGCTGATTCCGGCGTGGACCGCCATCTCCGGCACCAACGAGGTCTCGGTCATGCCCGGCTGGGTGTTGACCTCCAGGCAGGACAGGCCTTGTAGGCCGGCGCGGCGGTCGTCGTAGCGGAAATCGGCGCGGGTGACGCCGCGGCAGCCGAGCGCGCGATGGGCAGCGAGCGACAGCCGGCGGCACTCCTCGTAGATTTCGGACGAGACCGGCGCCGGCAGCAGATGCTTGGAGCCACCGGGGGCGTATTTGGCCTCATAGTCGTAGAACTTGGTGGCCGGCACGATCTCGATGACGCCGAGCGGCTTGTCGCCCATCACCGCGCAGGTCAACTCCTTGCCGGGGATGAAGGGCTCCACCAGCACCATCTCGCCGAACCTCCAGTCGGCGCGCGTCAATTCCTGCGGCGGGTGCCTGTGGTCCGCGCGCACGATAAACACGCCGACGCTGGAACCTTCCGCCACCGGCTTGATGACGTAAGGCGGCCGCAACAGGTGAGCCTTGCCGGCCTCGCGGCGGGTGACGACAAGGCCGCCCGGCACTGGCACCTGCGCCGCCTTCAGCACGGTCTTGGCGATATCCTTCTGCATGGCGAGCGCGGAGGCCAGCACGCCGGAATGGCTGTAAGGGATGGCAAGAATTTCCAGCATGCCTTGCATCGTGCCGTCCTCGCCGGGGTGACCGTGCAGCAGGTTGAGCGCGACGTCCGGCTTGAGCTCGCGCAAGGTGGCGGCGACATCGCGGGTGACATCGACCCGGCTGACGCGGTAACCGCCGAGCCGCTCGAGCGCGTCGGCGCAGGCCGTACCGGAGCGCAATGACACCTCGCGCTCGGCCGACCAGCCCCCCATCAGAATGGCGACGTGCTTGTTCATGGGGCGCTTGGTGCCTTTTCGGTTGGACGAACCTTGCTGATTCGGCGCCGGGACAGAATTGACCGGCGCCGCCCTCCCCGGCAAGCTCTGAGCATGGCGCCGCGCGCACTATACCTCTTGGCAGGCATGCTGGCCGCCCTCGCATGGCTTACACCCGCAAACGCCGCGTTGACGACGAGCCAGCCGCTGCCGCCCATGGCGGGGATCAGCGAGGCTGCTGCCAAGGAACGCGCCGCCTTGTTCGCAGAGCTTGCCGCCGCCAAGGACGACGCGGAGGCGCGCGCGGTCGAGGACAGACTGTGGATCTTCTGGGGTGGCTTCGCGGATGCGGAATCACAGCGCCTGCTGGCGGTCTCGCATGCGGCGCAGCTTCGTTTCGACTATGGCGGTGCGCTCGTTGCAATGGAAGCCACGGTCAAGCATCAGCCGCAATTCGCCGAAGGCTGGAACCAGCTCGCTTACGTCTTGTTCCTCGCCGGCAGTTACGACGCCTCGCTGGCGGCGATCGAGCAAACGCTGAAGCTTGAGCCGATGCACTATGCGGCGCTCGCCGGCAAGGGCATCATCCTGATCCAGCAGGGCAAGGAGGCGGAAGCGCAAGCGCCGCTCAAGCGCGCGCTGGCGATCAATCCCTGGCTGAAGGAACGCAACCTCATTATCAAGGATCCGCCCGACAAGAATTGATCCGCTGTCGCGCGGGCGGGCGATCTTAGGCGGCGCGCAGGCGCGCGCCGAATTGAAAAGCCGCAAGACTTGCGAGCGCAGCCAGCATCATCACCGCTGCAATCAAGATGGGCATGCCGGAATCCATCGTCATATCGCGCGCAAAGCCAGCCAAAGCGGGGAACGTCGCCATCAACGCATAATACCACGTGAAGTAGACGCCCATTCCGGTCGCGCGATTGTGCGGAGCGACGGCCGCCGCAGGCAGCGTCATGATCGGTCCGGCCGGCAAGCCGATGGCGATCGCGACCATGGCAAAGGTCGGAATCAATGGCCACGCGTCGCCAGCCAGCGCGAGGCAGGCCAGTCCCGCGACCACGAAGCCCGCCGCCATAACAACAGAGGGGCGACCAAGCCTGTCCGCCAGATAGCCGCCAACCGGCACGAAGACGATGAGGCACCACCCCAGCCAGCTCGCTAAAGCATTGGCCTCGGTCAGGCTGTAGCCGCGTTCGGCAAGATGGGCGGGCAAGAAACTGACAAGCAAGATATAGCCGACGTTGTAGGTTGCCCAGACGAGGCCGGCGAGCGAAACCAACGTCCATTCTCGCGCCGACAGCTTCAACACGAATTTTGCCGGTGCCGGCGCCACCGCGCTCGGCGGATCACGATAGAGCACCGCGACAGCCAACAGGCAGGGCAGCGCGACAAAGGCCGCCAGATCCATCACGGCCGACCACCCCGCCACGATCGCAAGCGGAGCAAAACCGAGCAGCCCGAGCGCAATTCCGATCGGCCAGCTTGTCACCAGCAGCGCCATCGCTGTTGCGATCTCGCGGCCCGCAAACCAGTCGGCCAACATTTTGGTCAGTAGAACGTTTATCAGCACAGCGCCCGTGCCACTGAGCAAACGTCCAAGTGCCACCCCCGGAAACCAGGCAGCCACGCCCATGATCGCACCGCCGACGACCATCAAGGCGAGCCCAGCAATCACGACGCGCTTTGCTCCGAAGCGTTCACCAAGCATGCCGCCCGGCAGTGCAATGAAGACGCCCGGCAGCAGATAAAGCCCGATGAGGGTTCCGACGGCGGTGTATTCAATAGCCAGCGCATCGACCAGAATTGGTCCGACAGAGCCGACGGTTTGAAACTGGAGGCCCATGGCCGTACGCGCCAAGAACAACAGCGCGAGCATGAACCAGCGGTTCTGAGTCATACCGTTAACCCGACGCGCCGATTCGCTTGATCTCCCATTCCAGATCCACGCCGGAATGCGCCTTCACCCGCTCGCGCACCGTTTCGCCGAGCGTCTCAATGTCGGTCGCGCTGGCGCCGCCGAGATTGATGAGGAAGTTGCTGTGCAGCTCGGAGACCTGCGCGCCGCCGACGGTGAGGCCGCGGCAGCCGGCGTCGTCAATCAGCTTCCAGGCGCTTGATCCCGGCGGGTTCTTGAAGGTGGAGCCGCCGGTGCGATTGCGCGGCTGGCTGGCCTCGCGCTTGTGCTTGATCTCGGCCATCTCGGCGGCGATCTGTTCAGGCTCGCCAGCGCGGCCTTGAAACACCGCCGCGGTGAAGATGACTTCGTCGGGCACGCCGCAATGGCGGTAGGCAAATCCCATCTCGGCATTGCCGTAGGTGCGCAAGTTTCCCGCCCGGTCGACGCCGCGCGCTTCGATCAGCACGTCCTTGGTCTCGCCACCATAGGCGCCGCCGTTCATGCGCAGCGCGCCGCCGATCGAGCCGGGAATGCCAGACAGGAAGGAGAGCCCCGCGACGCCGGCATCGCGTGCCGAGCGCGCCACGATCACGTCAAGCAGCGCGGCGCCGGCGACGATGCGGTAGCCCTCTTCGACCCTGATCTCGTTGAAGCCGCGGCCGAGCCTCACCACCACGCCGGGCATGCCGCCGTCGCGCACGATGGTGTTGGAGCCGGCGCCGATCGTGGTCACCGGAATTTCGGTCGGCAGATTGCGCAGAAAGAAAGCCAGATCGTTCTCGTCCTCCGGCATGAAGAACACCTGCGCCGGGCCGCCGACCCGAAACCAGGTCAATTCTGCGAGCGACTGGTTGGCCAAGAGCCGCCCGCGCAGTTCCGGCATGCGCGCTTTCAACTCGGGCACAATGTCGGGGAAGCTCATAACGCCTTCAACTCACCCGGCAGCGCGTAGGCCCATTGCGTGATAGAACCGGCGCCGAGGCAGACCACGTAATCGCCGGGCTTGGCCAGCTCCTTGACGAGGCCAGCAAGCTGTTCCGGCCCTTCGAGCGGGATCGCCTGTTTGTGGCCGTGCGAACGCAAGCCGGCGACTAGCGCGTCGCGATCGATGCCCGGGATCGGGGTCTCGCCCGCCGGATAGACCGGGGCCACAATCACGGCGTCGGCGTCGTTGAAGCAGGTACAAAACTGTTCGAACAGATCATGCAGCCGCGTATAGCGATGCGGCTGCATCACCGCAATCACTTGGCCTTTGGCGCTCTCGCGCGCGGCAGCCAGGACGGCGGCGATCTCCACCGGGTGATGGCCGTAGTCGTCGACGATGACGGCGCCGTTCCAGGTTCCGACCTTGGTGAAACGGCGCTTGACGCCGCCGAAGGCGCCAAGCGCCTTGCGGATGACGTCATCGCCCAGCCCAAGCGCATGCGCCACCGCCACCGCCGCGGTGGCGTTGAGCGCGTTGTGGCGGCCGGGCATCGGCAACGTGAGCTTGTCGATCGAATGGGTGATGTTCCCCTCGCGGTCGCAGAACTGCACGGAAAAATGCGAAGCACCGTTATTGTGCGTGAGCCCGGTGAGCCGCACGTCGGCTTGCGGGTTCTCACCGTAAGTCAAGATGCGGCGGTCGGTGAGTTCCCCGATCAGCGATTGCACCACCGGATGGTCGGTGCACATTACCGCGAAGCCGTAGAACGGAATGTTCTCGACGAAATCGCGGAAGGCATCCTGCACCGCCTCGTAGGTATGAAAATGATCGAGATGCTCGGGATCGATATTGGTGACGATGGCGATGTCGGCCGGCAGCTTGAGGAAGGTGCCGTCGGATTCGTCGGCCTCCACCACCATCCAGTCGCCGGTGCCGAGCCTGGCATTGGTGCCGTAGGCGTTGATGATGCCGCCGTTGATCACGGTCGGGTCGAGCCCGCCGGCGTCGAGCAGCG
>CAZLWN010000100.1:0-14064 GCA_964563195.1 uncultured Undibacter sp. | reverse complement strand
CACGCCATGGCGCGCCTGACCGCAAAACCCAAAAGATGCCGTTGAGCACACGCCGGTCGTTCACGCGCGGAACGCCACGCGGCTTATTCGGCAGGAACGGCTTGATTGCCTTCCATTCATAGTCAGTGAGTTCGTAGCGCATGATTCGAGGCTCCGGTTTAGGAGCTTGAATCACGCGCTGGCCAGCATCATCAACCGCCACGACCAACCGAGGCCGACGCCAATATACTGATTTGACTTCCGCTTTCGGGGAGCAACAGACATGGCGGCACATGCCGGTGGCCGCGCTTCGGTCGAAAGTGACCCAAAGCGGACATGGCGTGTGCGGTGCAAAAATATCAGCCTGTGATGCCATTAGGCATCGCGCAATTGCGACAATGTGTCCGGTGGGACCTTCGACGTGAGGCAAGCAAATTACGGCTAAACACGTTTCACCCGAACAGTTTGGACTGACCATGCGCCAAGTCGCTGTCCTCTCGATCCAAGTCGTCGCCGTCTCGATAATGTTGTGCTGTGCAAATCAGGCAGCGGCGGTTGAGCCCGTAACGCTCGACAATATCGTGCCGGCGGAAAGCAGCTACTGAACACTCGATGTAAGACGGGAGAAAAAAGAATGATCAGAATCATTGCAATAGCGACCGCACTTGTCGGATTTATAACTGCCGCGCAAGCGCAGCAGGGAACGCTCAACGACAAGCAGATCGACAACCTGGTGCGCCGGTCCTACCAGTACGTCGCGATGTACAACCTGATTCACAAGTTTGCTCACCAAGTTGGTAATCGGACGAATGTCTGTGTGGCCGATACCAAGCTCAAGGACCATACGTTACGTGTGATTGCGCGGCCGAACAACGATACCCTGTATATCACCTGCCTGGTCGATGTTCGGCAGGATCCGGTGGTTTTCGAGATTCCGGCCTTCGATTCCAAGTACGTATCGTTGATGATCACCGCGTACGACCATTATGTGAACATCCCGATGGCGACGAGCCTGGGGGATTTCGCCAAGCCGGAAAGAATGCTGATCTATTCCGCGCGTACCGAAGGCTACAAGAAGGGCACAAAGGTCAAGGGCGTCAGCCGCTACTTCGAGGCCACCGGCGACTTTGTCTCCGTCATATTCCGCGCGATGCCGCATGCCAGTGAGCCGGAACGGTTCAAACGCATCGTCAAACAAATGCAGGCCGTGAAATTGGTCACCTTATCCGAATTCAACGGCGGCAAGATGAAACCGATCAAAGACGTCCAGGCCCCGGCTGTCGGCAAAACCGATGCGGATATCTTCGGCAACAACCTGCTGCCGGTGCTGCAGTACGTGTTCAACCACACGACGTTCGATCCAAAAGACAAGCTCGATCAGGCCGTCCTTGCTGCCTACAAGCCGCTCGGCGTGGTCCCCGGCCGGAAATTCGATGCGACGAAGGTAGCGGCAATCGACGGCGCGAAGGTTCGCAAAGCAGCCGAGCGGATCGCCGCTGAAGAGATGGCGAAGACCGGTCAATTGGCGGCCAACCCCGGACTGTTCCTACCGAAAGGCAAAATCGGCCTTGATTTGCTGCTGTTCCAGTCAGTCTTCGGCCCTATCGGCCAGCCGGCGAGCCAGGCGCTCTACCCGGCCATCGAGACGGCTGACGGCAAGCCGATGAACGCCATGCACGACTATGTCATCCGCATGGCGGCGAAGGACATGCCGCCCGCCAAAGTCTTCTGGTCGGTCACGCTCTATGACTCGAAGAACGGCTTCTTCATTCCGAACGAGCGTAAGAAGTACAGCGTGGGCGAAAACGCCGGGATGAAGCTGAACGAGGACGGCGGCATCGAGATCTACATCGCGGCAAGCAAACCCGAAGGCGTTCCCGAGGAGAATTGGCTGCCCATCGAGCGCAAGCACGAAGACATCGACGCGGTCCTGCGGGTCTATGTTCCGGATATGGAAAAAATGAAAACCTGGCAGACACCAAAAGCGGAAATGCTCAACTAACACTTTGATGTCAACTCGCGGAAGGAAAACCGGATGCGATACGTCGTCTTGATCAAGGCTTTTACCAGCGCGATCGTATTACTCGCAACGATTGTATTCGTCGACACTTCCGCAAAGGCGCAGCAGGCGACGCTCAATGACCATCAGATCGACAACCTGGTGCGCCGCTCGTATCAGTACGTCGCGATGTACAACGTCATCCACAAGTTCGCGCTCAAGTTCGGCGGCCGGTGGAACGTTTGCGTGGCCGACACCCAACTCAAGGACCATACGACACGGGAAATCGCGCGTCCCAACAACGATACCTTGTATATCACCTGCCTGGTCGATGTGCGCAAGGACCCGGTGATCCTCGAGATGCCGGCCTTCGACTCCAAGTACGTGTCGTTGATGAACACCGCGTACGACCACTACGTGAACATTCCGATGGCGACGAGCCTGGGGGATTTCGGCAAGCCGGAAAGAATGCTGATCTATTCCGCGCGCACCGAAGGCTACAAGAAGGGAACGAAGGTCAAGGGCATCGACCGCTACTTCGAGGCGACGGGCGACTTTGTTTCTGTCGTGTTCCGCGTCATGCCACATGCCAATGACCAGGAACGGTTCAAGCGCATCGTTTCGCAAATGCAATCGGTCAAACTGGTCACGCTGGTGGAATTTCGCGGCGGCAAGGCGAAGCCGATCAATGATATCAAGTTCCCGCCCGTCGGCAAAACGGATGCGGATATCTACGGCAACAATCTTTTGCAGGTGATGCAATTTGTTTTTAATCACACGACATTCGACCCGAAAGACAAGCTCGATCAGGCCGTTCTGGCTGCCTACAAGCCGCTCGGCGTGGTCCCCGGGCGTAAATTTGATGCGACCAAGGTGGCAACCATCGACAGCGCCAAGATGCGCAAAACCGCTGAGCAGATCGCCACGCAGGTACTGGCCAGTGCCAGTACTCCGGAATTCCGTAAGAAATTGCAGAGCTTGTTCCTGTCAAAAGGCCAAATGACCCTGGATGTATTGCTTACTCAGTCAATTGTCGGTCCGATTGGCCAGCCAGCGAGCCAGGCGCTCTACCGACCGATTCAAACAGTCGACGGCAAGCCGATGAATGCCATGCACGACTACGTCATCCGCATGTCGGCAATGGACTTACCACCGGCAAAGGCCTTCTGGTCGGTCACGTTTTACGATACGCAAAACGGATTCTTCATACCCAATGAGCGCAAGAAATACAGCGTGGGTGAAAACGCCGGAATGAAGCTGAACAAGGATGGGGGCATTGAAATTTATATCGCCGCAAGCAAGCCCAAAGGCGTACCCGAGGAGAACTGGCTGCCGATCGAGCGCAAGGACGAAGCCATCGACGCGATGCTGCGTCTCTATATTCCGGATATGGAAAAAATGAAGACTTGGAAACACCAAAAGCGGAACTGCTCAAGTAACGCTTGGGTGCCGACAAGCGAAGGGAGAACGGGATGCGAAACGCCCGCTTGATCAAATCGATTGCCAGCACGATGGCAATTATTGCAACGATCGCGTTCCCGACGGCGCAAGCGCAGACAGCCATCACCCCCGCGGAAGCGCGTGCCATCGCCAAGGAGGCTTACATCTACGGCAATCCGCTGGCGGACAGCTATCGGATTCTATACACTTCGTTCGTCGATCGGAAAAATCCCGAATACAAGGGACCTTGGAACCAGATCCATAACATTTCACGGGTCTATACCCCCGACGACAAGGCGATACAGAGCCCGAATTCCGACACGCCGTATAGTTGGTTGGGACTGGATCTGCGCACCGAGCCGTATGTGCTGACCGTGCCGCCGATCGAAGAAAAGCGCTATTTCAGCATCCAGCTCATCGATCTCTATACCCACAACTTCGACTACATCGGCAGCCGGACGACGGGCAACGCCGGCGGAAAGTTTCTGATCACCGGGCCGGGCTGGAAAGGCAGCGCACCCAAGGGCATCACCAAAGTGATCCGCTCGGAAACCGAACTGATGGTCGCCGTCTACCGGACGCAGCTCTTCGATCCGGGTGATATCGAAAATGTGAAGGCCATCCAAGCCAAATACAAAGTGCAGAGCCTCTCGGCATACTTGGGCAAGCCGGCGCCGAAGGCGGCGCCCGGCATCAGGTTCATCGAGCCGTTAACGCGTGATGAGCTGAAAAAATCACCGAAGATCTTCCAGCAGGTCAATTTCGTGCTACAGTTCTGCCCCACGCATCCGTCCGAGAAAGCGCTCATGGAGCGCTTTGCGAAGATCCATGTCGGCGCGGGCAAGACCTTCGATTTGGACAAGTTTTTTCCGGAAGTCCAGGCGGCGATCGGCCAGGGTATCGCGGATGCATGGGCAGATTTCGCAAAGCTGAAGGCTCGGGGGGACGCGGGCGAGATCAGCACCGCCGATATCTTCGGCACGCGCGAGCACCTGAAAAATAATTATCTTTATCGCATGGCTGCTGCCGTGCTCGGCATCTGGGGCAACAGCGAGGCAGAGGCAATCTATCCGTCTCATTGGGTTGATGCCGACGGGCAGAAGCTGGACGGTTCGCACCGCTATACCCTACATTTCGCGCCGGGCAAGTTGCCGCCGGTCAATGCCTTCTGGTCAATAACGATGTACGAGCTGCCCGCGATGCTGCTGACGGCGAATCCCCTCAACCGCTACCTGCTCAACTCGCCCATGCTAGCGGATTTCGTCCGTGATGCAGACGGTGGCATCACGTTCTATCTCCAGCATGACTCTCCAGGCAAAGCCAAGGAAGCCAACTGGCTGCCGGCGCCGAAGGGACCGTTTTTTACAGCGGTGCGTCTCTACTGGCCGAAATCTGAGGCCTTGAACGGCACCTGGAAACTGCCGCCGTTGAAGCGGGCTCATTAGATCAAAGGAGTAGGTGCGCTGCCACCTAGCGGCGCTGCGGGAGAAGTTCTGTTTGAGATCGCAGGGACGATGGTGAAGAATTGATCGGCATGTCAATATCTTCGATCGGTATGTGCCCGAAAAGGCTGTTGTCGTCCGACCCGCGGCATTCTCCTTCCAGCGGTGACTGCCTCGGGATACGCGAGGAAGCATGCTGGTGACAGACATGGCAGGACGCACGCTTTCGAAACGTGGAATACTTACATAAAGGCTGCTCGCTGCAAAATGATGGCCGCAGTGGGAGGTTATTGATATGTCGTTTCTTGATGTCTTTGCTTTGCTGATACTTGCAATCCTTCTGGTTGGGGTGATCGCCCTGATAGGGCTGCTTGGCGCATTGCCAGGCCACATCGCGCGCAAGCGTGGCCATCCCCAAGCGGATGCAATTGCGGTCGGCGGTTGGGTAGGCCTGCTATTTTTTGGTGTGCTGTGGCCGTTGGTATTGATCTGGGCCTATACACGCAGGGACAGCATGATCTCTGAACAGGGGTCGCCGCCCGTTAAGGCTCGGTAGGGCCGTGCGATGATTACCGTTCTAACCCTTCCATACATCGGCCTTTTATACCTGTTGGTTCGTTTCAAGGTTGTGCCGTGGAATACGTTCTGGAAGATTTCTCCGGCAATCTGGATGGTGTTGTTATTCGTAGTTCTGTTCATTCCCATGAATTGGGGCGCGCCATCCGGGTCCATCGTCGTCGTCAGGCAATCTGTTGCAATCGTGCCGAATGTGGCCGGCGAAGTCGTTGATGTTCCGGTCAAGCCCAACACACCGCTCAAGGCCGGTGATGTTCTGTTCCGGATCGATCCGGCGCCCTACGAAGCGCAGGTCCACCAGTTCGAGGCACAACTCAAGTTGGCTCAATTCAATTTGGAACGGGCAAGCCAGCTGGAGCAGCGGCAGGCTGGGACGCTTGCGACGCTCCAGCAGCGTGAAGCGGAAGTCGATGCGCTTCGCGCGCAACTTGCTGCAGCAAAATGGAATCTCGACAAGACTGTGGTGCGTGCGCCATCCGACGGCTTTGTAACCAATGTTGGCCTGCGCAAAGGTGCGCGCGTGGCTGCGTTCCCGGTCGCTGCTGTGATGGCTTTTATTGAAACGGATGAGACGATTGTCGGTGTGCAGGTCCAGCAAATTTACGCACGGCACATCGCTCCGGGCCAGCCGGTCGAACTCGCTTTCAAATTCCTGCCTGGCAAAGTCTACGGTGGTAGAGTCCTCGCTCTGCTACCGGCAATGGCCCTTGGGCAGGGGCAGGCCAGCGGCACGGCCGTGCAGCCCGTCAATATTCAGGCGACTCCATTGGTGGTACGTGTGGCGATGGACGATCCAGCGGTTGCCATCCAATTGCCGGCAGGCACGACGGGCGAAGCCGCGATATAAACCGAGAGCGCAAAGCCGACGCACATCATTCGGCGCGTCATGATCCGCATGAGCGCTTGGCTCAGCTATGTCATCCCGTTTTAGCGAGCGCTAGCTCGTTATAGATTATTTTCTGGGAAATCATATGGGTGCAAGGATTTGCTGGGCAGTCGTGGTTCTTGATTTCGGCGCCGATGCGATGTTGAATTGTGGCATTGTTGGGAGGGGGCAATATGAGCCAGCGCGCAGCCAGCAAGTCGCCCGTTAGGGCACTAATCGCACTTACATTTTTTGTTGGCATTGCCGTCGATGCATCGCACAGCGCTAAGGCCGACGAAGGCGGCGTCAGCTTCTGGCTGCCGGGCCTGTACGGAAGCCTGGCAGCAGCTCCGCTAGTGCCGGGATGGTCTTTTGCAACAGTCTATTACCATACATCCGTATCCCAATCCGGAAGCATCGCCGCCGCGCGGGAGATCCGCATCAACAATCTGAGTGCGACACTGAAAGTCAATCTGGACCTGAATTTGAAATCCAACGCCGATCTTGTCTTTTTGAATCCCAGCTATGTCTTTGCAACTCCGGTTTTCGGCGGGCAGTTGGCAATTGGCGTTGCGGCGGTGACAGGCCGTGTGGACACGTCACTGGACGGGACACTGACGGCTATGTTGGGTCCGCTTGCTGCCACGAGGACGGGTCGAATTGACAGTTCGCTGACCGGATTTGGTGACCTTTACCCGACGGTGTCGCTTCGCTGGAACAACGGCGTTCATAACTTCATGGTCTACGGGACGGGCGACATCCCGGTGGGCGCCTACGACCCGACCCGGTTGGCCAATCTCGGCATTGGCCACGGCGCCATCGACGGCGGTTTCGCATATACCTATTTCAATCCGCAGAGCGGGTTTGAAGCTTCTGCCACCACCGGCTTTACCTTTAATTTCGAAAATCCTGACACCAACTACACAAACGGCGTCGACTGGCACCTGGACTGGGGTATGTCGCAGTTCCTGTCCAAGCAATTCTTCATCGGTGCCGTCGGTTACTTCTATCAACAGATCACCGCGGACAGCGGTCAGGCCGCATTCCTTGGCTCAAACGAATCGCGGGTCATCGGCGTTGGCCCACAGGTCGGCTATATTTTTCCGATTAATGAGCAGACACAGGGATATTTGAATCTGAAAGGCTATTACGAGTTCGACTCATACCGCAGGCCGGAAGGCTGGAACCTGTGGCTGACCTTCTCGATCTCGCCGGCGGCGCCGCCCCCGCCCAGCACGCGATGATGCACGAATAATCCGCTCTCGACATCGGCGGGTTTGATGCCCGGAAGCAATCTCACTCCGCCAGCATCGCCGTTAGTCGAGGGCGGGCCGCGAGGAGGTTCAAGACTATTTGTGGCAGGTTATCTGAGCCAAAAAAATGTAGATTCCGCGGCATAAAATGCGACGATTTGGCCGCGTTTGGCCCTTATCAGACATTTAAATTGACGCGAACAATGTCCGTTTTCGCGGGAAAAGCGGACATGGCAAATTCACGCCGTGATGTCTGCGAATGGCCGCTTGATTATTTGCTCTCGGCTGCCAGCCACATGGCTACCTGACTGCGTCAAATGTGGAAACAATTTAATATTCCCTAAACGCATCGCAGCCTAAATCTCTTCCAACGGCGAACCTGTGCGCCGCTAAGAGCAGAGTGTGTCATGACCGGTCATGGAAAAGATAAACCAGCACCCGATATGCCATCCGTGCGTCGATCCGTTTGGCTGACCGTCGCGCTTGGTGTTTTCGCTACGCTCATCCTGGGATTTGGTTTTCCGCAACGCACCCTGACGACGCCGATGCCCAGTACAGTCAACATGGCCGACATGACATGGGTGCAAGTGCGCAGTGCAATCGAGCGTGGTTACACGGTGGCGATCGTGCCAACAGGAGGAGTCGAGCAGAACGGCCCGCAAATGGTGCTCGGCAAGCACGACTATATCGTTCGGAAAACCAGCGATCGTGTCGCGCGACAACTTGGAAATGCGCTGGTGACGCCTGTGGTGTCCTTCGTGCCCGAAGGCAACTACGATCCACCGAGCGGAAATTTGCTTTTCCCCGGCACGCTCGGCGTTCCCGAAGCCGCTTTCGCCGCCACGCTCAAAGGCATTGCCCGCAGCCTCAAGTCCGCGGGCTTCACGACGATCTGCTTCATCGGCGATCATGGCGGCAGCCAGGCCGCGCAGGCGGCCGTGGCAGCAAAGCTCGATCGCGCATGGACCGGGCAAGGCATCGCCGTCCTCCACGTTTCGGATTATTACAACGTGGACAAATCACAGATCGCTTATTTACGGGAGAAAGGCGAAACCCCGGCGACGATCGGATTTCACGCGGGGATTATAGACACCTCGGAATTGCTTGCAGCGCACCCGCAGGGTGTCGACCTGTCACAGCTAAAGGCAGTCCCATGGAACTCGGAACCTACCGGAGATTCGGGCGATCCGATGCACGCCTCGGTCGAGTATGGCAAGGCTCTGCTCAAGATCAAGATTGATGCAGCCATCCGGCAAATTCGGGCGATGCTGGCAAAGCAAAAACGCTTCGGACTAGGGCGTCTTTGAACTCGCCACGTGAGGCGGTCTTTCTTTTTGTGCGAGTGCGATGTCCGCTTGTGGCCCTTCGCGACATGTTGCGTCGCCGCACAACTTCTGTCGCTTTCGGGCCGAAGCGGACATGAACCATTTTTATGAGTACGCGCCCTAGTTCGTTTGTCCGCCAAGTGAGAAGCGGACATCGTCTGGAGCAGCAAGAACGATTACGCTTATTCGGCCGTTATTGAGTCTTCCATTCGACTAAGGGTCTCAATCGAAGCGGCATCAGAACTACTTAGTCTTTTCAAATCTACAATGAGGTCGGAGAAGCATTCAACGGGCACAGAATACGTGCGCTCCGCCGTCGAGTATTTTGTCGTCAGTGACAGGATTACATCCTTGCCATCGGCCGAATAACCCACGGCCCTTAATGCGGTCACGCTGACTGGAACCAACTCGTCCTTTTCCATTGCCTACACTTTCACAAACCGAGAAGTCCTAACCGCCGGCCAGCTATTCAACAATTCCTGATTGCGTCTGACAATGGGGTTGTGCAACCTCCGTGACCTGCCGGGTTCGGTTGGCTATATCTGCAATGTCCGCTTTGGTCCAAAAGCGGACATTATTTGGCGTGAGCGCAAGACCCGCGGTTGGCTACGAACATTGCCTCCGATAATCACGCTTATCGGAACCAAGAATCAGAAGTCTCCGAGCGTTACCCGCGTCTACTAGCTTATGGTTATTGCCGCTTCTGGCACTTAGCTGACATTCCACCCGGGCCCGCCAATGTCCGCTATTGGCACTTAACGGACAATCAAGCCTCGCCCGCGAATGTCCGCTTTTGGACTATAGCGGACAAAAGTGACTTATGGCTCGGGATCATTTGTCCGCTAATGACCCACAAGCGGACATGGCGGAACTTTTTGTTGGCGCATGGGAACCATCGACCCGGCAAGCGCGCTCCGGGCTACAGCTCGGACTTGATGGCCCGGAGCAGCCGGAAGCGCAGTGCGCCGTTGTTGCTTTTGAGCGAGATCACGAAGCGCACTCGCCCATGCTTCGAGGTGTTGGCGTAGCCCGCCAGCGTGCGGACGCCGTCGAGCGTCCCGGTCTTGTTCGCGCCGCCGCCGTGGCCGTGGAGCAGGTCGGCATGGGGCGCGAAGAGGTCGAGCACCTTGGCGAGGCCGCGCGCCGTGAAGCGGTTGCTGCGGCTGATGCCCGAGCCCTCCTCGAGGTGGATGGCCCCGGCCAGGTCGTGCGCGGCGAGCATCTCGTTGGCGACCTTGAGCGACTTCTCGAGGCTGACGGGCGCGCCCAGGCGATGCGCGCCGATTTCCAGGAAAACCTGGTTGGCAATATAGTTGTTCGAGCCGACGAGCAGCTCGTGGAGAATCTCCGAGAGGGGGCGCGACTGGCTGTGGATGTAGACCGGGGCGAGCCCCACAGGCACGGTTCCGGTCGAGATCTTGCCCTTCACACTGCCGCCGGCCCGCTCGATGAAGGCGGCGAGTAGCTCGCCGGCGTACCGCAGGCTCACCGCGGGGTCCTGGGCGAGGCTGATGCGGCCGCGGCCTTTGGGCCCGCGCGCCTTGAACTGGCTGATCGCCAGCGGGGTGATCGGGGTCTGCTTCTCGGCGGAGCGGACCCTCTTGCCGCGGCGCGCGGCGTAAATGGTGTTGAAGTTCACCGCCAGGGCGGAGTTCAGCGCGTCGTAGGACCGCTTGCTGTCCTCGATACCCGGGATGCGGAGGTCGGCGGGGTAGTAGCTGGCGTCGAGCACGATGCCGGTGAGCGGCACCTTGCCGGTCGCGGCGACCAGCTTCGGCGCGAGCAGCGCCAGCTCTTCGGAGATCAGGAAGGGATCGCCGCCCCCGCGCACGTACAGCACCCGGTCGCCGTCCAGGTAGAAGCGGGTCTGGAAGCGGTAGTCCCCGCCCAGGACTTCCAGCGCCAGCCAGGCGGTCACGATCTTGGTGATGGAGGCCGGGACGAAGGGCTTGTCCGCGTTCCGGGCCACCAGCTCGTTGCCCGCGGCGTCCATCACCAGCACCAGCCCCGACGGAGCCAGCGCCGCGACCTTCTCCTTGGCGCCGGCCAGCGCCGGGACGGGCAGCAGTAGCAGGGCAAGGAGGAGCAGGCGAGACCACATGGCTATCCCCGCATGGGATCGGGCCGGCGCCCGGTTCGGGAGCGTGCAAAGGAACTGCTCTGCGTGGACACGCTCTTTGCTACGCACGTTGCACCAAATTCCGGTTGGCCGAATCCAGGCAATCTTACTTACATCCTCAGCACCGAAACCGGCAAACCACTTTGGTCGTTAATGCGAGATCCTGTCTCATGATCCCCTGCTTTAGGACCCAATTGGCCAAAGTTCGGCTGCCGATATCCGCATATGGCTCTTAGCGGACATTCGAAAGTGCAATAATCGACCCGGTCGGTACACTATTTGAGATCCCTTGATCTAAAATTGAGGAGCATTAATCTTTTGTCCTTCGATCGCATTTACCGATAGGAGTGCTCGTGCATATTTTGAATTATCCTCGTTTATTAGCGATAATCGGATTTTGCGGCCTCACATATCTGCCCGGGCTCCCGATCATCATCGGCAATCTCAACTTTATTTCCTCCGCGCTGGGTCAGTCCACAACACTCACGAAATTGCAGTCGAATGCGCTCAATGCTTACAACAAAACGGTACAGGACTTCAGGTCGGTCTTGAGCGAGCGGCGCGCACAGATCAATTCGAATCAAAAGCTGCCCGACCGACCGGGACAAGCACTTTATCTTGCTCGCATCAACATGATGGGTGCGTACAAAGATCTGACCGACGCGCTGCCGTCCAGAATCGGGAGGCCCAATAAATATGGAATTCCTCCGGCATACTTCGATGCCGACAATGAACCGCTTGTCGACGAGTACAAGAATCTTTTCGCTATCATGCAGGCGCCCCCCACCAATGCGCAGAAATCCGATACGCCGTATAAAGACGTTGTCGACCTGGGGACCGCAATCGCTCGGATTAAGGGCCTCGATGCAGCGCACGCCGAAGTAGCAGGCCGTATCAGCCTAGCTGTCTTCTTTGCAGAGACAGATGGCAACCAAAACATAGGGAATGCGCGCTCGAATTCCTACAAAGGAAGCTTTCAAACAGGGGTCGCCGAGGACAGAAATGGTCGAAAGAAATGGGCGGCAATCAAGAAGTCCATCGCATTCCTTGACCCCAAACTGAACGCGCGCGACGAAAAGGAAGAGGCGCGGGTTGGCAATTCAGATCATCGATACAATCACTGGACCGCCGTGAGAGACGGCCTCATGAACGCGCACGCGGACCTTTTCCCGCGAATACCGGCGATCATGAAAGCGTTGCCAAACCCCATCGATCAAATGAGATTTTTCGAGCTGATTCAAATCATTCCCAGCCCGGCAAAGTCCGCGCTCAATTCAGGTAACCTGGTCAACTACAAGATTTTCAGCCCGAGAATCATGGGATATTTGCGCAATAACAGCATCTTTGCCTTCGGAAAAGCCGACAGAGCGAAAACATCTGCGACCATGCGCGAAATTCTGGATGCGATGTGGCTCTTCGATGGTACGTTTAAACGAGCGCTGGCCAAATTCAACGAGCTCAAAGCCCGGCAAAAACGGTGAGCATCAGACAACGTCTCTTCAGAGAGGGAAATGCCACACGTATCGAGACGAGCATTCACGGGCGGGCTGCTGGCCAGCGCTTTCATGCCGACCAACGCGGCGGTTGGGCAACCCAACGATCCGGGAAGTATTGCCATTGTCGATACCCCGTATAATGCGGCAAAGGTCGCCTCGAAGTTGACTGCCCAGAACGTGAAGGTGGTCGTGCGGTTTTTCGCGAGAAAGCCCCAGCCTGGCCTGCGCGAAAAGATCATGGCGTCCGACGCCAATATCATAAACGGGGTCCGCGAGCCGACGTTGCTGATCAGGAACGGCCTTTCGATCGTTTCCCTCTACCAGTATCGAAACAACGTTCCCGCGAAGTTTCTACGCGGATTGGAAGATAGCGGCTCGGCGAAGGCCGAAGTCGCAGCCGATGCAAAGGCCGCGCTGGGTCAGGCCAAGTTGGTCGGGCAGCCCGAAAGCTCGGCAATCTATTTCGGGATCGACTTCAACTTGACCCTAGATCGCGACATCGTAGATGCTGTCGTTGCGTATTTCCGAGTCATCAATCAAACGGTCGGCAGCCGCTATGCGATCGGGGTCTACGGCAACGGCTACGTCAACCGCATCCTCCGCGAGGAAAAGCTCGTCGCCTATAATTGGCTGTCCGTCTCGCGGTCGCACTACGAAAGCGTCGATTTCTATAACAGCGAACGATGGCATCTTTATCAGAACCAAGCTGACCTTCGCTGGTTCGGGGCGCCCGGCAAATGTTCGATTGGCCTCGACCTTGATACGAACCTGCAGAACCCACGGGTGTCCAATATCGGCGCGTGGGGAACGGGAAAAGTCGACCAAAGCCGCAACCAGAAGATTTTTGACCAGCGTCGCTTCGCGGTCCGCGCAACGCCGGTCTTTCGGGAAAGCGGTGGTGGCGGTGGATTGATCGACCGCAAACACTGCAATTCCGGCAATCGCATCCCGAGAAATGGCAATGTCAGAATCTTTGCGCAATCCGGTGACTGGTCCAGCGTGGACATCGACGAGGACGGCAAACACGACGGCTATGTCAGGACTTCCGATCTAACGTCCAATCTCGCAACGATGCCGCCTTGGAAACCGTCTTAATAAGACGAGCGCGATCGGTCAGCCCCACGCAGGCGATGGGCTGCTCGGCTGGCGTAGGGAACGAAAAGCCGCCGCTCCCGCAGCCTGAACAAAAACCTGATCAGATTTTGGAAAGACCGCCGTATGGCGGTCTTTCTGTTTGCGATTTGGTTAGCTGATGTCCGCTATTGGCACAAAGCGCACAAGCGACCTCGGCCGTCGAATGTCCGCTTTTGGACAATAGCGGACAAAGGCCGAGTTTGGCCGGGGACGGTTTGTCTGCTTTTGACCCATAGCGGACACTGCATGTTAAAATTATTGTTACCAAGTCTTGGCCGCTTCGTTAACCGACCGTCAATCAGCATGACCGAAGTTGTCGCCATGCGAGTGGCACGGCTGACAGCAATAGCTGCAAATGCGGGCGGCGTATTAGGCTGCCTTGCGCTGCTGCTGGGCGCTGGGGCTTCCCTTTCCGGCGGCGCTCCGCCCGATCGCG